>CAYMXT010000143.1:0-10775 GCA_964394415.1 uncultured Planctomycetales bacterium
GCAGCTACGGACCGTACGTGCGCACGATGAAGCGCATCAACATGGAGGAGGCGTTTCACTTCAAGCACGGCGAGGACATGGTGCTGACGCTGATGAGCGGCACGAAACGCCAGAAGCAGATGATGCAGGAGGCGTTCGACCGCTGGTGGAACCCCTGCCTGATGTTCTTCGGCCCGCCCGACAAGGACAGCGTCAAGACCGGGCCGTTCATGCAGTGGCGCATCAAGACCGCGACGAACGACGAGCTGCGCCAGAAGTACGTCGACCGCTTCGCGCCCGCGGCCCGCGACCTGGGGCTGGTGGTCAAGACGTACAAGCGCGCGGGGGTGCCGGGCGGCGCGGCGGACGCCGGCCGCGTCGTGCGCAACCCCGACGGCGCTCCCATCTGGGTGCTGGACGAGAAGCTGTGCTACGACGAGCGCGCCAAGCGCTGGGACTTCGGCCAGCCCGACTGGGACGAGTTCTACGCCGTCATCCGCGGCAACGGCCCGTGCAACCAGCAGCGCGTGGCGTTGCGGCGGTTCAGCTACGAGCAGGGCGAGTGGGTGCGCCGGGCGGTGCTGGGGCAGAAGGTCGGCCTGCCGGCGGGGCGGAATTGAGGGCGTAGCCCGCTCAGTTCGGCACGAGTCGGGTTGCGTGCTCTCGCGCATCGCCGAGCGAACATGCTCACGCGGCAATCCGCGAGCGCATGCCACCCAATGTACGCCGCCCAATGCACGCCACCCGACACTTGCCATCCGACACACCCTACGCGGAGCATGCCGCCGGCCGATTTGCTATGATGAACGCTCCGGAGCGAGGGAGGAGCGGACGTGAGATTCGCCAGGTCGTTCTTTGCCGTTGCGGCGGTGACTGGGTTGCCGCTCGTCGCCGCCGCGTTTGCCCATGAGCCGATTCACGTCAGCTTTCTGTGGCACATGCACCAGCCGGTCTACTACCCGTACGAGACGCCGGTGCAGACCGATGCCGCCGGGCGGTTTTCGTACAGCGTGGTCGACATTCACAACCAGCGTTTTGGGCCGTACACGACCTGGCCGCGCGACGCGATTCAGGCCGGGCTGGCCCTGCCGCACCTCGGCGCGCAGGTCAGCTTCACCGGTTCGCTGATCGAAAACCTCAACGCGCTGCGGGCCGCGGGCGTCAACGGCGGGATGTGGAACAACTGGGACTCGGGCTACGACCAGAGCATGAGTTGGCTCACCTCGCTGGGCAACCGCCGGCTCGAAAACGTCGCCTTCGGCTATCACCACCCGCTGATGCCGCTGCTGGACGAAGCCGACGCGCGCATGCAGATTCGTCTGCACAAGCACATCTACGCGCAGACGTGGGCGGGCGGCGCGACGTACTCGCAGGGCATGTTCCCGGCCGAGACGGCCTTCTCCACGCGCATGATCCCCTGGCTGGCCGCCGAGGGAATCGAGTGGGTCATCGTCGACAACATTCACTTCGACCGCGCCTGCGTCAACTACCCGCAAACGAACGCCTCCGGGCTCTTCGCGCCGAACGCCGCCGACCAGATCAACCCCGACCCGGCGGCTGGCGGCGGCGCGTGGGTGCAGCTCAACAACCTCTGGGCGCCCAGCCGCGTCAGCGCGCCATTCGGCTACCAGCCGCACTGCGCGCAATACATCAACCCGCAGACCGGCGCGGTGACAACCCTGGTCGTCGTGCCGGCGGCGCGCTACGAGGGCAACGAGGACGGCCGCGGCGGATACGGCGCGTTCCTCTATGACCAGGTGATGGACCAGTACATTCAGTACAACACCGACGCGGCCCATCCCATGCTCGTGCTGCTGCACCACGACGGCGACAATTACGGCGGCGGCAGCGACTCGTACTACCACAACAATTTCCAGAGCATGGTGAACTGGGTCAGCAGCGATGCCGACTACGACGTGAGCACGGTCGCGGACTACCTGGAGCGGTTTCCGGTCGATGCCGCCGACGTCATTCACGTCGAGAACGGCGCGTGGGCCGGCGCCGACAACGGCGACCCGGAGTTCAAGAAGTGGCTCGGCGGCGTGAACGGCAGCGGCTGGAGCCCGGATCAGAACAGTTGGGCCGTGCTGACCGCCGCGAAGAACCGCGTGTTCATGGCCGAGGCGATCGCGCCGGCGGGATCCATGGCCAGCGTGCTGGCCGGCACGGGCAGCAACACCGAGAAGGCCTGGCATTGGCTCTTGTGCGGGCAGGCCAGCGACTACTGGTATTGGGACGGCACCGAAATCTGGGACAGCAACGTCACGCGCGCGGCCAACCAGGCCGTGACGTTTGCCAACGCCGTCATCACCGGCCAGCCCGACAGCACGCCGCCGACCGTCCTCATTCCGCAGCGAGATCCGTACAACCCCGGCGGGTACGAGTGGGGCTCGACGCCCGAGCCGAGCGATTTCACCGTCTGGACGTTTGCGTATGACGTGAGCGGGCTCGCGAGCGTGATGCTGAAGTGGCGCGTCGATCTCGACGGCGCGAATCCGCTGGCCTCGATTCAGAACGAGACGTATGCGGGCGGCGCGGAGGTCGGGCCGTGGAACAGCGTCGCGATGACGGGGTCGAGCCTGCCGAACCCGCCTTCGGGCGTGCTGAACGCGACCTATCGCGCGCAGCGCTATGCGGCGATGATCACCGGACAGCAGGATGTGCTGATCGACTATTACGTCGAGGCGCTTGACGCCGCCGGCAACATGACCAAGACGGACATTCAGCATGTGTACGTCGGGACGCCGGCGGGCGGCGGGGGCGACACGGTGGTAGTTGAGCCCGATCCGCCCGTCGCCGGCGAAACGGTGCTGATTGCGTACGACCCGGCCGGCCGCCCGCTTCAGAACGCCTCCAACGTCTTCGCGCACGTGGGTTTCAACAACTGGGCGACGGTGCTGAATCCCGATCCGCCGATGAGCTGGGACGCCGGCCAGTCGCGCTGGGAGGTGTCGCTCAACGTGTTCGCCAACGCGACGCAGCTCGACGTGGTGTTCAACAACGGGGGCGGAACCTGGGACAACAACAACGGAGCCGACTGGCACTTCGCCGTGACCGGCGGCACGCAGCCGGGCTGGCAGATGGACGGTCTGCTCGACGCACCGGCGCTGGAGCTGGCGTCGAACGGCGGAATGGCCCTGTGGGCCGGGCTGGATGGTGATGTGCTCTACGTCGCGACAAACGACGCCGGCGAGGGCAACGATCACTTCATCTACGTTGCGCTGACGCCGGGGCCGCTGCGGGCCGCGAACTGGGCGAAAGCCGGGCAGATCGCCGACTGGTCGGCGTACTTGGCGGATGAGAACAACAACGACTACGAGTCCTGGTTCGACGCCGGCGGCGCGACGCAGGCCATGACGGGCGTCGACGGCGGCGTGCTGGAGGGCACGCTTGATCTGGCGGGCGAGTTCGGCGCGCTGCCCGCACAGATCTACCTGGCCGTCGGCGTCTACCAGACGCAGGACGGCGGCACGCTGCAATGGCAGCAGCAGGTGCCCGCGTCGCTGAACAACAACGGCAATCTCGATGCCAGCGAGTACCTGCTGGTCGACCTTGCCGACCTGGGCGGGGGCGAGTGTCCGGCTGATCTCACCGGCGACGGCGAAATCGACCTCGACGATTTGTCGATCCTGCTGGTGCATTTCGGGATGACGAGCGGGGCGGGGTCGTCGGATGGCGACCTCGACGGCGACGGCGATGTCGATCTGGACGACCTGAGCGGGCTGCTGGTGGTATTTGGGACGAGCTGTCCGTAGAGGCGGCTATTCGGACGGCAAGGAGCGAGAGATCATGTCGGTCTTGACCCGCATGAACGCTGCGCATTTCGGCATCGACTGGGCGCGATCGCGGCTCCGGGCAGCGTGGCTGGCGATCGGCGTCTGTGCCGTTGTTCCCGCCTCCGCCACGCTCGTCTCCGGCAACCAGTCTGGCACCTGGTCGCTGGCGGGCAGCCCGTACGAACTCGTCGGCAATGTCATCGTGGCAACTGAACAGACGTTGACGATCGAGCCGGGCGTGACGGTGCGTGCCCTTGGGCATTACGGCATACTCGTCAACGGCACCTTGCTCGCAATCGGCGACGACGCGCAGCCGATCCTGATGACGGCGGCGGACACGGTTGCCGGCTGGCGCGGGCTGCGGCTCGAATTCGCGACTGACAGCAGCGAGCTAGCCCATTGCATCGTCGAGTACACGTGGAAGAACAGCTCCGACTGGATGGAAGTGCGCGGTGGGGCGATCTACGTCGGCAACTGCTCGCCGACGATCCGCAACTGCGAGCTGCGGAACAACTACACCCGTAATGCGAACGCCAACGGCTGCGGCGGGGGCCTCTCGGTCGAGTATTCCGACGCGCAGGTGCTCGACAACTACATTCACGCCAACACGTCGGACAGCGGCGGAGGCGTATGCTGCCTGGACTATGGCCAGCCGGTCGTGCGCGGCAACACGATCGTCGACAACACCGGCTCGTACGCCGGCGGCGGGCTGTACGCGGGGGCGCGCAACGAGGCGTTGATTGAGAACAACGTGATCGTCGGCAACACGGCCGGCGGGTGGGGCGGCGGCGGAATCAACTCCTGGACTTCCTATATCTACTATGGCACCTACGCCACGATCCGCAACAACGTCATCTGCGACAACGTGTGCACCGCGGCCGGCGACGCCGCGGGCGGCGGCGGGCTCTACTGCCGCTATGACCGCGCCGTCGTCACAGGAAACGTCATTGCCGACAACCAGTCGCCGCGCGGCGGGGGCGTGTACGTGTTGAACTACCCGGACCAGGCGCCGCTGATCCGTGACACGATCATCTGGGGGAACACAGCGACCCTTTCCGCGCCGCAGGTCTTCCTGTACAGCGGCACCAGCTCCGCCGTCAGCATCAGCTACAGCGACGTGCAGGGCGGCTGGAGCGGCAGCGGCAACATCAATCAGGACCCGCTGTTCGTGGATGCAGTCAACGGCGACTACCACCTCGCGCGCGGCTCGCCTTGCATCGACCACGGAGACCCGGCGTTCGTCCCCGATCCGGGCGAGACGGACATCGACGGCCAGCCGCGCCTGCTCGACGGCGATGCCAACGGCAGCGTGATCGTCGACATCGGCGCCGATGAAGTGACCGCATGCCCTGAAGACCTCACCGGCGACGGCGCGATTGACCTCGACGACCTCTCGATCCTGCTGGTGCACTTCGGAATGACGAGCGGGGCGGGGTCGGCGGATGGCGACCTCGACGGCGACGGCGACATCGATCTGGATGATCTGAGCCGGTTGCTGGTGATGTTCGGCGGGTCGTGCGTGTCGTAGAGCGGCCCGGCGAGTCAACGTGCCGCCGGAATGAGCACCACCGCAGTCGCGCGGCCTGCGCTGTTGCGCTATGGCCGACCGCGTTGAGAGTCGGGCAGGCGTTTGGGTTGTCGCCGGGGCTCTCGCGCTCCGCAGTGCGGCGCTGGGCGCGAGTGGGCAGGCGTTCCAGCCGCGGGCGCAACTGATAGGCGAGGATGCGGTCAATCGGCAGCCACAGTTCCTGCCTTTCGCGCTCCAGCCGTCGAACCGCCTGGGGGTCACGCTTGGGGTTCTTGCGTAATTCGTCGGACTCGTGATTCCAGGCGTCGATCTTGTCGATCGTAGAGGCGAAATAGGCGCGGGCGCGCTCGGAACACTCTCCGCAGATCGACCAGGCCTGTCGCTGCTGTGCTTCGTTGAGCTTGTAGCACTCAATAATGCAGCGCGTGAAGATCTCCCAATCCGAGAGATCGCGCTCCGGGCGGAGCACGAATATCGACACGTTCCATTCGCGAGCGCGGGCCTCCGAGTCGTCAAGCGGCGCGGGCTGGGCCGACTCATCGCGAAACAGGGTCTCGTGCACGTCGACCATCGAGAGCTTCGAGGAGAGCCCGAGCGATCGCATTCGCCAGATCCGCCCGCCGCCGGACGGCAGGTCCATGAGTTGAGCGCCCGGCGAGCCGGCGGTGTGCTGCCAGGCCTGATTCACCGTGACGAGCGTGCGATGCTCATCTGAGCCGCGGGCATTGGACGGCTGACCGTCCTCGGTCCGAAAGACCACGCCTTCCCTGTCGCCGTGATAGAACAGGGCGTCCTCGGTCGGCGTAAACCTGGCGGTGTAGTAGTTGGTTCTGCCCGACGCCGAATTCCAACGCGAGAACCGCACTTCTCCCGTCCGGAGCTCGATCCGTTTTGTCGCGAGCTGGGTCAGCGCCTCGGGGCGGGATTGGCCATCCGGGCCGGGCTGAGCTGTCGGGTATGCCAGCAGGGTTACGAATACGGCAATGAGGACAATCGAGCTCATCTTAAGGGACCACCTGGCCGCGTGCCTGCATGCTCTCAGGCATGAGCACCGCAACGACCTCGCCGCGCGCCACGAGCTCGCCATCGGCGCGCACTTCGATCGCGGTGACCACTTTTCGTGGCTTGACCTCCACGATCCTGCCCCGTGCTTCCAGCTCGACTCCCATCGGTGTCGGCCGCAGGTAATCAACCTTGAGCGAGGCGGTGACGAAGCGCATCGGCGGGTCGGAGCCGAGTTCGCGCCCCGCGGCGCGACAGCCGGCCAGCGCGCCCGAGCCCGTCCCGTGGCAGTCGATCAGCGACGCGATCAGCCCGCCGTAGACGTATCCGGGAATAGCCGTGTGCTCGGGGCGGGGCGTGAGCCGCGCGACGGTCTGCTCGCCTTCCCAGAAGCTGCGAATGTGCAGGCCGTGCGGATTGAGCCGACCGCAGCCGTAGCAATGAGCGACGTCTTCGGGGTAGAAATCCTGGGCCGCCTGGTTCGACATGATCTGTCTGCCCGTGCGTGGTGAATCAATCGGATGCCGCCGGTCCGGCCTGGTCGCGTCCGGGTCCATCGTAGCCCTCGCCGATGAAGGTGGCCTTCGCCGAGGCACAGCGCGCCGTCGACTGCCACACTTCGCCGGTGAGATAGTACAGCGGCGGGCGGCTTTGAGTCAGCGACGCGTAGATGGTCGCCGATTCGCCGATATTCACTGGCCGGTGAAAGCGCAGCGCCAGGCGCACCGTGTAGCCGCGAACGTGGTTCGCGAAAAGGCAGTGCGTCATCGCCGCGTCGAGCAGCATCGAGATGATGCCGCCGTGCAGACGGTCGGGGTAACCCTGGTAGTTCGGTCGGCAGGGGAATTCGGCGACGACTCCGCCGCGGCCGTCGGCGACGAATCTCAGGCCCAGGCCCCCGGCCTGCTCGCTGCGACAGGCGAAGCACGCCGGATGGCAGTGTTCGGCGATGCGGGTCGTCTCGTCCACGGCGTGCCTCAAATCACGCGTGATGAACGGTCTGCTATCGTGGCGAGCACGGTGGTCGGGTCCGGGCCACGTCGACGCGAGCGCGCCCCGGTCCGCCCGAGCCCCCGGCGGTCCGTCTGGATCGTAAGTGCGAATGGGACGCAGTCGCAAGGCGTTTGCCCGCGAGCGTCGGTGCGTGCAAGCTGATCGCTGACGATGATGTGCCCAGGTTGACCTACACGCGACTGCGCGTGATGCGAGTGCATCGGGCGGCGAGAAAGCAGACCCGTCTGTGGGCCAGGCGGCTCATGCCTCCGTGTCTTGCGGTCGTGTGCTCACCGTGCGGGCCGGCGGCGCCATCTGCGGGGCCGTGCGGCGCCGTCGGGAGCCGGTGGTTCAGAACTCTGCCAGGTGATCGGTCCCGTCGAACGCCTCCGGCCATGGTCGTCACCAGTCTCTGGACTGAGTTGGCCTGCTGGAAGGGCGACTAGAGCGATTGCGTGCCCCAATAGCCGACGGCGCCGAGCCCCGCCATGAGTGTAAGGGCGATTCCGAACCCCAGGGCGATGCGCTTTCCAACCGTAAGATTGGCCAGCATGCTGGATCTCCGAAGACGTCGCGGGTTGCCGCCGTCCTACCGGCGCGGGATCGAGCCGACGCGCGCTGGCGACCGACTGCGCGCTTCATCCTCATCATCGACCCGCGCGGGAGGGAGACTGCGTTGCATCGGAGGTGCATGACTTGAGAGTACGTCGGCGGGAATGAGCTCGCGACCGATGTTCCGAGCTCGGAGCGGTCCAGGCACGCAGCCGGGGCGCCAAACGAGCCCCGCTCGACCGGAAGCCAGGCCTCTGTCCGCCATGCCCGGCGGGCCGTAGCGCCCGCCGTTCAATTGCGTGCTCCAAACCGCGCAGCATGCCGCGCGACTTTTCACACTTGAATCAGGGCCGCCCTGGTTCGGTTTGCTCGAAGTTGCCGGCTGCGGCTCGTGGGGCGCGATTCTCTGATTGGCGGGACGATTCTTGCGCGGTACGGGATTTGCCGGACGTCGGCGGGGCACGTGTGCGCCTTTGGCCCCTTTGGTCCTCTGATTCTGCCCGGTTCGGGAGGCGTCCGCAGGCCAACCGCCGATGACCACGAACGCGGTACGCGGCAGCCCACCTGCGACGCGAGGAGGCATGCCCATGTCGATCCGCTCGATTCGATTCCGCGTGAGCGTTCTGCCGCTGCTGCTGCTCCCCCTGACTGCGTCCGCCCGTCCGCCCATTCGCGACGCGTTCTTTTCCGAGTACCCCGACGCGGTCGGGACGATCCTCGATCTGCGCCAGGACCAGACCGAGCATTGCGGCGTCTGTCACTACGATTTCAACGGCGGCGGCACGCGCAACCCCTACGGCGCGACCGTCGAGGCGGCCCTGCCCAACTACCCGAACAACCCCAACGGCCGGCGGCAGGCGGTTCGTTCCGTCCAGAACCTCGATGCCGAGGGGGATGGGTTCACGGCCCTCGTCGAGGTGACTGACACCAGCACCTACGGCAACACGCCTACGTTTCCCGGGCTTTCCGCGGCGAACGTGGGACAGGTGACCAACATGGCGCTGCCGGAGATTCAGGATCATTTGACGCCGGCGCTGGCCGGCGACGTGACGCCTCCGACCGTCCAGGTGATCTATCCCGCCGGAGGAGAATCGCTCGCCAGCTCCAGCGCGCAGAGCCTCCAGTGGACCGCGACGGACAACAGCGGCGTCGTGGTCTCAGTCGACGTGCTGGTTTCGTTCGACGGCGGAGCGAACTACGCGCCGCTTGCCTTGGGAATCGCCAACTCGGGCTGGCTGAACTGGTTTGTGCAGAACCGCCCGAGCGCCGACGCGCGCATTCGCGTCGTTGCGGTCGATCCGAGCAATAACTCCGGCAGCGATGACAGCGGCGCGTTTTCGATCTACTCGTCGGCGACCGGCCGTGTGCCGACCACGCTGCGC
This sequence comes from uncultured Planctomycetales bacterium, assembly GCA_964394415.1. Taxonomy (GTDB): domain Bacteria; phylum Planctomycetota; class Phycisphaerae; order UBA1845; family Fen-1342; genus JAGVEP01. Next base: position 9,213 of record CAYMXT010000143.1, read on the forward strand.
GACTTCGACATGCCCGGGTCGCAACCGCTCGACGTCAGTCCGCTGAATCAGCCGAGCGTCTGTGCGGCATGTCATGGCGGATACGATGCAGCGGTGGAGCCGCAACACACTTGGGCGGGCAGCCCGATGGCGCACGCCTCGATCGACCCGATCATGCTCGCCGCGCTCGAGGTCGCGAATGCGGATGCGCCCGAGTCCGGCGACTTGTGCCTGCGCTGCCATGACAGCGCCGGCTGGCTCGGCGGGCGCTCCACGCCGACCGACGGCTCCGCGATGCTCTCAACCGACTTGATGGGCGTGAGTTGCGACCTTTGCCACCGCCTGGTCGACCCCTTCTACGAGGCCGGGGTCAATCCGCCGGAGGACCAGGCCATACTGGCGGCCTTGGCAGACGTGCCAGAGGACTTTGCCCTCGGGCAATTCGTCGTCGATCCCAGCGCGACGCGCCGCCGCGGTCCGTTTTCGGACACCGTCGCGCCGCATGGCGTGCTGGTGTCGCCGTTCCATCGCGAGGCGGCGGTCTGCGGCACGTGCCACGACGTCAGCAATCCGGTCTTCGTGCGCAACCCGGACGGCAGCTATTCCCCCAACGCGTTCGACCAGGCCTCCAGCGAGTTCGGCGCGCACGAAATCGGGGTCGTCGAGCGCACTTACAGCGAGTGGCTCAACAGCGAGTACAACACCCCCGGAGGCGTTTACGCGCCGCAATTCGGCGGCAACCGCGACTATGTCGCTTCCTGCCAGGACTGCCACATGCGGGCCGTCACCGGCAAGGGCTGCAACGACCCGGCGGCGCCCGTGCGCAATGACCTGCCGCTGCATGACCTCACCGGCGGCAGCACGTGGATGATGAGCATCCTGCCGCAGATCGACCCCTCGGTGGACGTCGCGGCTCTGAATGACGGCATCGCCCGCGCCCGGCAGCTCCTGCAACTCGCGGCGACGGTCGAGCTGGAGCAGCACGGAAAGTATGTGGATGTGATCGTCACCAATCACAGCGGGCACAAGCTGCCGACCGGCTATCCGGAAGGCCGCCGCATCTGGGTCAACGTGCGCTTCTATGACGCGAGCGACGCGCTGATCGGCGAATCCGGCGTGTACGACTCGGAGACGGGCGAGCTGCACGACGACCCGGCGCTGCAGGTGTACGAGACGCTGCCGGTGATCGGGGAGGACATCGCCCCGGTGGTCGGGCTGCCCGCGAACACCGAGTTCCACTTTGTGCTGAACAACAAGGTTCTCAAGGACAACCGCATTCCGCCGCGGGGATTCACGAACGCGGCGTACGACGCCTTCGGCGGGAAGCCGGTCGGGGCGACGTACGCAGACGGCCAGAACTGGGACGCGGTCCGCTACGAGGCTCCACCGGCGGCGCGGAGTGTGGAAGTCGCGCTCTACTACCAGTCGCTCAGCAAGGAGTTCGTGGAGTTCCTGCGTGACAACGGTAATCCGGGCGGCGCCGGTCAGCAGCTCTACGATCTGTGGGTGGCCAACGACCGCTGTCCGCCGGAGCTGATGTCCGATGCGTCGCTGACGCTGACTCCGTATCAGCGCGCGACGGGC
>CAYMXT010000144.1:0-10748 GCA_964394415.1 uncultured Planctomycetales bacterium
GCCCGTGGCTACAGCCCTGCACCCCTTCGGGGTACCGAGCCGCGCCGACACACCACCGCACCGGCGCCACGTCAAACACTTACAGTCTGTGCTCCACATCGACCCCGATGCTAGCCGAATGCTGCGGGATCGGCTACTCTCGCCGTGCGTCACAGGGAGCCGGTACGATGGGCAGCGAATTCGGGATCGTTTACCCGCTTTGGCACTACGCCGCCGACGGCCCCGACTTTCTGGACCGGGTCGCAGGCGAGGTCGGGATTGGACACGTCGTCGTTCCGGCCGTCACCGGCGCGCTGGAGCAGTTCCGCTTCGGCGTCGATTGTGACGAGCCGTACTTTCACACGGAGGGCGGCTGGCATTTTCCGCCGACGGCGAAGCTGTACGCCGCCGCGGGCGTCCGTCCGGTGAAGGCGCGTTGGTTCGCGCAGCACGATCTGCTCGCGCGTCTGCGGGAGCAGCTTCTGCGGCTCGGCCTGGAACTGGTGGTGCAGCTTGACCTGCCGAACTTCACCGGCCTCGTGGCCGACGGACCGCACCTGGCGCAGCGGAATGCCTGGGGACAGGCCGTGCCCTCGCTGGGCCTGTGCTGGAGCCAGCCCGCGGCGCGCGAGCTGCTTCGCGCCGCGCTGGAAGACCTCCAGCGGTACGAACCGGTCGGCGTGCAGTTCGTGATGGCGCCCGCCCACCGCAACCTGGACGGGCTGGCGATGATCGCGGGCTACCTGCGCCTGGGCCTCAGCGGACTGGGCATCTGCTTCTGCCCGGCGTGCCGGCAGATCGCGGAACGCGACGACCTCGACGCAGAGGCGGTGGCGCGCAGCCTGCGCGTCCGCACGCTCCGCATGGCCGTGGCTCCGGCCGAGTTGGCCGACGACGAGTTGCCGCCCGAGGAATGGGACGCTTACAACGCCGCGGAATCGGACGATTTCGCCGCCTGGCTCTGCCGGCTGGCCGAATCCGATCCGCGCCGCCGGCTCGAACTCGTCTTGCGACCCGATCTGGTCGAGCCGGGGGAGGACCGGTCTCGGGTCCGGCAACTCGTCCAATGGCGTTTCGAGTCCGCCATCGACGATGAGCAGGCGGCGTACATGACGCAGCTCGCGCGCGACTGCCACGAGGCCTGGTGGCTGCCCGTGTGGCGACCCGGTTTTGAGGCGGCCGACGGGTTGGTGCGGGTGGTTCGCGACGCGGCCGGTGCCGGCGTGCCGCGCTTCGACTTCGAGCAGGTCACCACGTCGCCGCCGGAAGTCGTCACCTGGTTGAAGCAGGCGGTGCGGTTTGCGCGGCGTGAGTAGACGGGCGTATCCGAACCCCGCACGCCAGTGCGGGGCATGCGCAGCGGTCTGGCTGCTGTTCCTGGCGGGCTGTGCCGCGCCCCCGCGGTTTCCGACGCCCGTGCAGACGCATGACGAAATGCGCCGGGCGTTCGATATGAACGGCGACGGGGCGGCGGATTACTGGCAGGCTTTGAACGCCACCGGCCGCGTAGAGGGGATCGAATTCGCGGCCCGCGGCCGGACGCCGGCGGAGACCGTCGCGCTCGACGAAAGCAGCGCGCCCGAGTGCCCACACTTCATCATCGCCCTCGACGGCGTGCCGTTTGAAGTCGTGCAACAGCTTTGGACCGCGGGGCACTTCCGGCTGTTCCATCCGCCCAGCCGCGTCATCTGCGGCTACCCGGCGATGACCGACCTCGCGTTGACCGACGTATTCGGCGGCGGGCGGTGTCTCGCGTACCAGGCCCTGTACTTCGATCGGACCGCGAACCGTTTCAGCGACGGGAACGCCGTGTACCTCAGCGGCCGAAATTCGCCGTGGCTCGGCGCAATGGCGTATCGCTGCGCGCTGTGGTGGGACACGCTGGTCTACCTCGACCCGCAGACCGTGTTCAACCACGAGTTGCATCGCTTCCGCGAGAGATTTCGAACCGTGACCGCTGCGGACACCGTCTGTGTCTACAGCGTCGGCAGCGCGGGGCTGGGCACGCGCCACGGCCGGGCCGGCATCGAGCGCTACCTGCAACAGATTGACGCGCTGTGCGAGTGGCTGGTTTACGAGCGCCGGGGCCGTGTGAAAATCACGTTGCTTGCCGACCACGGACACAACCTCGTCGAGAACCGCCTGGTCTCCTTCGACGACGTGCTCCGCGCGGCGGGCTATCGCCCGGCGCGGTCGCTCCACGGCCCGCAGGACGTAGTCGTCGTCGCGTACGGCCTCGTGACCTACGCCGAGTTGCATACCCCCGACCCCGCGGGCGTCGCCGCGTGTCTGCTCCAACACCCGGATGTTGAATTCACGTGCTATCGCGAGGACGACGGCGTCGTGGTGCTTGACCGTGTCGGGGCCGCCTGGCTGACACGCCGCGAGGGGGGCTACGTCTACGAGCCGCGCGGCGGTGACCCGCTGCACATCGGACCGATAATCGCCGAGTTGCCGGACGTCGACGTCATCGACGACGTTGCCTTGTTCGACGCGACGGTCGCGCACGACTACCCCGATCCGCTCGGCCGCCTCTGGGGTGCGTTTCACGGCTGCGTCGAGCATCCGCCGGATGTGATCGCGAACCTGCGCGACGGGGCGTGCCACGGCGCGCGGTTCTTCCACGCGCTGCTCGGCCGCGTCACGAGCACGCACGGGTCGCTCAACCGCCGGAACTCGACGACGTTCGCGATGACCATGCTCGGCGAACTGCCGCCGGCGCTGCGCTCGACGGACTTGTTGCCCACCCTCCGCATGCTGCGGGACGACGAAGCGCGCAATCCAGAGCCATCCCGTCGTGATTACAGGCCCTGATTGCGGGCTTTCAACCTGCGCAATCTCCCCAACGGGATCGATTTACCCCTTGCATCAGCGGCGGCTTCATCGATAATAGGGGCACGATGTCCGCTCAATGTGCAGCACCGTCCTGCGATCGGGTGGGGGGCGGCGCGCGACACGTGTCTCCGCCGAGCCGGACCGTCGGGCAGCAAGTGCATCACTTGTGCTGGCGGGCGTTCTGGGGGTTGATGTTCGCGCTGCACACGCCGGCGTGGCTGGCTTCCTGTGTGGCGTGGGTGACGCCCGGCGCCGCCCAGCCGGTGCAGTTCCTCATCCTGACGGTCAGCCTCGTTCTTTTCGGCCTCAAGCTCGCCGACGTGGCGTGGCTGCGCCTGCCGCGGCAGCGCCGCGCGTACCTGCTCGTCACCTGCATCGTCGTGCTGTTGCACGGCGATGTCGTCCGGCGGATGTGCGGGCCCGAGTCGGACGCCCGCTTCGCCGCTTACCCGGCTGTCGTGGCCTGCATCCTCGCGACCGGCTGGCCAGCGCTCCTGCGGCGCACACGGGCGAGCCTCGCCGCGCCGCGCATCCGCGCCGTGCGACGGCGTATGCATGTCCTGCTGAGCCAGCTTCTCGAGCGCGTGGTCCGGCTGGATCTGCCGCGCCGCCGGCGGCTCGCGGTCTGCCCCTGCCCGCTCAATCGCGCCCCGCCGCGCTGAATCCACCTCACCGCTGAATCCCCACTCAATGTGAACCCCGCGCGGATGGTCCGCGCGGTCAACCCGCTCCGCCGTGGCGCTGCCGCGCCGGCGGCGCGCGAAGCTCTCAACCCCCGCGGCGCGTCACGCGCCCGCGTTTGACCTGGAGATCACTCGATGCGCACTCGTTTCGCCTTACTCGTTTCCATCTTCGCGTTCTGCACTGCTGCCGCTCAAGCTGAGCGGTACTACCTCGTGACCGGCGCCGACGCCCGCAAGTACCCCGGCCCCGGCCGCATGTTGTTCGGCCCCGGCGGCGTCCCCGGCACGATCTACGACGCCGACCGCCTCGCGGGCACCAGCCCGGTCGGCCCCACCGTCAACTACCAGGGTTCGCCGGGGACGTACCCGATGTATGAGCCGAATCACCTCGGTTCGCTGTCGATGTTCTTCCGCCGCGGCACGGTGCCATACGCCGGCGGGATTCCGTTCATGGGCATCGAGTTTCTGGGCGGCACGCTGCTGGACCTGGATGGCGATCTCAACAACGGCGGCCGCAGCTTGATCCCCGTGCCGCCCGCGACGCCAGTCGAAATACCAGACACCGACAGTTTCATCGCCCTGACGCCGAACTTCGCCGGTCAGACCATCGGGCTGGCCGACTGCGACGTGACCGGCTGCAACGAAGGCGCGCCGAACATGGGGCCCGACCTCGCGACAATCCTCGTCACCATCGCCGGCACCCAAGCCGACGGCGGCAAGTCCGGTCCGATCAACCCGAGCATCGACACCCGCACCGGCACGCTGGCGGCCTACACCGGCAACAGCGGCACGCTGGCCGGCGTCCATCGCGTGACCGACCTCGGCTATGAGCTGTGGGAAGATTCCATTGACCCGTACACCAGCTCACCGGAAGCACTCGGCACGATGCAGTTCCTCGGCAGCTTCCGCGGCTGGCTGGTACAGCGTGACGCCGGCACCGGCCTGTTCCCCGCCCTCACCGGCGAAGGCCTCGGCACAACCCTGTGGCCCGCCGTGGACCTGGCCCACATTGGCCAAACCTACGTCACGGCCAACGGCCTGGCCGGCGGCTCGGCGTCGATTCACAACGGTGCCGGCGGCGACATCTACACCGCCGCGGGCAACGGCGGGCTCGCGCTCGCCGACCACGCCGGTGACCTCGGCGCGTATCTCGACGCCCAGGTAATCCCGCGCCTGCCAATCACCGCGACGCGCTTTGTCTACCTCGAATCCGCCGGGTTCGGCATCAACAACAGCTTCGATCCGGTCTTCACCGACACCGTCGGCTATGACGTGGTCATCGTCGCCGCGACCGGCTTCTGCGCCCCGTACGAAGCCGGCGACGTCGATTGCTCCGGCGGAGTCGATTTCGAGGACATCAACCCCTTCGTCGCGGCCCTGAGCGGCGGCGAGGCGGCTTGGCAAACCACGCTGCCGCCCGCGGCGACCTGCTCGTTCCTGTGCGTATGCGACCTGAATCGTGACGGCGTCGTCGATTTCAACGACATCAACCCGTTCATCGACGCGCTCTCTGGACAGCCATAAACGAAGATAACCACAGAGACACAGAGACACAGAGAAGAGCAATGAGCTTCAATTCCAGGGTCAAGGCCGCTCATGCCCGAGGCGCCCGCCCTCTGATCCCAACGCTTTTCTCTGTGTCCTCTGCGCTCTTGGCGCCTTGGCGGTTTATTCACCCCGGAGGCCCTGCCATGCACAAGCGTGCCTTCACTTTGATCGAACTGCTCGTGGTGGTCGCGGTCATCGCCCTGCTGATCTCCATCCTGCTGCCCGCCCTGCACCAGGCGCGGGGCCAGGCCCAGCGAAGCGTCTGCGCGGGCCGGCTCTATCAGATCGGCGTCGCGCTGTACACCTATTGGACCGAATGGAACGGCCGCATTCCCTACGTCGAATCGCCGATGACCAACGGCTCCAGCCGGCCCGGCTTTGGCAACCCCAACAGCCCGAACGACCAGATCAACCCCTTCGACCGCGAGCACTGGCCGATGTCGCTGCCGAATCTGCTGATGCCCAAGTACGTCGGCGAGACGAAGGAGCTGTTCGTCTGCCCCGCGGCAAAAACCGGCTGGCCGCGCGGCGGGCACAAGCCGGAGTACACCTATCGCGAGGCCGCCGCCAACCAACCCTACGGCATCGTGCTTGACCCGCGGAATTACTGGTACTTTCGCGAGCATTTCGGTTTCCTGGACGGCCGGATGCTCAAGAAGTTCCGCATGGAACTGACCGGCAACGTGGTCAACGACGCCCAGCAGGCCGCGATCCTGCGCGGTACGTATCTACGGGACTTGTTGACCTGGGAAGGCCGGAACCTCATCGGCCCGCACAAGGGCGGGATGAACGTCTTGAATCGCGACCTACAGGTGGAATGGCGCGACCAGGCGACCATACAGGAGGACCTGGCGCCGAATTACGCTGGGGCGAAATTCTGAGCCGGTACCAAACGCCGCTGGGCCGGCTTGTCCACGCTGCGCGGCGGTCGTAGACTGCGCCGCGCGGCTTGGCTCTCGGACCAAGACGAACGTCGTACCGGATGGAGGTACGGTCGTCCCATTTCACCCGCCGGGGAGCCGCCGCACATGAGGTGCCAGTCATGCGCGTTTCTGCGGTCGCGTGCGGGCGTTCCGCACTGGTCGGGCTCGTGATCCTCGCGGTCGGCGGTTGTCCGACCGGCACCACCACAACAGGGGGCACCACGCAGACGGGCGGTACGTCCGCCACCGAAACCCAGCTCACCGTACAAACCGGGCTGACGGTGACCCAGACGGAGATCGCGGTCCGGTTTGATAGTTCAATTGAGCTCGGCGACGACCTGATCGTCTTCGGCACCGGCAACCTCACCGGCGTGGGGTACATCGTGCCGTCCACCGACCCCGCCGCCGCCACGCCGATCCCCGGCGAGTTTCGCAATGTCGGCTTCGCGGTCGCGGGCCAGAAGGTGCTCCTCTTCGACGACCAATTCCAGCTCACGGTCTATGACACCGAGACGGCGACGGCGACGGCGATCGACCCGAACATTGTGCTGCTGTCGACGCTGCCGACGCACGAGGATCAGGAAATCCTCAGCCCCGTAGTAGCGAGCGGCACGCTCGCGCTGACACTCAACCGCAAGGACGAGGTGGAAGACGGCCACGTGCTCAAGTTGATCGACCTGAGCGGCGCTGAGCCGGTCGTGACGTCGCTGATCGACCCCCCCACCGGCATCGCCCAGATCGCCATCGACGGCGACGAGCAAATCGCGGTCGTGCAGGGCGTGGACCACTTCTACGTCTACGACCTCAGCGACCCCGCCGCGGACCCGCGCGACATCGACCTGTCCGGCGGGCTGGGCATCCTGGGGCCGTTTGTGTACGACGCGGGGCAGATTCTGTACGTCGTCAGCGACACCGAGGAGAACATCCGGCTGGTCGACGTCGAAACTGGCACGGTCAGCGCGCCGGCGTTGAACCCCGGCAATCGCGACTTGCCGCTGGCCCTGCACGCGGGGACGCTGGCGTACTTCCTCAAGCGCGTTCCCAACGACACGTACGCCACCATTTACCGCGGCGCGGTCGTGACGGACGCCGGGGCCGTCGAAGGTGGCACGGCGGACGACGACCCGGACGACAACTCGCACCCGTGGTACGGCTACGGCAGCGACGTCGCGATCACGCCGAACGGTCAGCGAATCTTCATCAGCGGGAATGAGGCCGTGGACACGACCACGGACTTTCTCCAGGTGAGCACGGGCGGCGTGTTCCAGGTCTTCGCGGCGGGCAGCGGCTACTTGAACGCGACGGACGTGGAGGCCAGCGCAACGTTGATCGCCTTCAAGACGGGCGCCGACGAAGACACGACTCTGGCGTACATCGTGCTGCCATGAGCCGCGGGATTCACCCGGCGCGCCACGCGCGCGTCGCATCAGAACGCGCAGCGCTAGCAAGCGCCTGTGGCCGCGGCGCTTGCTTGCGCTGCGCGTTCTGAGGATTACCCGCGCTTGCTTGCGCTGCGCGTTTCTGAGGATCGCCCGCGCTTGCTTGCGCTGCGCGTTCTGAGGATCGCCCGCGCTTGCTAGCGCTGCGCGTTCTGACGGCGGCGCGCGGCATGAATGCCGCGGCTCCGGAGGGCGCTGCGGGGTCCTTGGCACTTTGGGCGGCCACACCCGCAGGCGCTTTGCGCCACGGGCCGTACCAAGCAGTGTCGGCCGCGGATGGTCGGCTTCAGCCGACCGGTCCTTGCCGCCCGCTTCAGCGGGTGGTTCCCACCGGTCGAAGGCAACTGCGACAGCCGGCTTCCGCCGGGCTTGGGGAGGCCAGGCAAGCCCGGCTAAAGCCGGCTGCCGGTAGCCTGTGGCGTGGTTGGCTCCACCGACTGAAGTCGGCGGCAACGGCGAGTGACTCAGAATTACCGCAGCGTATCTGGGTGGGGAGCATGGGCCTGCGGCCCGTGCGAATCCCGGCGCACCGGGACACGGGCCGGAGGCCCATGCTCCCCAGACGATGCGATTATTGTGAGGCACTACACTCGCCGGCTGGAGCCGGCCCTGGCAACCGCCGGAGATGTCACGCACTCGCCGCTACGTCGTCTCCGCACCGGTGCTGACCGGCTCGGGCCTGGCCTCGCCGTTGTCGATGGCCTCGAAGACGAAGTGCTTCTCGTCGTCGGCTCCGGCGACCGTCACGCGAATGCCCTTCTTGCCCGCGTACTTGCCGCGCAGGATGTCCTCGCTGAGCGGGTCTTCGATCTTCGTCGAGATCGTCCGCCGCAGCGGCCGGGCGCCGAATTTCTCGTCCGTGCCTTTCTCGACCAGGAATTCCTTGGCGTCCGCGGTCAGCTCGAGCAGCAGGCCCTTCTCCTTGAGCCGCTTGCCGACCTTGCCCGTCTCCAGATCGACGATCTGGATCAGGTCGGCGTGCGTGAGCTTGTGGAACACGACCACCTCGTCGAGGCGGTTAATGAACTCGGGCCGGAAATTCCGCTCCAACTCGTTGACGAGCATGTCGCGCATCTTCTGGTAGTTGATGTCTTCGTCACGCTTCATGAAGCCGAACGGATCGGAGCTCATGATGCGGTCCGCCCCGATGTTGCTGGTCATGATCAGGATCGTGTTGCGGAAGTCTACGTGCCGGCCGAACGAATCGGTCAGGCGGCCTTCCTCCATGATCTGGAGCAGCATGTTGAACACGTCGGGGTGGGCCTTCTCAACCTCGTCGAGCAACACCACCGAGTACGGCCGCCGCCGGACGCGCTCGGTGAGCTGCCCGCCCTCTTCGTAACCGACGTAGCCCGGCGGCGCGCCGATCAGCCGGCTGACGTTGTGCTTCTCCATGTACTCCGACATGTCAATGACGATCAGGGCCTCTTCGTCGCCGAACATGAAGTCGGCCAGCGTCTTGGCCAGCAGCGTCTTCCCGACGCCCGACGGGCCGAGGAAAATAAACGAGCCCATCGGCCGGTTCGGGTCCTTCAGGCCGCTGCGGCTGCGGCGGACGCTGCGGGCGATCGCGCTGATCGCCTCGTGCTGGCTGATGACCTTCTTGTGCAGCTCGTTTTCCAGCTCCAGCAAGCGGGCGGCTTCCTCTTTCTCCAGCCGCGTCAACGGGATGCCGGTCATGCGGCTGACGACCTCGCCGACGACGATCTCATCGACGATGCCCTCGATTTCCTTGGCGTTGTCCTTCCACTCCTTCTGGACGTTCTCGCGTTTCATGCGCAGCGTTTCGCTCTTGTCGCGCAGCTCGGCCGCGCGCTCGTAGTCCGCGTTCTTGACGGCCTCGTCCTTCTCCGACCGCAACCGCTCGATCTCGCGCTCCAGGTCGGCCAGGTCCGGCGGGATCGTCATGCTACGGATACGCACGCGAGCGCCGGCTTCATCGATCACGTCGATGGCCTTGTCCGGCAGCACGCGGCCGGTGATGTAGCGGTTCGACAGCTCGACCGCGGACTTCAGGGCCTCGTCCGTGATCTGCACGCGGTGGTGCGCTTCGTACCGGTCGCGCAGGCCCTTGAGAATGTCGAGCGTGTGCTCGGCGGTCGGCTCGTCCACGTGGATCGGCTGAAACCGCCGGGCCAGGGCCGCGTCCTTCTCGATATACTTGCGGAACTCGTCGAACGTGGTCGCGCCAATGCACTGAATCTCGCCGCGCGACAGGGCCGGCTTCAAGACGTTGGACGCGTCGATCGCACCCTCGGCCCCGCCCGCGCCGACCAGCGTGTGCAGCTCGTCGATGAACAGGATGACGTTCCGCGCCCGGCGGACCTCGTTCATCACGGCCTTGATCCGCTCTTCAAACTGCCCGCGGTACTTCGTCCCCGCGACCATCATCGCCAGGTCGAGGATGACGATGCGCCGCTCGTGCAGCAGCTCGGGCACCTGGTGGTTGATGATCTTCTGGGCCAGGCCCTCGACGATCGCGGTCTTGCCGACGCCCGCCTCTCCGAGCAATACGGGGTTGTTCTTCATCCGGCGGCAAAGCACGGTGATGACGCGTTCGATCTCCGAGCTGCGGCCGATGACCGGATCGAGCTTGCCCTCGCGGGCGAGCTCGGTCAGGTCGCGGCCGAACGAATCGAGCGCGGGGGTCTTGCTCTTGCCGCTCTTCTTGGCCGGCTCGCCGGGCGGGGCGGCGGCGGTGGATTCCTCGCTCTCCATGCCCGCGCCGAGCAGGTTGAGCACTTCCTCGCGCACGTCTTCCAGTTTGAGGCCGAGGTTCATCAGCACCTGGGCCGCGACGCCGTCCTGCTCGCGGAGCAGCCCGAGCAACAGGTGTTCGGTGCCGACGTAGTTGTGGTTCAGGTTGCGCGCTTCCTCGATCGCGTATTCGATGACGCGCTTGGCGCGCGGCGTTTGCGGGAGCTTGCCCATCGTGACCATCTCGGGGCCGCTCTTGACGAGCTTTTCGACCTCGAGGCGGACCTTGCGCAGATCGACGCCGAGGTTTTTGAGCACGTTCGCGCCGACGCCCGAGCCCTCCTTGACGAGTCCGAGCAGGATGTGCTCGGTCCCGATGTATTCGTGGTTGAAGCGCTGGGCCTCCTGGTTGGCGAGGGCCATCACTTTTCGCGCTCGGTCGGTGAAGCGTTCAAACATGGGGCGGTTTCTCCACGCCAGCCTGTCGCCGTGCGGTTCGCACGTTACAGGACGTTTCGGGGAACACCAATTCTATGGCGCGCGACCGCGCGCAGCAAGCGACCGCACTCATTCTGTTATCGACTATGACGGGGTCCGCCATCACCGAGGTGTGCCGTGCATGGTGTGCCGCTGCTCTGTGAGCA
>CAYMXT010000145.1:0-10679 GCA_964394415.1 uncultured Planctomycetales bacterium
CGCCCCGCGTGAGTTCTCCGCCGGCTCCGCTGTCCCGCTCCGGGGCGCCATCACCATCACCGCCGGCGCCGACAAGAACGACCGGTTCGCCGCCACCGACCTCGCCGCCTCGCTCAAGGAACGCGGCGCCAAGGTCAGCACGGCCGGCGGCGCCCTGCAGATCCAGCTCCTGCGAAGCACGAGCGCCGAGGCCAAGGCGCTCCTCGCGAAGCACAAGCTCACGTTTACGGACGAGATGAAGGACGAGGGCTACGTGGTCGTGGCCGAGCCGAGGGCCATCAAGGTCGTCGGCGCCTCCGCCGCCGGCGTCTTCTACGGCGCGCAGACGGCCAAGCAGCTGGTCACCGGCCACGGTGCGGCCATGACCGTGCAGACGGGAGTCATCCGCGACTGGCCCGCCATGCGCTGGCGCGGCTTCCACGACGACCTGTCGCGCGGGCCGGTGCCGACGCTCGAGTTCCAGAAGCACATCATCCGCACCATCGCGGCGTTCAAGATGAACGCCTATTCGCCGTACTTCGAGCACACCCTCGCCTACGACAGCGATCCGCTCGTCGCACCGCCGGGCGGCGCCATGACGCGCGCGCAGGTGAAGGAACTCGTCGAGTACGCCAAGCCCTTCCACATCGAGATCATCCCGGAACAGGAGGCCTTCGGCCACCTGCACCACGCCCTCAAGTACGAGATCTACAGCAAGGTCGCCGAGACGCCGCACGGCCACGTGCTCGCTCCCGGCCAGCCGGAGTCGATGAACATCATCAAGCGCTGGTTCTCGGAGATCGACTCCCTCTTCCCCTCCCAGTTCGTCCACCTCGGCGCCGACGAGACCTTTGAACTCGGCAAGGGACAGACCAAGGAAGCCGTCGCCAAGGACGGACTCGGCAAGGTCTACCTGAAGTTCCTCGGGGACATCGAGCGCGAGCTGCGCGCGCAGGGGAACAAGAAGACCTTCCTGTTCTGGGGCGACATCGCCATGGAGTCGCCGCAGCTCGTCGGATTGCTGCCCAAGGACATGATCGCCGTCGCATGGAACTACTGGAGCACGGGCAACTTCGAGCGCTACCTCACGCCATTCAGCGGCACCGGCATGCAGACGTGGGTCGCCCCGGGCGTGAGCAACTGGTCCATGACCTACCCCGACAACAACACGGCGCTCAAGAACATCCAGGGCTTCGTGCGCGACGGCCAGAAGTTGGGCTCCACCGGCATGCTCAACACGAGCTGGGGCGACGACGGCGAGGAGATCTTCAACCAGACGTGGTACGGCGTGCTGTTCGGCGCGGCCGCGTCCTGGCAGAAGGGCGAGTCGTCCATTCCCGACTTCCAGCGCTCGTATGGCCTGCAGTTCCACGGCGACACCACCGGCAAGATCGACGCCGCGCAGGTGCACCTGATGGCCGCGCACGCCGCCCTGTCCAAGGCCGGCGCCGGCAACGGCCACGACTTCCTCTACTGGGTCGATCCGTACTCGCCGGAGGGCATGGAACTCGGCAAGAAGGTGCGCGTTGCCGCTCCCGAGCTCCGCGTCCACGCCGAGTCCGCGTCGGTGCTCATCGCCCAGGCGCGTCGCCTCCAGCCGCAGCTGCGCGAGCAGGACGCGCTCGACGCACTGGACATGGGCGCGCGCCGTCTCGACCTCATCGGCATGAAGTTCCAGTTCGCCGAGGAGATGGTGAAGGCCTACGCCGCAGCCATCGATCCCGCGCGCACGACCCCGGTGACCTGGATTGACCTCGCCGACATCTCGGGCATCAACGGCCGTCTGCAGTCCATGCGTGAGGCGTACGTGCTCGGCCGCGAACTCTACGAGAAGAGCTGGCGCGCGGAGAATCGGCCGTACTGGATCCACAACGTGCTGGCCCGCTACGACTCGGCGATCCAGCTCTGGTGGAACCGCTCGCAGATGGCCGACGCCGCGCGGCGCGAGTTCGGCCGTACCCGGAAGGTCCCGCCCCCGGAGCGGATGGGCATCCCGGCGAGCCTACCGTAAGCACCGGCAGCATGGGGGGCGCCCAAGGGGCGCCCCCAGCACCAACACTATAGATGTGCGCGGCGTAATTCGCCGAGACCCACTCGTGTGCCCCACCCTGCTTCCCTCAGCCCTCACTCCCATGAGATCTGTCCTGAAACTGGTCGTCCTGAGCGCAGCTGCCGCGGCCCCGCTGGCCGCCCAGCTCGATTCGGCGACTGTCGCCGGCTTCCGCTGGCGTAACATCGGCCCGGCCAACCACCAGGGCCGCATTGTGGATGTCGCCGGCATCCCGTTCCCGTCGCGCACGCTTTACGTCGCAACGGCGGGTGGCGGCGTGTGGAAGTCCACGAACGCGGGCACGACCTTCCGCCCCGTCTTCGAGAACGAGCGCGTGTCGTCGGGCGGCATGCTCGCCATCGCGCCGTCGGACACCAACACGGTCTATCACGGCACCGGTGAGCCCAACTCGCGCAATTCCATCTCCCCGGGCGCCGGCATCTGGAAGACCACCAACGGCGGCCGCACGTGGGAGTTCCTCGGCCTCAAGGAAACGCAGCACATCGGCCGCGTCGTCGTCGATCCGAACAACAAGGACATCGTCTACGTCGCCGCCCTCGGCGCCGCCTGGGCGACCAACAAGGAGCGCGGCCTCTACAAGACCGTGGACGGCGGCAAGACGTGGCAGCTGAAGAAGTTCATCAACGACAGCACGGGCTTCATTGACGTCGCGCTCGACCCGCGTGACTCCAAGGTCGTGTGGGCCGCCAGCTACCAGCGCATCCGCGGCCCGTACTTCCAGTATTCAGGCGGCAAGGGCTCGGCGCTCTGGAAGAGCACGGACGCCGGCGAGACGTGGACGGAAGTGAAGGGTGGCGGACTCCCCGAGACCACCAAGGGGCGCATCGGCATTGCGATCGCCGCATCCAATCCGGACGTGATCTACTTGATGCTCGAGGCCGACACGGCAGCGAACCTCAAGAAGGACCCCAAGGTCAAGGCGCAGAAGTCGCCGAGCGGGCTCTGGCGTACGACGGACGGCGGCAAGACGTGGGAGAAGCGGGACGACAACAACGTCCGCCCGTTCTACTACTCGCAGGTGCGCGTCGCGCCCAACAACCCGGAGCGCGTCTTCTGGTCGTCCACGCCGGTCAAGTACTCCAATGACGGCGGCAAGACGTCGGGCAACGCCACGGTCGGCATCCATGTGGATCACCATGCCATGTGGATCGATCCCAAGGATCCGCAGCACATCGTCGTCGGCAACGACGGCGGCCTCTCGCAGACGTGGGACGGCGGCGGCAACTGGGACGCCAACAACATCCTCCCCGTGGGCCAGTACTACAACGTCTCCGTGGACAACGCCATTCCGTACAACGTGTGCGGCGGCGCGCAGGACAACGGTTCGTGGTGCGGCCCCTCGCGTCGCAAGCAGGGGATGATCACGAACGCGATGTGGTTCACGTTCAACGGCGGCGACGGCTTCGTCACGGCCAATGACCCCTCGAATCCCGACATCATCTACGGCGAGTCGCAGGGCGGCAACATCGGGCGGTACAAGGTGTCCACCGGCGAGCGCACGGCGCTGGTGAAGCCGCAGTGGCGCCCGAGGTACATGCAGTGGGAAGACTCGATCCTCGTCGACCGGCCCGACACCACCAAGCCGATGACGAAGGACCAGGCCAAGCGCCAGCAGGCGCTGCGCGCGGCGCAGAAGAAGGACTCCATCGACATGGACCTGCGCTGGAACTGGAACACGCCGTTCTTCCTCTCCCCGCACAACCCGTCGGTCTTCTACACGGCGGCCAATCGCGTCCTCAAGTCCACCAAGCAGGGCGACGACCTGTTCTTCATCTCGCCGGAGCTGTCGTACGCGGACACGATGAAGGCGCGCATCTCAATGCGCACGACGGGCGGCATCACGATTGACGCCACCGGCGCCGAGACCTTTGGCACCGTGGTCTCGCTCAACGAATCGCCCGTGCGGCCCGGCATCCTGTACGCGGGCACCGACGACGGCCGCCTCTGGTCGACGATGAACGACGGCGGCTCGTGGACCGAGCACACCGCCAACGTGAAGGGCGTCCCGGCCGGCACCTACGTTTCGCGCATCGAGCCGTCGCGGTTCGACTCGCTGACGTTCTACGTGACGTACGACAACCACCGTCGCGGGGACTTCACGCCGTACGTCGTGATGACCAAGGATGGCGGCAAGTCGTTCACGTCCATCGCCGGCAACCTCCCCACGGGCGGCCCGGATTATGTGTACGTGATCCGCGAGGACACCAAGAATCCCAACCTGCTCTTCGTCGGCACCGATGTTGGCGTCTATGCATCGCTCGACCGGGGCAAGAGCTGGACGAAGTTCATGACCGGCCTGCCGACGACGCCGGTGATGGATCTCGTCATCCATCCGCGTGACGGCGAGCTCGTGGCCGCCACGCATGGGCGCAGCTTCTGGATCGTGGACATCAGCGCGCTGCAGCAGGTGGACGCGAAGGTTGCGGCAGCCCCTGCGCACCTCTTCAAGCCCCGCACCGCGTTCCAGTGGGGCGAGAAGCCGGTCAACGGCGAGTCGGTCGGACAGAATCTGTTCCAGGTGCCGAGCCCGGCATACGGCGCCGAGATCACGTACAAGCTGGCCCAGTCGAACTCCGGCCAGGTGCGCGTGGTGATCCAGGACGCGTCGGGTGACACGCTGCGCACGCTCAATGGTCCCGGCGCGGCCGGAATCCAGCGCGTGACATGGGACTTCCGCGGCAAGCCCGCGCCGTCGCCCAAGCTGTCACCGGCGGAAGTGCGCGACTCGATCAACAACGTGCGCAAGATCATCACGGCACTCGACTCGATCGAGAAGGAAGGCACGCTGCCCAAGCCGCTGCTCGACCGGTTCCGCACCGGCCTGACCGGCGGCCCGGAAGCGATGCAGGCGATGGTGCAGGGCTTCGGCGGCTTCGGTGGTGGTGGCGGCGGTTTCGGCGCCCAGGCTGGTCGCTGGCAGGATCGTCCGGGTGAGACGCCGGCCGCTGCGCCTGGCGCAGGTGGCGCAGGGCGTGGTGGTGCCGCGGCTGGACCGCCGGACCAGCAGCAGTTGATGAGCGTCCTGCAGGCCGTCGCCGGCCGCAGCGGCATGGCGATGTTCTTCGGCGGTGGCGGTCGGCGCGGCGGTGGCGGCGGTGGCCTCGTCGGCACCGGCGATTACCTCGTGTCCATCACTGTCGGCGGCCAGACCTACAAGCAGGTGCTGCGCGTGGAGCGCGTCAGCGGCGGCAGCGGCACGGGCTTCCCGTTCAGCGAGGAGCGCGAGCCCTAGAGGCAGAGAAACAACAGACAAACAACAGACAAACAACAGAGAGACAACAGAGGGCTGGCAACGTGAATGCCAACCCTCTGTTGTTTTTCTGTTGTCTCTCTGTTGTCTCTCTGTTGTTTCTCTAGTACCTCAGATACTGCACGTATTTCAGCACTACCCCGCCCCTCGAGGGCCGCGCCCAAGGTATGGACCGCCCGTCCAGTCCCGTCGGCCACGCGCTGTTCAGCACCACATACAGGTCGCTCCCTGGCGTCCGCGTCCAGCGCAGCCGCGCATTGATCGCGCCGCGATTTGCTTCGTTGTTCCACTGCGCGAACAGCGTCGTGTTGAGCCGCGGCGTCAGCGCGTAGTCCACCCGTGCGGTGGTCGTGCGCGCGATGAACCGCGACGTGTGGAAGCGGCCGTCGGTATAGCCGAAGTCCAGCGCCCACAGCAGGTGCGGCTGCCAGCGCCCCTCCACGGAAATGCTGTAGTCCTCGCCGCCTCCGGTGTAGAACTTCCCAAAGCTGGCCTGCGCTTCCACGCGCACCGGCCGGCGCGACGACCCGTCGTAGCTCAGCTCCCAGCGGTCATACCAGTAATTGCCGGGGGCGATGGTCGTGCCCTCGAAGACCTCGAACGCCTCAGTCGGCGCATCCCCTGAACGCTGCAGGTTGAACTCGAACTCGTCGCCGGAATCGAACCGCACCCCGAACGGCGTGACCTCGAACTCGGCGTTGTCGAGCCCGCCCCCGATGCGCTGCACGTACTGGTAGTTGAGCAGGTTGAACTCGAGCTGGCGCACGTACGGGATGTTCGGGCGCGGCGTGATCCGGAATGACCCGCCATAGCGGACCACGCCGTCCGAGCGCACGAAACCCAGCGACGGATTGAAGCCGGCTTCCACCCGCTCGACGCGATTCACGATATCGGCGAAGTCGTTCGGGAAGTCCACCGCGAAGCGTGAGTAGTTGGGTGCGCCCCCCGTGCTGTCGTGTGTCCAGGCTGTGCCGGCAATGAAAACGAGGTTCTGGCCGCGCACGATGAACGGCAGGTTGATGTCGAGCCCGGTCGCCGTGGTGGCTTCCTCTCCGCGCGCGTCGCTCCCCGTGAACATCGCCCCCACATAACCGCGTCCCAGCAGGTCGCGCCGAATGCGCACCACCGCATCGGTGGTCGGTTGGTCTCCTCCTGTGCGCGCTGCGATCACGCCCACCTGCTGGGCGCCGATGCGTCCGGAGAGCCGTGCGCCGGCGAGCAGCGGGATCGGCTCACCGTCCCGGGAAAGTCCAATGCGTCGGCTGTAGAACAGCTGCGTCTCTTCCGCCCGCCCAAAATCGAAGATCCCTGCCCCTTCGGTGAAGAACGGCCGGCGTTCCGGCAGGAAGAGCGGAAAGCGGCTGAAGTTGATGATCTGGCGGTCCACGTCCGCCTGCGCGAAGTCGGCGTTCGTGGTGAGATCGAGCGTCAGCCCGCGCGACGGCGCGAGCTTGGCATCAAGGCCGAACGCGCCCTTGAGCCCGGCGGCGCCGGTCGTGCTGAACGTGCCGTCGGTCTCGTACGCCCGCGTCGTGCCGTTGCCGGTGGCTGACGCGTACGGACGGAGCTCCACCGTTGCCCGCGGCGGGAGGTCCGTGAACCCGTCCACCATGCCCGCCTTCTCCAGGAACTTGAATCCCTCCGTGCGGCGCCACGCCTTCCAGAGCACTTCTTCGTTCTTCCGCCGGATCACGCGCACCAGGTTGACATCCCAGGCCGTGCTGTTTGCCCGATACCGCAGCGACTGCCACGGGATGAACAGCTCCGCAACCCAGCCATCCGCGGTGATGACCGCGCGTGAATCCCACACGGCATCCCAGTCGGCGTTGTCGTTCTCGAAGTTGATGACCTCAGCATCCGTCATCGCCCCGTTTGGATTCACGGCAAACCAGAACGCCGTGCGTTTGTCCTGCAAGGGCGACAGCAGCACCACGACCGCGTCGTCGGTGTCCATGCCCGTGTCGCGCCGCAGCTGCGCGTGGAGGATGCGCCCCGGTTCGCGGTCATACGCATGCACGCCAACCCACAGGCCGTCGTGCGCCGAGAGGAAGCGCACGACCGTGCGTTCGCTCGCCGGCTCACCTTCCGCCGGATCGCGCTGCCGGAAGTCGTCGATGCTGTCGGCGCGCGCCCACGCCGCCTCGTCCAGCCGGCCGTCGAGCTTGAGCGCGTCGCGCGTCGTGTGGACGCGCGGCGTCTGCGCGTCAGCGGATATGGCGAGCGTCGCAAGCAGCAACGCGAGCAGTCGGGTTCGTGTCATGCCCCAATTTACGGCTCCCGAGCCGTTGTGTTGGTCGCCTCAACCCGCCGCCAAATCACGGAGGGCACCCCGGCATTGTGTCGGCGGTGCCCTCCCTGTGCGCTCAGTAGTTGCAGTGCTTCGCGCCCCTTCGCGCCCTTCGCCCTTCGCGGTTGCCGTTGCCGTCGCCGTTACGGAAGCACCGTCAGCCGCACGGCCGGCGATGCAACACCCGCCCGGTCCAGTGCCGTCACCACAATCCGGTCAGGCAACAACCCATCCCCATTGAGGGAAATCTCCTCGGCGCCGGCATGCGGAGCCACCAACCGGCTCCCCCACATCCCAGCGGTGCGCGTCTGCAGCAGGTACCAGCGCGCCACC
The DNA here is from genome assembly GCA_964394415.1 of uncultured Planctomycetales bacterium. Lineage (GTDB taxonomy): Bacteria > Planctomycetota > Phycisphaerae > UBA1845 > Fen-1342 > JAGVEP01. The sequence goes on from CAYMXT010000145.1 coordinate 7,921, forward strand.
TGCGGCTTCGGCTGCGACATCCAGACCGAGAGCCCGCGCGTCGCCTCGTTCTTCTTCACCCGCACGACGGGCGCCGCCGGAGTGCCCGCGGAAAGCCAGGGTGACGGCGGTACCAGCGCCAGCGCGCGATAGGGGCGCGCCTTGAGCTGCGTGGCGATCCCGCCCTGATCCCTCAGGAAGGCCTTCATCGAGAAGTGGATCGTGCCGGATGCGCGTGAGTACGCACGCGCCGTGTCCACCTGCGCGAGAATCTCCGCCGCCGGCCAGGCGTTCGATGGCGCGAGCCCGTTTCCTTCCGGCGTCGATGCCCGCACGCGGCTCGTGTACAGGCCGATCCACAGGTGGCGATTCGTCGTGTTCTGCTCGCCCCACCAGCGCATCAGCGCCGGGTAGCTCTGCTCGGGCTTCGCGATCGGCCAGTAGAGCTGCGGGGTGAAGTAGTCCACCCAGTTGTTGGCCCACCACAGCTTGGAGTCGGCGTACAGCTGCTCGTACGCGTCGAATCCCTTGATCTGTTCGGGATACCCCGGGCGCCAGATGCCGAACGGCGAGATGCCGAACTTCACCCACGGCTTCACCGCGTGGATCTGCTCGTTTAACTCGCGGACCAGCGTGTTCACGTTCTCGCGACGCCAGTCGTCACGCGACAGCGTGCCGCCCGACGCAACGTACTTCTTCCAGCTGCGCGCGTCGGGGAATTCCGTCGTGCCGTCAGTCGTCCGTTCCTTGTACGGATAGAAGTAGTCGTCGAGGTGCACGCCGTCGATGTCGTACCGCTTCACGACATCGAGCACCACGCGCAGCGTGCGCTTGCGCACGGCGGCCTCGCCGGGATCCATCCACAGGTGCGTGCCGTACTTCTTCACCAGCGCGGGGGCGGTGTTGGAGAGGTGGAGCTTCGACAGCGGACCCTTGGCGCTGGGATGGCGCGCGCGGTACGGGTTGAACCAGGTGTGCAGTTCCAGTCCGCGCCGGTGTGCTTCCGTGACGGCAAACGCCAGTGGATCCCACGCCGGGGACGGCGCCCTCCCCTGCCGGCCGGTAAGGTACTCCGACCACGGCTCGATACTGCTCTTGTACAGCGCATCGGCGGCGGGTCGAATCTGCAGAACGACGGCGTTCAGCCGCTGTGCCTCGGTGCGGTCGAGAATCGCCAGCAACTCCGCCTTCTGCTCGGCGGTCGAAAGCCCGGGCTTCGATGGCCAGTCGATGTTGGACACGGACGCCACCCAGACGCCGCGGAACTCCCGCGGCACGTCGGGGGCAATGCACGACGTATCGGCGCTTTCGCAGGGCACCGCCACCGGTGGTGCGGGCGGCACGGCCTGACGCGGTTTCGCGGGTGCTTGGGCGTGCGCGGCAAGAGGCAGCGCAGCGACGAGGGCGAGCAGGCGGAGAGTACGCATGCGGGAAATCTAACGCGCTTCGGCGCGCCGCGATTTGCGCGAACCGCGCGCGCCACGTACGCATCTACGTCGCATCACCCTCGGCTCACGGGATCGTCGGAAACCACGGGACAAACGCCGAGACTTCCCGCTGATATGCGCGATAGGCCTCCCCCCTCGAAGCCACCGCCTGCTTCTCCGTCAATGGAATGCCGGTCACGCGCGTGAGGAAGTAGTACATCAGCGCCGGCGCACTCCAGCTCACCCACCCCCATGGCGCCCCGGTCGCCATCAGCGCGAACGAGCACCACAGCAGCCACTCGAAGAAGTAGTTCGGATGCCGCGACACGCTCCAGAGTCCCGTGCGACAGACGCGCCCCTTGTTGGCAGGGTCGCGCCGGAAGCGCGCCAACTGCGCGTCAGCGATGCTCTCCCCCGCCAGCGCCACGATCCAGAGCGCCAACCCGGCGATTTCCGTGACGCGTCCGAACGGCGCCGCATCGAGGGCCATCAACAGGAACGGCACGCTGAGCACCACGTCGACGACGGCCTGCACCTGAAAGAACCGCAGGAAGCGCAGCGGCAGGTTGTCCTTCCACTCCGCCCGCAGCGTCAGGTAGCGCGGGTCCTCCGGACCGGAGGCCACCCGCACCGCGATGTGCGCTGCCAGTCGCATCCCCCAGAGCCCGCCGACGATCGCCACCAGCGTGCGCCGCGCGGGATCTCCCGGCAGCAGCCAGGCGTAGCCCAGAGCGAGCACGGCCAGGTTGCCCGCCCAGAACGCGTCCACCCAGCTCGCCTTGTCGGTCGCCCGATACAGCAGCCACGCCACCAGCATCAATCCGGCCGCGGCCGCCAGCGCCGTCAGCAGCACCATCCCGACGTGCATATCCACTCCCTGCTACTGGCCCGCCGCTCGTTCGCGCGGGATGTTTAGGTCGCCTCGTACCACCCTGAACGCCCGCCACCCGCCCCCGGTGCCCAAGCGCTCATGACTACCCGTCGTACTCTGTTCGTCCTCGCCAGCGCTGCGCTCCTCGCGGCCTCCTGCTCGCGTCTCCCGGCCGGCCGCTCGTCCGCCGCGCACGCCCACATCGGACCCGCCGCGGGGTCGCTCGTCGTGGTGGGTGGTGGAAACATGGGACCGGAAATCCTCGCGCGCTTCGTTGCGCTCGCCGGCGGCCCGTCCGCCCCGATCGTGGTCATCCCCACCGCCGGCGAGGATTCCGTCTATCCCGCCAACTGGGGTGGCCTGAACGGCCTTAAGGCCGTCGGGGCGACGAACCTGACCGTCCTGCATACAAAGGACCGCCGCATCGCCGAGAGCGATTCGTTCGTGGCCGCCATTCGCACGGCGCGCGGGGTCTGGTTCCC
>CAYMXT010000146.1:0-10641 GCA_964394415.1 uncultured Planctomycetales bacterium
GGTCACGCCGCGCACGAGGCTGCCCGACCTGAACGGCGGCGCGGGCTTCCTCCTGACGGGCGGAATGGTCATTCGGAACGGCGACCGCACCGCGACCCTACAGCTTGACGACGCCGAGACGGTCGAGGAGATCCTCAACCGGATCAATCAGTCAGACGTGGGCGTCTGGGCGCGCATCGCCGCGGACGGGCAGCGCCTGGAGCTCGTCAGCCGCATCTCCGGCGCGGACCTCGCGATCGAAGAGAACGGCGGGCCGGCGGCGGGCAGCCTCGGTCTACGCACGTTTCACGCGGGCACGCTGCTGAGCGGGCTGAACGGCGGGCGCGGCGTCGAGACGGTTTCGGGCGGAGACCTGCGCCTCACGACGGCCAACGGGGGCACGTTTGACATCAGCCTGGCCGGCGCGACGACCGTGCAGGACGTACTGAACCGCATCAACACGGGCACGGGCGGGGCGGTGCTCGCAACGCTGGCGGTGGTCGGCAACGGCCTGGTCCTCGTCGACAAGACGCTGGGACTCGGGCCGTTCAGCGTGACGGCATTGAGTGATTCGCCCGCGCTGCGCGACCTGGGTTTGGACGGTGCGCCGATTGGCCGGGTTCTGGCCGGGCGGGACGTGAACACGCTGCGCGTGGACGGGCCGTTCACCGCGCTGCTCGAGCTGCGCGAGGCGCTTGCCCAGGACGACCGCGACGGGCTGGTCATTGCGGGTGAGCGTTTTGACCGCGTGCTCAAGCAGATGCAGGTTGTGCAAGGCCGGATGGCGTCGCGGGCCAAGACGATGTCGGACCGTCTGACGCGGGTCGAAGCGGAGTCCGACGCGACCACGACCCTCATCAGTGATGTGCGTGACATGGATTTCACGGAGGCCGCCGTGCGGTTCCAGCAGCTCCAGACGGCGTTGCAGGCGAACCTGACGGTGGCCGGAAGAATCATGAACTTGTCGCTGCTGGATTACCTGCGGTGAATTAGGCGACGAGGCACGGAGGCACGAAGGCACGAAGGCGCAAGGCAACGAGGCAACCAGCACGCTCCGCGGATGACGGAGCACACAGAACTGGTCGGGAAAGCTGGCGGAACAACCAGGCCGGTGGCGCGGCAGTGACTCGGCGGCCGCCGGACCCGGCAGACCCGCAGGGTGCGGGTCGGGCGCGGAGTGCGCCCCGAATGACCGACGGAACGAGGAACCGCGGCCCGCGGCGGCCGCCCGGCGGTTGTTTGAACCACGTGGAACGAGCCACAGGAGCTAGTGCAATGCTCATCAGGACCAGACGCTTCGGACCGCTGGAGGTGGAGGAAGACAAGGTCATCACCTTTGAACAGGGGCTGCTTGGGTTCCCGAGCCAGCAGCGCTTCACCCTGTTGCACACCACGCCGGACCCGGTCTTCTACTGGCTCCAGTCGCTGGATGACCCGGAGTTGGCGTTTGTGGTGTGCGACCCGCGGACGTTTGTGCCGGATTACCACGTGGCCGCCCGCGCGGAGGAGGTCGCGGGCCTGCAACTGGCGGACCCCGGCGACGCCCAGGTGCTCGTGATCGTCAACAAGGTGGATGGGGAGCTGACGGGCAACCTGTTGGGGCCGGTCGTGTTGAACCCCCACAACCGGCAGGCCCGCCAGTTGGTGTTGACGGACAAACGGTACGGCACCCGGCACAGCCTGGCGCCGTCGGTCACCCATCGGCCCCTGGCCAAGACGGCTTAGGCGGACCTGTAGCATGACTCAGCCCAAATGCGTTATAATATCTGCGGGCGTATTTCACGTTCACGGATGGCAGGAACCCGGCCAGGACGGCCGCACCCGCGCGGAACTGCCCGCGCCCCAGGCCCGCGGGCCGCGGGCCGCGGCGGCGCCCAAGTCGATTCCTGTCGCACGACGCATCGGCACAGTCCAGGAAGGAGCCGCGGATGTTAGTGCTCTCCCGACAACGCGACGAATCAATCATCATCGGCGACAACGTGCAGATCACGATCGTCGACATTCGGGGGGACAAAGTGCGGCTGGGCATCAAAGCGCCCGCCGAGATCAGCGTCCATCGCAAGGAAGTTTTCGACGCCATCCAGCGCGAGAACCGCAAGGCCGCGGGGTTGAATCCCGACGACGTGGCGCCGGAAAACCCGACCCCGCGCGTGGCCCGGCCCCACAGCAAGTAAACGTCGTTCGTTTCCCGCCTTTTCAGCAACCATTCCCCCCCTTAGCCACGATCCTTTCATGGAGGAAGACTCATGGCGCGCATTAACACGAACATTTCTGCGCTGACCGCTCAGCGAAACCTCAACAGCGCCTATCGCGGCATGCACGAGACCATGCAGCACCTCAGCACCGGGCTGCGCATCAGCCGCGGCAAGGACGACCCCGCCGGGCTGATTGTCTCCGAGCGGCTGCGCAGCGAGATCAGCGCGGTCGCCCAGGCCATGTCCAACACGCAGCGCGGCAAGATCATCGTCGCCACCGCCGAAGGTGCGCTCGACGAGGTCGCGTCACTGCTGAAGGACATCCAGGCGAAGATCATCGAGGCGTCCAACGAGGGCGCCTTTTCGGACGAGGAGATCGCCGCCAACCAGCTTCAGATCGACTCGGCCATCGACAGCATCACCCGCATCGCGAACACCACGACGTTCGCGGGCCGCAAGCTGCTGGACGGTTCGCTGGCCTACACGACCAGCGGCGTCGTCACGGACAAGCTTCGTGACGTCACCGTCCACGCGACGCAGTTTGGCACGCGCTCGTCCGTCAACGTGGCCGTGAAGGTCACCAGCGCCGCCCAGCAGGCCCGGCTGCGGTTCCCGTTTGCCGGGCTGGCCGCCAGCAACGCCGTCACGCTGGAGGTGCGTGGGACCGCCGGCGCCACGATCCTTCAGTTCACCGGGAGCACCAAGGCCTCGGCGATGGCGAACGCGATCGCCACCGTGGCCGACGCCACCGGCGTGTCCGCGTACATGCACGCGACCTCCGGCTTTATCATGGCCAGTCGCAAGTACGGCACGAAGGAATTCATCTCCGTCAAGGTGCTCGGCTCGGGCACCTTCGACGCGCGCGATTATGACACGGTCTCTACCGCCAAAGGCACGGACTACGGTACGAACGCAAACGCGACGATCAACGGCGCCACGGCCGCCGCCGACGGCAACCACATCAGCATCAAGAACTCCCAGATCGACACGGAGATGGACGTCAAGGCCGCCTGGACGTCGACCGCGACGTTCTCCATCACCGGCGGCGGGGCCCTCTTCCAGGTCGGCCCGCAGATCAACAGCAATCTCCAGGTCAATCTCGGCATCGGCGCGATGGGTGCCTCGCGGCTCGGGACAGCCTCCATCGGCTATCTCGAGCAGATCAAGGACGGCGGCGCGTATTCGTTGCGCACCGCCGCCTCGACGCGCCCTGACGCCCTTTCCATTGTCCAGAAGGCGATCGACCAGGTTTCGATCCTGCGCGGCCGGCTGGGCGCATTTGAGCGCAACACGCTCGACACGAACTTCAACCAGTTGGGCATTACGTCGGAGAACCTCACGTCCGCGCAGTCCGCGATCCGCGACGCCGACTTCGCCCTCCAGACGTCACAACTGGCGCGCGACCAGATTCTCGTCAACGCCGGTACGACTGTGCTGACGTTGGCGAACCAGGCGCAACAGTCCGTCTTGCGGCTGCTCGGCGGCTAAACCGACTCCCGGCCGCCGCCGCTTTGGGATGGGGAGCATCGGCTTCCAGCCGGTGCGCACCGGCGAGACGCCGATGCTCCCCGTTGCTCCCGGTACACGAAGCGGTGGTGCCGGCGCAGAGGAAGACACACTGCGTACGCCCGATAAGCGGGCCGGCCCCGGTGGCCGGCCCGGCTTTTTTGAGGCGCGTCCGTTTTTGCTAAAGGGGGGCCGGGAACGGTTCGATGCCCCTGTCGTTCGCCGGACCAGGTCGCTCCGCGGAGGTGCGACCCGTTCTGAGCGCGAACGCCGGCTGCGGCCTTTCCGTGGAGATGGGCAGCGTCAGCCACGCAGAACCGCCTTTGGAGGCGTAGGTCATGAGTCGCATCAACTCGAACATTCCCTCCATCACCGCCCAGCGCGTGCTGAACATGCAGAACAGCCGGCTGAACAACACGCTCCAGCGTCTGAGCACGGGCGTGCGAATCAACTCGGGCAAGGACGATCCCGCGGGCCTGATCGCGTCGGATCGGCTGCGCGCCGAACAGCAGGCGATTCAGGCGGCGCAAACCAACATCGCCCGTGCGGTGAACGTGGTGTCCGTTGCGGAAGGCGGGCTGAGCGAAATCACCAGTTTGCTGACTGACCTCGAAGACCTCATCGACCGCTCGAGTAACGAGGCCGGCCTCAGCGACGATGAGCGGGCCGCGAACCAGCTCGAAATCGACGGCATTCTCTCATCGATCGATCGCATCGCCGCGTCGACCGAGCTCCAGGGCAAGAAGCTGCTGGGCGGGGCGCTGGCCTACACGACCTCCACCGTTTCCGCGGCCAACATCGCGTACCTCCAGCTTAACTCGGTCCGCGTGCCCCAGGGCGGCAAGCGGCAGGTCTCCGTGAAGGTCACTACCGCCGCTTCGCAAGCGATCGTCAGCTACACCGGCGGCGCGCTCGGGGCCACCCCGGTGACCATCGAGGTGACCGGCAACCTCGGCACGGAACGCATTACGCTCGCCTCGGCCAGCCTGGCCAACGTCGCCAGCGCCATCATCCAGTCCCGCGACCTGACGGGCGTGTCCGCGACGGTCGCGAGCACCAACATCCGGATTCGGAGCGTCGAATACGGCTCGTCGCAGTTCGTGAAGATCCGGGTGCTGAGCGGGACGTTTACGATGGCCGGCAGCGGCACCGACTACGGCAACGACGTCAAGGCCAACGTCAACGGCCAGACGATCACCGGCGACGGCCTGAAGCTCACCACGCGCACCTCCGTCCTCGACGCCAACATGACCCTGGCGGCCGCGTTCGGCAGCGTCACCACCGGCGGAACCACGCGCTTCGGCGTCACCGGCGGCGGCGGCAACTTCACCGTCGCCCCCAGTCTCGACCTCAATTCGCTCGCCTCGCTCGGGATTTCGTCGATCGACACGACGCAGCTTGGCGATTCCAATACCGGCTTTCTGTACACGCTGGGCACGGGCCAGACGAACTCGGTCACTTCGGACAAGTACTACACGGCCCAGCGCATCGTGCGCACCGCGCTCTCGCAGGTAGCCTCGCTGCGCGGCCGGCTCGGGTCGTTCGAGAAGAACACCCTCAACACGACCGCGAACTCGCTTAAGATTCAGTATGAAAACGTGACCGCCGCGGAAAGCTCCATCCGCGACGCCGATTTCGCCGAGGAGACCAGCAATCTGACGCGGGCCCAGATTCTGGTGCAGTCCGCGAGCATGGTGCTCAAGCTGGCCAATGCGGCGCCGCAAAGCGTGCTCGGGCTGCTCTCGTAGCCGCCGACCTCCGAACCTACAATGTCGTCCTTGCTTTCGCAGGCGAGGACCCAGGAACCCGTGCCGGTCAGGTCCAAGAGACCTGGCCGGCACGCTTTTGGGTCCGTTTGCCAGCGCGCCGCAGAGCACGCAGCGCTCGTGGGGGGCATGGGCCTCCGCCCCGTGTCCCGGCGCGCCGGGATTCGCACGGACCGGAGGCCCATGCTCCCCGCGCTGCTCCACGAGGCAACACTAGCCGCGCAGCGGCGGCAGCCCCGCCGCCTGGCGCATGCGATTCGCTTCGATAAACGCGTTGGGATGGTCCGCGAGAAACCGCACCAGGCTTGACGTCGTCACGCCGAGGCGTTCCGCCGCCGGGGCGGCCTGGCCGCCGTGCGCCGCCAATTCGTCGAGCACGACGGCCAGTACGTGCCAGAAAGCCGCATTCTCCGAACTGACCTTCAATCGGCCGCCGCGCAGTTGCACCGACGGCGGCCACTCGATCCGCGCCGGCGGCGCGCAGCGCACGCCGACCGCGATCGCCTCGCGTAGCCGCCCGACGGCGTTGTGTCGGTTCTCCTGCTGCGACCGCCGTTCCGTCGCCGTCACGACGAAGTCCGTCGGCCGATGGCGGAGCCGCACCGCAGTGGCGTTCTTGTTGCGGTGCTGGCCGCCGGGGCCGCCGGTGCGGTGCAGGTGGATCTCGCACTCCGCCAGCAGCTTGGCGTCGTCGAAATCAAGTCGGGCACGCAGCTCTTGCGGGGTCATCGGGCACCGTTGGGCCGGTCGGCTCGACCGGTCCCGTATAATAATGACATGGACGGACGCGGGTTCCAACGACCGCCGCGCGGCTTCACGCTGATCGAAATGCTGGTGGTGGTGGCGATCATCTCACTGCTGATCTCGATCCTGACGCCGTCGCTGTCGCGCGCCCGCCAGCAGGCCAAGTCCACGGTCTGCCTGACGCGGCTGAGCGAATTCATGAAGGCGGTGACCGCGTACTCCCACGACAACGGCTTCCTGCTGCCGCCATTGACCTACGATGTGGTGCCGGAGCCGAACGCGCCGCGGCACGGCTGGGCGGAGGCCCTGTACGTCTACCTGTACCACGACCGGGACTACAGCGACGCTAACGACTACCCCGTCCTGCGGAACATGGCGGGCAAATATGAGCTGTGGGTCTGTGCCGAGGCGCAGCCGCGGGCGGACAGCACGGGGCACTACCGCGCGTACGAGGTCAGTTGGCGGAAGGGCTCGCTGGACGCGGTGAAGGCGAAGTGGCCGCTGCTCGTCGACGCGAACCCGCGCGTCACGGACCCCAACGACCTGCGGCTGAGCTTCATTCCGCGCGCGCACATCGCCGGGCTGGAGGCCGAGGCGTACATCGACGAACGGCACTACGGCGGCGCGAACTACGCGTACAACGACGGCCACGCCGCCCGCGACACCGGGTTAAAGGAACAACTGGCGCTCGATTGGGACCTGGATCCGAATACGCCGAACGAATGAGCACGCGCGGTCCGACGGCTGACGGCGGCGCCAACACCACAACGCCAATTCGCGGTCCGAAATGCAACCGCCAAGGCCTAGCGCGGCCTTGGCGGTTTCCAGCGTTTCGGAGCTAAATCACCGTGCGCGATTCGGCGGCGCAGATCCGAGCCGACCGCGCGAGCGGTCGCGAGTTTGTCCGCGAGCTTGCGCTCGCGGCTTGGACAGGCGCCGCCCGTTCGCGCACGTCCATTTAGCGCAGCGGCCCGATCACGAATCCCAGCCGCGCGATACCCACGGACGCCAGTACCACAAGTGGACACCAAGCCAGCGGTGCCTGTCCCCTCTTGCGGCGGGCTGTTTGGCCGGTCGGTCGCTGCCGCCGACTTCAGTCGGTGGAAATCAACCGCGCAGCACTCACAACGGAGCCGGCTTCAGCCGGGCTTCCTCATCCGACGCGGAAAGCCCGGCTGAAGCCGGCTGCAAGAAGACGCACTGCTTGCTGACACACCACCCACTGAAGTGGGCGGCATGCCCCGGTCGGCTGAAGCCGACCAACCGACACTTGCCAGGCAACCACCCCGGAGCCTGGCTGCCACAGGCCGAAGGTTCCACGCATCCGCAGCCGTCAACGGCGGCAAGTGAGCGACGGTCTCGGCGCGGCGCGTTCCTTCAGCCTATGATTCACTGCCATGACAACGACCTATTTGGACAACAACGCCACCACCCGCCCCGATCCGCGGGTCGTCGAAGCGATGACCCGCATGTTGACCGAGCAGTGGGGCAATCCGTCCAGTGCCCACCGCGTGGGCGGCGCCGCCGCCGCGGCCGTCGAGCAGGCCCGCGAACACGTCGCCCGCCTCAGCGGCGCACGCGACAGCGAGATCGTCTTCACCAGCGGCGGGACCGAGGCCGACAACATCGCCCTGCGCGGCGTGCTGGCCGCCGATCCGCGGAAACGACACATCGTCATCACCGCGGTCGAGCATCACGCCATTGTCGAAACCGCCGAACAGCTTGAGCACGAGGGCGTGACGGTGACGACGCTCGGCGTCGATGGGGACGGTCGCCTCGACCTGGACACGCTGGCCGCCGCCCTGCGCGCCGACACCGCCCTGGTCTCGGTCATGCTTGCCAACAACGAGACCGGCGTGATCTTCCCGCTGCGCGAAATCTGCGAAATCGCCCGGGCGCGCGGCGTGCCGGTCCACACCGACGCGGTCAACGCGCTCGGCAAGACGCCGGTCAACGTCGAAGAACTGGGCGTTTCGCTGCTATCGCTGAGCGCACACAAGGTCTACGGCCCCAAGGGTGCCGCGGCCCTCTACCTGCGGCGCGGCACGCCCTTCGTGCCGCAGCAGCGCGGCGGCGCGCAAGAGCGCAAACGCCGCGGCGGGACGCTGAACACCGCCGGCATCGTCGGCCTCGGCGAGGCGTGCCGCCTGTTGCACGAGGAAGCGGAGCGGGACAACGCCCGCATCCTGGCCTTGCACGAACGGCTGGAAGACGAGCTGCGCCGGCGGTTTGACAACGTACACATCATGGGGGCAAATTCGCCCCGCCTGCCGAACACGACCTGTGCGTGCTTCGCCGGCGTTCCGTCCGAGCCGCTGCTGATTCTGCTGAGTGAAGCCGGTATCTGCGTTTCAACCGGTGCGGCGTGTGCGAGCGGCTCGCTCGAGGCGTCGCACGTTCTGCGGGCGATGAGCGTCGATCCGCACGTCGCACAGGGCGAAATCCGCTTTTCGCTCGGCCGCTACAGCACCCCCGCCGACATTGACCATCTGTTCCAGGTCCTGCCGGCGGCGGTTGCGAAGGTGGCCGCGAGTCTCTGAGCGCAGCGGACAGAACCCACCACGCCAGTGGTGGGCCCGGGGGCACGCAGCCTCCGGCCCCGTCCCGGCGCGCCGGGATTGCGTCCGGGGTTCGGAAACGGCGGCTGGCGCCGCTGACAGAACCCACCACGCAAGTGGTGGGTCGCAGGGCACATGGCCTCCGGCCCCGTCCCGGCGCGCCGGGATTGCGTCCGGGGTTCGGATAGATGTACCAGTCGCACGCCGCGCTACATGGGGCCACGCCCGGACCGGCCCTGGTCGCCGCGCCCCGGGAGGGCGGCCCGCGCCAGCCGTCGCTCGAAGTCCGCTTTTTGCTCGGCGTCCAGAAGTTCCACGATCTGCGTCTTGACGCGGGTGGCCAGCTCGGCCGCGCCGGTTCGGTCCTCGCGCGCCTGCTTGCCGGCGGCCTGGGCCTCTTTCGCGATCACTTGCAGACGTTCGCGCTGTTGTTCGTTCAGGTTGAGTTGCCGCGCCGCACGCAACACCTGACGCAAGTCGCCCGGCGTTCCGGCGTCGTCCGCGCCCTCCGCCCGGAGCTTCGCGAGCGCGGTCTTCTGCTCCGCCGTCAGGATGGTCTCAAGCTGCGTGTAAAACGCGGACCAGTCCGGCGGGGTCGGACGTTGAGCGTCCACCTGGGCCTGAAGCTCCGCGACCTTGTCCTCGTTGCCGTCTTGCCGGGCCTGTCGCAGCTCGTCGAGCAGAGGTTGCAGCTCACGCCACTTCGCGCGCTGCGCCTCGCCCCGCTCGCGGGCCTGCGCGGCGAGTTGGTCAAACTGCTCGCGCTGTGACTCGTTCAGGTCCAACTCATCCGGCAGTCGCCAGACCAGTTCCGCATCCCGCGCGGGGCCGCGCTCGTCGGGCGCGCGTGCGATCAGCCGCTCGCGCGCGGCGTCGAGCTTCTTCACCTGCTCCGGTGTGAGCAGCGGCTGCACCTCGTTCACCAGATCGCTCAGCAGCTTCTGGCGGGCTTCGCTGCGGGTGCGCGACTGCGTGCGGAGTTCCTCCAGGCGGGCGGTGTCGCCGCCCTCGCGGGCCTCGCGGAGCTGCTGACCGAGTTCCTGGGCGTCGCCGCGCTGCACCTGCTGCTCGTCGGCGGTCGCCCGGTACTTCGCTACGATTTCGTCGAATTTCGTCTGCTGCTCCGGCGTGAGGCTTAACTCGGTGGCAAGTCGCCGCGCAATGACGTCGATCGGCATCAGGCCGCGCCCCGCGCCCAGCGGCCGGCGTTGACGGCCGCCTGGCTCACCCGCGGGGGCTTGCGCCCACGCCGTCGCCGCGGTCAAGACCAGAACAACCCCAACCAGTGCTGCACGTTTCATGGGTGTAACTCCATCAGGCGACGCGATTTGCCTTAGTAACGCGCCTGGCGAAACCGCGCTCGTCATCAGAGTATAACGCGCCGCCGGCGAACTTATTGCCGCCGCGGTTGACCGCCCCCCGGCCGCACCGCTAGGATCACGCCCCGGATTCGCGCGGCGGTCCGCTGCGGGGTCCGCACGTGCCGTGCCGCCTGCTTTCGCGGGAGATCCGTGCGACGCGGAGTGTCGCGTTTGGGCGCACGTTCTGCCGCCGGGTGTGTGCTGCCCGGCTGACTGGAGCCGTCTTGGCCAACGAAGATGCGTTGCAACTCGAAGCGGTCGTCGTGAAGGCGTTGCCGAACGCCATGTTCCTCGTGGAGGCCGAAGTGAGCGGCAACAAGCACGAGGTCTTGGCGCACGTCTCCGGCCGCATGCGCAAGAACTTCATCCGCATTCTGCCGGGGGACCGGGTGACCGTTGAGCTTTCCCCCTACGACCTGAAGCGGGGCCGCATCGTTTATCGTCAGAAGTAGTCGACGGCGGGGGGTGGCCAGACATCAGAACCCACCACGCCAGTGGTGGGCCCGGGGGCACGCAGCCTCCGGCCCCGTCC
>CAYMXT010000147.1:0-10582 GCA_964394415.1 uncultured Planctomycetales bacterium
CAGGCGAGCGCGGCTTTGCGCGCACCGACACGCGCACGGGGCCGGTCAGCGCGGCGCGGGCCGTGGCGGTCGGCGTGGATCAAAACGGCGTGTCGCTGTCGGTGAGTCTCGCCGTGACGCCGCAAAGCGGCCCGGCGTACGCGACGAATTTCAACATGAGCTTTGACCTCGAAGGCAGCAGCAGCTTCAGCGCGGGCAACAGCTTCGCGGCCGGCGGTCACACGCGGACCGTCAGCGCCGGCGGCCAAACCGGCGCCGGGTGCAGTGCGAAGAACGTGTCAACGGCCGGCGGCGTCACCCTGGGCGGCGGTTACGTCAAGGCACACACCGTCAGCGAGCGCAATCGGCCGGGCGCACGGCCCGCCCAACGTCACCTGCTCGTTCGGTAGGCGCGCCGGACCTGATCGGTCCGCAGATTACACAGATTGCGCAGAGGAAGAGAAAGCGATCTTCCAGTGTATTGCCTCACAATAATCGCATCGTATGGGGAGCATGGGCCTCCGGCCTGTGTCCCGGTGCGCCGGGGTTCGCACGGGCCGGAGGCTCATGCTCCCCACCCAGATACGCTGCGGTAATTCTGAGTCACTACACCAGTCCAATCTGCGTAATCTGCGGACTGATCCATGGTGGCGGTGAAGCCGCGCCAAGCGGCACGAGCACGCGAGCATGCCGTCCGCCGGTGCTCCGAGCGTCCGGCGCGAAGCGCGGCTCGGCGCAGTCCCAGTGCGGAGCTACAATCACAGACTGCGACGATTCGTTGGAGCCGATTGAATGAAGTCGAAGGTGGCCATTCTGCGGACGCAGCCCGCGACGGTGCTGCGCGATTATCACGAACTGCTCAACCTCGCCGGGTATCAGGACGTCGTCGCGAAGGACGCTGACACCGCGCTCAAGATCAACATCTCCTGGCACTTCTTCTTCCCCGGCAGCTCGACCGTGCCCTGGCAGCTTGAGGGCGTCGTTCGGGCCATGAAGGCCGACGGCTACGACCCCGACCTCATCCACGGCTGCCACAACCGCACGGTCGTCATCGACGCCCACCTGGGCGAACGCGAGAACAAGCAGCTCAACGTCATCGAGGCCCACGGCCTGCGCAACGTCCATCTGTACGAGGGCGAGGACTGGATCCGCATCAAAGACGCCGTCGGCGACCTCACGCAGAAGTTCCTCTGCCTGAACGAGGTCTATCCCAACGGCTTCATGATCCCCCGCCGGTTCATCGGCGAGAACATCATCCACCTGCCGACGGTCAAGACGCACGTCTTCACGACGGCAACCGGGGCGATGAAAAACGCGTTCGGCGGCCTGCTGAACGAGCATCGGCACTGGACGCACCCGGTCATTCACGAAACGCTCGTCGATCTGCTGATGATCCAGAAGAAGATCCATCGCGGCGTGTTCGCGGTGATGGACGGGACCTTCGCCGGCGACGGCCCCGGGCCGCGGTGCATGATGCCACACGTCAAGAACGTGATCCTCGCGAGTGCCGACCAGGTCGCGATCGACGCCGTCGCGGCCAAACTGATGGGTTTCGATCCGCTTTCGATCAAGTTCATCAGGCTGGCGCACGACCTCGGCCTCGGCTGCGGCGACCCGCGCGAGATCGAGATGGTCGGCGACCAGTCGGCGGCGGCGGAAAACTGGCACTTCGCCGGGCCGTTCCAGAAGATGACGTTCGCCAGCCGGATGCAGCACAAGATCTACTGGGGGCCGTTGAAGAAGCCGATCGAATGGTCGCTGAAGACCGTGCTGGCCCCGTGGGCGTACATTGCGAGCGTGATTTACCATGACAGCTTGTGGTATCCCCTGAAGGCCAAGCGCGTCATGGAGCAGGTCTTGGCGAGCGATTGGGGCCGGCTGTTTCAGAATTGGGAGCACGTGCAACCCGACGCCAACGGCTATCCGCACGTCGGCGACCGACCCGCGGAGCTCAGCAAAGCCGGCTGGTCCGCGTTCGTGCAGTCGCTCAAGATTCTCGGCACGTGCATCCAGGAAGCGCCGGAGTTCTCCAATCGCCGGCGACACGTGGTTAAACAGGCCTGACCCCGCGAGTCGTCACGCACCGTTCCCACGGGGAGCATCGGCCTTCGGCCGGTGCGATCGTCCGATTCGCACCGGCGGGACGCCGATGCTCCCCTATTCGCAATACGCCGACGATCCCATCACGTAGGTCAGCCGGGCCACCTTCCAGAAGGGGGCCTCGCGGATCTTGAAGACGACGATGATCTTGTGTCCCGGCCGCAGGGCCGGGGCGGGGTCAGGGTAGCCGATGATGGTGAGGGGTTCGCCGCCGGTCGTGTTGTAGTCGCCGTAGGTGATCGTGCGGGCCATCGACCAGTCCGCCGTGCAGTACGTCTCAGCGGGATGGCAGACATTCGCCCCGAACAGTCCGTGACTCTGCGTGTCCTCGCTGACCGTGAAGCCCTGGACGATCGCGCTGACCGTCAGCGTGAACGTCGGATACGCTGGATCGCCGCTGACCTCGATCACGGAGCCGGCGGCGCCGGGCGTGTTGCTCTCAGTGCCGTCGGGGTTTTCCCACGAACAGATGATAGGCGGACCGAGGCTGGCGGTCGGGTCGGGCGTCGTTGGCGGGACGCTGCCGAGGATCTTCTCACAGAAGTGCTGCGAGACGGACTTGCCCGACGTTAGTGTGACGGTGTCGTCGCCATAATCGAGGACGAAGCACGCGGCACCGATCCAGTTGACCTTGGCGACCAGCCCGCCCACGTTGACGGCTTCTTTCAGCGCGTCGCACATGCCGGTCACGGCGAGTTTCACCGCGCTGAGGACGCGCTTTTCGGTCTCGGTGATGCCTGGTTTGGTCCCCGCGAGGTCGAGTGCGCCGCCCAGCGTGAAACAGAGCGCGCTGGCGGCCTGGCCCGGCAGCCCGCTGGTACACATGTCGTACAGGTCGCACGCCCAGTTGCCGATTCGCAGGACCCAATCGCCCACGTCGGCACAATTCCAATCGTCCGCCGCACGCCCGCGGTACTTCACCGTGGCGCTGCCCAACGGCAGGGTGTGCCGGGCGGTGCCGTAGTCGCCGCGTACGTCCGTGCCGTAGTACGTCGCGCTCTCGTCGAGCACGACGTTTCCCGCGGCATCGACCAGGGCAACCAGCGTGCTCGGGGGGTCGGAGGCGTTCAGCGTGAAGACGAGCCGCGTGCCATCGCCGCTGAAGTCGAACTCGAGCGAATCGCCGGCGGCGAAGGTGAACTCCGTGCCGGTGTCGTAGATGTCCTGCTGAAGCAGGAAGTCGCCGTTAGGGTCTTGGAGCACGACGCCGGTGATGTCCGGCTCGCCGGCGGCGTTTGCGCCACCCAGGATGAAAGCCCGGCTGCCGTCGTCGAGCTTCAGGCCGACGAGGCTGCCCGCCGGCAGCTCTGCATCGGGCATGACGTCGTCCACAGCGGCGACCGCGTCGGGCAAGCGAGCCATGTCCTGTCCGATCGAGGTAGTGGCGGCTTCCGCAGGCGAATCGTCCGCGGTGGGCGTGGTACGTTCGGACTGATCGGCAGTGTCCGTCGCGGCCGGGTTGCAGCCGCCGGGGCAAAGCGTTCCGATCAGCAGGAGGGCGGCCCCGCACAGCCGGGGAATGCGGATCCGGACGCGTCGCAAGGGGTGGGCAGGACTGGGGCACACCGTGAGCGCGGCTTCGCGAGACTTCTGGTGAAACACAACCAACTCCAACAGGACAGTGAAGCGCAAGGGCGGCAGCGCGTATTTCGGCCCAGTCTGCGTATGATATGCGGTCGCGGGCCGGCAGGGGAAGAGAATTTTTGGAGCATCGGCCTCCGGCCGGTGCGGAGGCGAAACAGACGGACCGAAGGCCGATCTTCCTTGGTTATTGGCGCCCGGCGCACCGAACACGCGTGCGGTCAGGGGCCCGCCGCCGGCGCAGCACCCAAATAAGTCCGCGCAGCCTTCGGGCGGGCGTGTATTCTCGGATGCGGCGTGGACGGAACTTCCGGATCCCGAGCGTGGCGCGAGCTTGGAGTTTGGCCGGGGAACACCCGACATTGTCAAAGCCCGGAGCATATTGGTTCGGCCCGCCCGCAGTGCAATTGGAAACACACGCCGGCGGTGCAGGCCTGAATCAACGTGCGCTAATGGGCGGCGCCTGTCCGAGCCGCACGCGCCAGCTCGCGGACATACTTGCGACCGCTCGCGCGGTCGGCTCGGATCTGCGCTGCCGAATCGCGCACGGTGATCTAGTACCGGGCGGTCGAGGTTGGAGAGTCGCGCGGTGTTGGTACGCTACAGCGAACGTCGCCGCTACATTCGGGTGCCCGCTTCCGGTCATGTGTACTGGGAGTCGGGGGCCCGCCACGGCTTGGGCGAGCTGGTGGATGTGTCGCCCGGCGGGGCGGCGCTGCGACTGCCGCTGCGCCGTGCAATGCAACTGGGAGCGACGGTTGACCTGGAGGTCTGCGTCAGCCCCGAGCTGCGCTGGCTCCTGGCACGCGGCGCGCTGGTGGTCCGTCGCTTGCCGGATGTTGATGGGGCGTGCGACGTCGGCGTGCTCTTCGAACGCGCCGGCTGAACCGCTCAGCGCGGCGGAGGCAGGCGCAGCGCTCCCGTTAACTCGGAAACGTGGGACACTCCCTGCGACGCAACATACTCGGCGAGACCGCGTGCGATCTGAATGGGGATCGTCGGATCAACGAAGAGTGCCGTGCCGACCGCAACCGCGGACGCACCGGCCAGTAGAAACTCGATTGCATCGGTCGTGTTCTGAATTCCACCCATGCCGATCAGCGGCACGTCCGCCGCGCGGGCTACCTCGCGATAGACGCGATGCACGTTGTACAGCGCGAGCGGCTTGATCGCGGGGCCGCTGAGTCCGCCGGTGACGTTCGCCAGCCGCGGCCTGCGCGTGCGGGCGTCGATGCTGAGGCCGACATAAGTATTGATCAGGCTCAGAACCTGGGCGCCGCCGTCGATCGCCGCGCGGGCCAGCCCGGTAATGTCGGTGACGTTGGGGGAGAGTTTCACGATCAGCGTGGCGCGCTTGACCACGGCGCGCACGGCCTGCACGACCTGGCGAAGCAGCTTCGGATCGGTGCCGAACATTAGCCCATCCGCGACATTCGGGCACGAGACATTCAGCTCCACACCGGCGACGGCGTCGTGCTGGTCGAGGGCGGCGCACACGGCAACGTAGTCGTCGATGCAATGCCCGGCGACGTTGACCAGTACGGCCGTCGGCATGGTCCGCACGAACGGCAGCTTGTCGCGCAGAAACCCGGCGAGACCGGCGTTCGCAAGGCCAATCGCGTTCAGCAAACCGGCCCGTACCTCGACGACGCGCTCCGGCTCGTTCCCCAGCCGCTCTTCGCGCGTCACGCTCTTGGTCGTGAACCCGCCCAGCAGCCGATAATCCAGGACGCCCGCCAACTCCGGTCCGTACCCGCACGTCCCGGACGCCGTCAGGACCGGGTTACGGAGCTCCAGACCGGCCAATCGCACGCGGAGCCGGGGATCCAAGGCTGGGTCAGCGGGGCGGCTCATAATCTCAGCATCGGGGCCGCGGACGGGGATGTCAATGCAGATGTTTGTCGCAGGCCAATAACGCACCCGCGCGATCTGGCCGATGACACTGCCGGTGCGACGCCCACGCCCGCGTGTGGCGTGTCAGCTTGTTCTTGCGCGGCTGAGAACCATGAAAACACCCGAAGCACTCTACCAATGGCTCGCCACGCTGCCCGACGCGGAGGCGGACCACGTTTTGACGAGCGGGCTGGAACACGCCGACCCGCCGGCTTATGCCGCGCGCATCATTGCGACGCTGCTGGAGCGGAAAACTGAGCTGGCGTGGGCGGGGTTGGCAGCCAACTACGATCGCCTCCAACCGGCGGATCAGGAGCGGCTGCGAGCGGCGCCGGAGACGCAGCTTCGCGGCGGCATTGCCCGCGCGCTGCAAAGCCCGACGGCGCGTCATCGCCAGAACGCGCTGGCGCTGCTGAGTGAGGACCCGCAGCCCCAGCTTGTGCGCCTGCTCGCCGACGCGCTCCGCGATGTCCTTCCAAACATCCGCGAGGCCGCGGCGAAGGTGTTGCGGGCCAGCGCCGAGAAGCTGCTGGACCAGTCCGCCGGCGGCGGCGTGAGCGACGCGGAGTCGACGGAGCTGCGGGCGATGGTCGTGGAAGCGCTGCGCGCGGGTTTGCGCTCGTTTGACGTGCATTTTCGGCTGGAAATACTGGAGGCGAGCCTCTGGTTCGCCCGCGAGCTGCGCGAGACGCTCCAGAGCGTTCTCGATACCCGCCGCTCGCACGTCGCGTACGCCCTCAGCGAGCACCTGCCCGCGTGGGACCAACCACGGCTGGCCGGCTTCCTGCTGACCGCCCTGAGCTGGAGCAGTTGGCGGCGGACGGCGCAGGAAATGCTCGAACGGTGGGATTCGCGCGAACATCTCTGTGCGATCCTGGGCCATTCTGACTTGCTAAGCGACCCGCAGGCGCGCGAGGGTCTCGCTACGGTGAAGGCGCCGCCCTGGCTGGCGGCCGGCGGGTCCGATCTCGCGGACTTGTCGCCACAGCAGCGCGAGCTGGTTCCGCAGTGGCTGTGCGGCCTGGGGTACGCCGATGATGAACGTGTCCGCATCCTGGGCCGCTGGCGGATGTCGCGCTTCCCAGAGGTGCAGCGCGGCGCGGTCCACGCGCTTGCGACGCTCAACCACAAGGATGCCTTGCGCATGCTCGCGGAAATCGCGCAGCAGCCCGGCCCGCTGATGGAATTCGCGCGCGACCAGCTCGCGGAGCGCCGCGCGGCCCTGCTCGCAAACAACGCGCCCAGCACGGAGACGGACATATGCCGCAACTAAGTCACGGTGCGCGATTCGGTAGCGCAGATCAGAGCCGACCGCGCGAGCGGTCGCAGGTTTGTCCGCGAGCCTGCGCTCGTGGCTCGGACCGGTGCCGCACATTCGCGCACGGTGATTGGGCGTTGACCCCGCTGTTTCTGGCCCAGGTCCACACCCAAGGGCTGGAGGGCCTCAAGGGCGTTCGCGACGCCTACGTTCAGCAAGCGTTCGATTCCAACATTCCCGCCATCCTGGCCGTCGCGGTCGGTCTGTGCGTTTTGGCGTTCATTCTGGACCGGCTGTGGCGGCGTCACGCCCGTCGGGACGAGCCGAAGGTCGTGGACTATCTCACTCTCGCCGGCCGACAGGCGGGGCTTAGTCTGATGGAGATAGAGCTCGTGCGCGCCGTCACCGCCCGCGCGCGGGTCGCGTACCCCACCGCAATCCTGCTGTCGCCCGGGAACATGCGGCACGCGCTGCTGGCCGCTCAACGCGGCGGCGACGATCCCCGCCTCGCCGAGCGGCTCAATGCGTTGTCGCGCCGGCTGTTCGGCGTGCCGGCGCACACACCGGGTGCCGAGCGCGGCGGACCAGAGCGGTAGGGGGGGCTGCACCCGCGGCTGGCCCCGAGGGTATCATCCGCATTTCGCGTAAGCCGTCCCCGTCGGGAACCTGCGGCCCGCGGCCGCGTCCAACCGGATGGACAGATCGTGAACCGTTCCGCGCACGCGCCGGCGCTTAGCGATGCGGACTTGGTCTGTGGCGCCCAGCAGGGCGACTCGGCGGCCTTCGCGGAACTCGTGACGCGCTACCAGGATCGTGTGTACAACACATGTTATCGGATGTGTCATCAGCACGCCGACGCGGCCGACCTCACGCAGACCACTTTTCTCAAGGCGTGGGAGGCCCTCGCGACCTTCAAACGCGGCGCCGGCTTCTACACCTGGCTGTTCCGCATCGCGATCAACACGGCCCTGTCAGAGCGCCGGCAGCGGAGGCGGCGCGAGACCGTGCAACTCGACGTGGGGTCAGGCGCTGGGAACGCCGGACAGCCCGCCGCCCCCGAAGCCGCCCTGGCGCAGCGCGAGCTTCAGGAGCGGATCGCGTGGGCCCTGGCGCAGGTGGACGACGAGTTTCGCGCGGCGGTCGTGCTGAAAGACATCGAGGAGCTGGACTATCAGTCGATCGCGGAGATTCTGGACGTGCCGGTTGGCACGGTAAAGAGCCGCATTCACCGCGGCCGGATGATGCTACGTGAGCTGCTGCATGACGTGAGGAACCCGCTTGCCCGCGGAACCTGAGAACCTGGACGACGAGCTGTCCGCGTACCTGGACGGTGAGTTACCGCCTGAGCGGGTGGCGGCGGTGCGCGCCCAGCTCGAGCGTTCCGCGGACGCCCGCGGGCTGCTCGCGGCGCTGACCGCGGTTTCGGATGGCTTGCGTGCGTTGCCGCACGCGGCGGCGCCCGCCGGTCTCGGTGATGCGGTCTGCGACGAGGTCGCCGGACGGGTACGACTGCGGATCAAGGCCGCGCGCCGGCGCAAGCTCTGGTGGTGGTCGTCCGGCCTGAGCGCCGCGGCGTTGCTGGCCTTGGCGGTCCTGGTTGGGCGCGAGCGGTGGTTGAGCCCGCCTGCACGAGCGGTTACGGCGGTCGCGGCGCGCGAGATGCCCGCAGCCGGTTCGCCCGCGGCCGAAGGGGAAGCCCCGCCGGCTTCGCCGGAGGCGGGCGTGGCGGGCGACGCGGCGGTGGTCATGGCGGCACGTGACAAGGCGACGTCGAGCGACGAACCGGCGGCCTTGCCGCCCGCCGCCGCGCCGCGGCCACTCGCGGTGTCAACCGCGGCGGAAGTCAAGAGCGAGTGGCTGGGGGGCGGGGAGCCAGCCGACGAGTTGGCGGAGTTCCGCTTGATGCCGGCGAAGATGGAGCAATACGCCACACTGGTGGCAATGTTGCGCGAATGGGTTCTGGCGGGTCTGGCGACGCAGGAGGTGACGCCGGCGTCCGATCCGCAGATCTACGTGCTGGCATCTCCGGCCGCGGCGAACCAAATCGCGCAGTTGGTCCAGACGGCCGCAGAGCCGCCTGCGCAGGCGGTCCCCGGACGGGGCGTCGCACGCACGGACACGCGCGCGCGATCAGCCGGGGCGGCGTCACAGCCGGCGACTGCGCCCGTCGCCCAGTCGCAGCCGACGGCTGCTCCCGTGCGCGTCATAATTCACCGGCCGTCGCAGGATGAGCGCGAGAACTAAACCGTTCGACCGCATCGAGGTGCTGAGTCAGGATGTGGGAAGCCATCGCCGCCAATCGCCGTCGTTCGCTGCTGCTGATTGCGCTGCTGGGCGTGGTGCTTGTCATGCTGGGCGCCGTGCTTGGACTCGCGGTCGGCGTGGGTACGCAGTACGTGCCTGCCGCGAGCCTGTCCGATGCGCATCGCGCCCCGCCGACGATCTCGCTCTGGAGCGAAATCGTCGCGGGCCGCGCCGCCGCCGGGTGGGGGATGGTCGTGGCGCTCGGGGTGTGGTTGCTGTTGTGGCTGACCGCGGCGACCGGCGGGCATCGCGTGTTGCTGAGGCAGGCGGGGGCCGTCGAGGCGCCGCGCGAGGCCGCGCCGCAGCTTCACAACGTCGTCGAGGAAATGGCCATCGCCGCCGGTTTGCCGCAACCGCCGCGCGTCTACCTGATTGACGATTCCTCGCTCAACGCCTTCGCGGCCGGGTATCAGCCGGGGCAGGCGACGGTGGCCGTGACGGCGGGGTTGCTCAAGCGGCTGAGCCGCGACGAGTTGCAGGGCGTGATCGGGCACGAAATCGGTCACATCCGCAACCAGGACGTACGCTTCATGACGCTCGCCTCCGTCATGGTCGGCGCGATCGTGATGCTCTCGGACATGTTCCTGCGCGGCGTGTTTCGTGGCGGCGTCGGACGGCGGTCGTCCTCGCGCCGCGGCGGTGGGGGCGGACAGTTGGTCGTTTTCGCCGTCGCGGTCGTTGTCGCCCTGGTGGCCCCGCTGGCCGCGCAACTGCTGTACTTCGCGTGCTCGCGGCGGCGCGAGTACCTGGCGGACGCATCCGCGGCGCTGTTGACGCGCTACCCGGAGGGGTTAGCCGGGGCGCTCGAGAAGATCTCGCGGCAGGGGGCCTCGGAAACGGCCGTGAGCAAGGTCGTCGCGCCGCTGTACATCGTAAACCCGCTGCAAGGCCGCACGCTGTTCTCGCTCTTCGCGACGCATCCGCCGACGGAGGAGCGCATCCGCATCCTCCGCGGCATGGGCGGCGCGGGCCTGGCCGCTTACGAAGCCGCGTTCCGCCAAATCCACGGCGGCGGGTCCGGCCTGTCCGAGCGAACGCTCCGCGAATCGGAAGTCGTCCCGGTGCGGCCGCCGACCGACGCTGGCCGCGAGGGCGCGGCGCGGGCACAGGCGGTCGGGGAACTGCTGGACCACGTGCTGCCGCTGGTGGTGATTCCGTGTGCGTGCGGCGTGCGGTTGAAGCTGACGCCGGATTGCCGCCTGACGACGCTGCGTTGTCCGCGTTGTGGCACAGAACAGCGCGTGCCGGCGGCTGAACTGCGCGAGTCGCCGGCGTCGAAGCGGCGTGCCGCGCGGCGGGTCCGATACCAACGACGGGGCGGCGGGTGGGAGTCATTTCGCTGCGTCTGCGGCCACGCCGTGCAGCTCAGCCCGAGCTTCAGTGCCGCACAGATCGAGTGTCCGAAGTGCCGGCAGCGGATCGACGTGGGCTGAACATCCGAACCCCGCACGTCCCGGCGCGCCGGGA
>CAYMXT010000148.1:0-10489 GCA_964394415.1 uncultured Planctomycetales bacterium
GGAACTGCCCGACGTGCCGCGGGCGAACCTCGTCGGCGAACCGGCGGTCCGCGACACGGACAACGCGATTGGCCTGGCCGCGAGCCTGCTCGCGCGGCGCGACCCGGACGCGACGATGGCCGTGTTCACCGCCGACCACATCATCGAGCCGGTCGCGGACTTCGCGGCGGCCATTTGTGCCGGCCTCGACGCCGCGGAGCGCTGGCCGACCTGCCTCGTGACCTTCGGCATCACGCCGCGCTCGCCGCACACGGGCTATGGCTACGTGCGACGGGGTGCAGCGCTTGGACCGCAGACGTACCGCGTGGCGGAGTTCAAAGAGAAGCCCAGTCGCGAGATCGCCGCGCAATACGTTCAGTCCGGCGAGTACTACTGGAACAGCGGCATGTTTGCTTGGCGTGCAGCGGCGATTCTGGCGGAGCTGGAGCGTCAGCTCCCCGAAAACGCCGCGCTACTCGTTGAGCTTGCCGCGAACTGGGCGACCTGGTCCGGCACGCCGCGGGCGGCCGAGTGCTTTGGTCGGCTGCGCAGAATTTCGATCGACTTCGGCGTGATGGAGCAGGCGGCCGACGTGCTGGCCGTCGAGATGAACTGCGAGTGGCTGGACGTCGGCTCGTGGACGGCCATCGCGGCCACGCGGCCGGCGGACGAGGCGGGCAACCGGCCGGTGGCCCGGCGCGCGCTGTTTGCCGGTGGGCAGAACAACATCGTCGTGGCGGAGGACGACCACCTGGTCGTGGTTCTGGGTGCCAGCGATCTGATCGTGGTTCACAGCCCGGACGCAACGCTGGTGTGCCGGCGGGAGGACGCGGAGCGGGTCAAGGAACTGGTCGAGTTAGGCCGGGGGCGGTTCGGCCCGACATACGAGTAGGCTGTGCGACGCATGCATAGAAGCACAAGTGGGCTGGACGAAGCACGCGCAGCGTGCGCGGCCCAGCGGCCCGGCGGGCTGCGCCACATCTCTACCCCACCGCGACGTGCGCCGGCACCGCGGTGCCTCGGCTATTCGCCCTCCGCCGCCGGAAAAGTGCGGGCCACGGTATTCAGGTAGGCCCACTGCGAATCGATCTCGCGCTTCATCGCGTCCAGATCCAGGGTCTCCGAGCGATAGCGCCGCTGCTTCGACACATACTGCTCCAGCGGCGTGCCGTCGGGCCGGGCGTTCAGGCGATAGCGCCGGCCGTCGAAGACCTCGTACAGCGGAAACAGGCCGCACTGCACGGCCAGCCGGATCAGATCCACGCTTTCGGACGGGTCGGACTTCCAGCCCGTCGGACACGGCGACAGCAGTAGCAGAAACCGAAAACCCCGCGTGTGTTGGGCCGTCCGCACCTTGCGCAGATAATCGTCGCGATGGGCCAGTGACAGCGTCGCTGCGTACGGCACGCGATGCGCCGCCATGATTGCCATCACGTCTTTCTTCGGCTCCGTTTTGCCCTCGACCGTCGTGCTGGTCTTGACCCACTGCGGGGTCGCGCTGCTGCGCTGGCCGCCGGTGTTGCCGTAAATCTCGTTGTCGTAGCAGACGTAGATGATGTCCTCGTTCCGCTCGGCCGCGGCGGACAGCGTCGCCATGCCGATGTCGTACGTCCCGCCGTCGCCGGTCCAGCAGACGGTCAGGTCGTCCTCGTGGTTCATCTGGCGAACGGCGGCCACGCCGGACGCGACCGCCGCGGCGCTCGCAAACGTGCAGGCGATCGTGGGGACGCCGTAGGCGCTGGTGGGAAACGTGCCGGCGGTGACGATGCCGCAGCAGGCGGGAATGCAGAGCGTGAGTTTGGCGCCTTCGAGCGCTTGCTCCATCCACTGGTGCCCGATGGACATCCCGCAGCCGGCGCAGTTGGTGTTGCCGGGCCGGAGAATGCCGTCGCACAGCATGGATTCGTCGCTGACCGAAGCGTGCGTCATAGCGGCACCTCCTTCCAAACCGGTTCACCGGCCGCTTTGCGGGCCAGCAGATCGTCCAGGATTTCCTCGACGATCGTCGGCGTCACGTCCCCGCCGCCCAGCCCGACCAGGTAGTCCTGGAGCAACACATCTTGCCCGTTCGCCAAGTAGGGCGGTCGCAGGCTGGCGGCGATTTCCTGCCAGAAGATGCCGCCGGAGCCGGGCGAGTGGTTGCGGTCGAGCACGCCGATGCGCTGCGCATGCCCCGTCGCTTTCGCGAGCGCCGCGCGCGGAAACGGCCGAAACAGCCGGGCCTTGATGAGGCCGACCTTCTGCCCCTTGGCGCGGCGGCTTTTCACCACACCGCGCACGGTGCGCACCATCGTGTTACAGGCAACCAGGATCGCATCGGCGTCTTCCGTGTGCTCGGCGGACAGCACGCCGTGGGGGCGGCGGCCAAAGACCTTTTCAAACTCGTCGATCGCCTCGGCGAGCACCGCGGGCACGCGCTCCATCGCCGCCTGAATCTCCCGGCGGTGCTGCTCCGTCTCGCGTGGGAAGGTCATGCCGCCGATCGTCATGCCCTTGTTGCGCAGGCGGTGCGGCAGATCGAGCGGCCGCAGATAGCGGTCCACCTGCTCCTGCGCAGGAATGTCCACGACCATCTGCGTGTGCGAGACGATGAAGCCGTCCTCGGCGACAATCGCGGGCAGCAGGATGCGGTGGTCTTCGCACACGCGGAACGCGAGCAGGATCGTATCGACGAGGTCCTGGTGCGATTCGGTGTAGAACTGGAGCCACGCCGCGTCGCGCATCATCAGCGTGTCGCCCTGGTCGGCCCAGATGTTCCACGGCGGTCCCAGCGTGCGGTTTACGCCGATCAGCACGATCGGCAACCGGTAGTACCCGGCGGCGAAGATGTTCTCGGTCATGTACGCCAGGCCGTTTGACGAGCTGGCGGTGAACGACCGCGCCCCGGTGAGCGATCCGCCCATGCACACGGCCATCGCGCTGTGCTCGGATTCGACCGGCACGACGCGGCCCTTGGTGAACTCGAACTCGCGCAGGTGCTCGACGATCTCCGTCTGCGGCGTGATGGGGTACGCCCCGCACACCGCCCCGCGGCCGAAGCGGTTGGCCTCACCCGCGAGGCCCAAAACGTGCCCCGCCGCGTAGTTGCCGGTCAATAGTTCGCGAGCCATACGCACGTTCTCCGGAAGTCTACAAGTCTGCGGGGCGCGTGGTGATAACGTGATAAGGTGATAAGGTGATAAAGGGCGCACGGCGAACAGTGGTCCACAGACTTCATCACTCTGTCACCTTATCACCTTATCACCAAGTCACAGCTCCGCCATGTAGATCACGCCGCGCGGACATTGCGACGCACAAATTCCGCAGCCCTTGCAATAGTCGTAGGTGAACTCGTACTCGCGCTCGCCCGTGTACCGGACGATCCCCTCGGGGCAGAACACCAGGCAGCGGTCGCACTCGTTGCACACCCCGCAGCTCATGCAGCGGGCCGCCTCCAGCGCGGCGGTCGCGTGTCCCGGCTCATCGACCAGGCCGAGCCGCACCTCCGCAAAACTGCCGGTGCGCACGTTCGGCGGGACCGTCAGCCCGTGCTCCCGTGGAGCGTGGCCGAAGATGTGAAACGTCACGTGCTCCGGGCCGGCGACTTCCCCCGCCGGGGGCGGAAACAGGTCTTCGCCCGTCAGCGTGCGGTGAATGTGCCAGGCCGCCCGCCGGCCGCTGCCGATCGCCGCCGTGACCGTGCCGTCGTTCGTCGCGAAATCGCCGCCCGAGAAAACCGGCGCACCGGTCAGGCCGAGCAACTTCTCCCCGTCCTTGACGTCGGCGCCCTCGGGGAAGATCGACAGGTCCGGCGACTGACCCAGCGCGAGGATCACCTTGTCGCAGCGTACCTCGAACTGTCCGTCCTCGCTCTCAATGGGGACGGGGGCCCGCCGCCCGGATTCGTCCGGCTCACCCAGCCGCATGCGCTGGCACGTCAGCACCGCGCCGAGCGGGTCTTCGTGCAGCCGCAGCGGTGCAACCAACTCGTGCAGTTCGAGCCCTTCCTCCAGCGCCTCGTCGATCTCCTCCTTGATGGCCGGCATCTCGTTCCGCGTTCGGCGATAGAGAATCTGCACGCTGCGGGCGCCGACGCGCCGGGCCGAACGCGCCGCGTCCATCGCCGTGTTGCCCCCGCCGATGACGGCGACGCGCTGTCCGGTCAGCGCCTCCTGGCCTTGTCGGACGCGATCGAGAAACACGATCCCCTGCTCGACCAGTTCCGAACTCAGCCGGCCGAGGTTCAGCCCGCGCAGCTCCTGCAACCCCGTCGCCACGAACACCGCCGCGAACTGATGGGTCATCTCCAGCAGCTTCTGGCGATCGACCTGCTGCTCCGTCCGCACTTCGACGCCGTGGCGGACGATGAAGCTGATTTCGCGGTCGAGCACGTCGCGCGGCAGGCGGTAGGCGGGGATGCCGGTCCGCATGACGCCGCCCAGCTCCTTGCACGATTCGAAGAGCGTCACGTGGTAGCCGAGCTTGGCGAGGTGGTAGCAAGCGCTCAAACCGGCGGGACCGGAGCCGATGACCGCGACGCGCTGCGGCCGAGTGGGCCTCGCGGGCGCTGGCCAGCGGGCGTGGTCGGCGATGTAACGTTCGATCTCCCGGACGTTTACGGCTTCGTCGTGCTCGCGCCGGTTGCACACATCCATGCATGGGGCCGGGCAAACTCGTCCGCAAGTGCCCGGGAACGGCGACGTTTCGAGCACGATCCGCAGCGCCGCGTCGTAGTCCTTCTTCGCGACCGCCTCCACGAAACCGCGGACATCGTTACCCGCCGGGCACCCGTGGTTGCA
The DNA here is from genome assembly GCA_964394415.1 of uncultured Planctomycetales bacterium. GTDB lineage: Bacteria > Planctomycetota > Phycisphaerae > UBA1845 > Fen-1342 > JAGVEP01. The sequence goes on from CAYMXT010000148.1 coordinate 4,758, forward strand.
CGGGGGCAAAAGCCGTTGGCGGTGCGGCAGGCGACTCGCCCAACTGCCGGTCTTGATCGTCGGAATGCCGCCCAAGTCGGGGTCGAGGATGCTCGCCAGGCGTCCGGACGGGGCGCGGGCCGTGGTGCGGTCGAGCTTGCCCGCCAACTGCGAGGTCTGGACGGTGGCGAACGCCTGGCGGGCGGCGACGACATTCGGTCCGCCGAAGCCGACCAGCCGCAAGGCCCCTTCGACGTCCTCGAGCGTCAAACCCAGCACTTTCGCGGTCGCACCGAGAAGTGTGGTGTTTACAATCGGGACCGCCCGCGTACCCAAACCGTTTGTGATTGCAATCCCCGTCGCATCGACCGTCGCGACCCGCCGGCCGGGGAACTGCTCCCCAAGCCCGTCCACCGCGTCCGGCGAATTGATGATGATCCAACCTTCGGCCTTCAGCCCCGCCGTCACGCGCGGCCCGATCAGCGTTCGGTCGAGCACGATGGCCAGGTCGGGCTCCTGGACCTGGTTGTGGTTCGTGATTTCGTCGTCATCGACGCGAACGTACGCTTGAACGGGCGCCCCAGACCGCTCGGCGGCGTACACCCCGAAGGCCTGGACGTGCTTGTTTCGCAGGAAGTAGGCGGACGAGATCAGCTTGGCGAGCGTCACGCCGCCCTGTCCGCCCCGCCCGTGGATCGTCATTTCAATCATGCCACACCTGCGACATCCCGCACCGCAACGCAGCGTGCCGCGACGTGCCTGGAACCGCCGGCAGCGCGCAGCACGAGCGTTGTTCGGCAGCCGTCACCACAGCGAAGGGGCAATTCTCGTTCCGTCGCGGTCGCAACCTGCGTCGGCGGGCGACTCGCAGGCGGCTCGGCCCGGCGCTGGCGTGCGGGGTTCGGATCGTCGGGCTAAATCCGGACATGAACGGTGCCGTTTTCATGCTGTGGGTTTTTGGGCTACCGTGTGGAATACGGCGCGTCCCACATTATCGCCCGTAACCGGTAACGGCACCACTACAACGCGACGCGCACTTTGCCCTGCCGCCACTCCGCGACCAGGGCGCGGAACTCCTCGACCGCCAGGGCCAGCCGCTCGGCGGAAATAACCAGCGCCTCGTACAGCTTGTTGTCGTTCAGGAGCTGCCCGACGTTGCCTTCGCCGCGGGTCACCTTGTCGCCGACCACATTCAGGTAGTCGAGGAAGCGGTCCGCCCGGTCGAGCGTGCCGACGGTGGCTTGGGCGACGTCGTTGAAGCGCGTCTCGACGTTGCCGAGAGTCTGATCGGCGTGGCCGACGAACTGGCGGGCCTCGGTCATGAACTCCCGTGCGTCGCCGGCGGCCACCTCGATGTCCCCCATCACTTTCTTGCCCTTCTCCGACATTTCGTGGACGTTGGCGACCGTCTCGCGCAGGTGGCTCTTGACCTGCGGGTCGCCGAGCACCTCGTTGAAGTGCTTGAGCGACGCATCGAGCCGGGCCACGGCGGACGAGATGTTGCCCTGCTGCCCACCGGGCAGATCGACGTCGCGCGGGGCGCGCTGCTCCAGCAGCACCTTCATTTCATCGAGCACCGGCGTCAGGGCGCCCGCCGCGTCGCCAATCTGACGCGCGGTGGTGTCAAACGTATCGACGACACCCTTCGGGAGGATGGAATCGAAGGCCCCCTGAATCTTGCCCGTGAGGTCGGCGCCGGGCGCGAGGGCCTCGGCTTCGGAAGGTCCGGGAATGATCTCGATCGGCGGGCGACCCTGGCCGAGCATCGGCTCGGTCGTCTGGGCCGTGCTGCCGCGGGGGATCAGGAATTCCCTGCGGATCGCGAGCACGACGTCGACTGCCATGTCGGCCCCGACTACGCCGGCCGGCTTGCCATCGGCGCCCGGTCGCTGGCGCGGCGTCAGCAGCAGGACGTCTTCGACGCGGCCCACCTCCATCCCCCGCACGGTCACCTGCGTACCCTTGCGGATGCCCGAGACGGCGTCGAAATGCACGTGCAGCGGGTAGGTTCCGCCGCGCACGAGCCAGGTCGGGCCGCGCCCGAACAACACGATTAGCGCGCCGAGCGCAAACAGGCCCGCCAGCACGAACGCTCCGACCGCGATGTTTCGCCGCCCTTCTTCCATGATTTGCACTCCAGGCTCAGGCCCGCCGCCAACCGGACACGCGGCGGCGGGTAACAATACTGATACCGCCAGGCACGGCGACGGTCGCCGCGGCAAGCCGCAGCCGTTGTCCGCCGCCGGCGCTCATAGTAAACTGCGGATTCTACAAGGAGAATGCCGTGCCGCTCGACCTGACGGGCAAGACCATCCTGGTCGTCGACGACGATCCCGACATCCAGATGGCCATCAAGACCGGGCTGGCGGACACCGGGGCGACGCTCAAGACCGCCAGCGACGGCAACACCGCCGTCTCGATCATCGAGAACGAGAAGCCCAACCTCGTCATCCTCGACATCATGCTGCCGCAGAAAAGCGGCTTTCTGGTCCTCGAACAGCTTCGCAAGAAGACCCCCAAGAGCCAGGGCCCGAAGTTCATCATGATCACCGGCAACCAGGGCCAGCGCCACCGCCAGCTTGCCCAGGTGCTCGGCGTGGACGAGTACCTCAACAAGCCGTTCCGCATGGACCGGCTGCTCGAGCTGGTCGAGAAGGTGTTTGCCAAGCAATGAGCGCCCGACGGGGGACCGCCCGCGTGAACGCCGAAATCCAGCGGCCCAGCGGCCGCGCTGCACCGGTCACAGTGCGCGGCGTGATGGTAGATACCGGCGCGGAGATGACCTGGATCGGGACGGAGATGCTACGCGACGCCGGCGTCGCCGTGCGCAAGAAGGACCAGGCCGTCATCATGGCCAACGGGCAACGAATCACGCGCGATGCGGGCTGGATCGTCACCTTCGAGCCAGGCGTCTTTCACGACTACGAGATGCGATCGGCGAGTATGCTCACATACGAGCTTCACCGGGACAACGTCCTGGCGTACACGGGGGACTTCTGGTCGCCGTCTGTGGAGCTGCTGGTCGCCCGCGTAAGATATCCATCCGCGCGGACGAGACCATCCCGGCGCGCCGGGACAACGGGCCGATTTCTCAGCCGCAGAATTCACGCTGTGCGCCGGAGGCTCGTGAGCCCCCGGCGGGCGGGGTGAATCGCGCGGCTCCGCTGACGGCCGGTGCCACGCTTGCGGCTGAATGCTATGGCCACAGCACAATCAGGTTGCCCAGCGACGCCGGGTTGTAGCAGTGGCCGCGGGCACCGGACCACGACGAATACTCGCCACGCCGGGCGTCCAGGCGCGTGACGTTGAGTCCCCAGACGCGACTGTTGCGTGCGCCGGCATCGAATGCGCTCAGTGGCACCGCCAGCTCGACGACCCACGCGTCCGGTTGAATGCTCACTGCGACACGCGCCCCGGCCTGCCACGGCTGCGACGCACCAATCGGCGGCTCCGTCTGACACCCCCGCAGCGCGACGAGCAGGCCGTTGGGTTTGACCTGGAGACAGTACAGGTCGCCGCTGGTCGCCGCGGGCGTCGTGCGCGGGTCGATGAGCACCTCGACCACGTCCTGCCCCCACGGCTGCGCCCCCTCGAGCGGGACAACGTTGTCCGCTTGCCAGACCGGCGATTCGCCCGGCGTCAGCGCACAGCGAACGGCCACGTATAGGTGTTGCGAGTCCAGCGCGAAGAACGCCTGCGTTGGCAGCGCGGGCCGATCGTCGGGCGAACGCAGCTCCGCGCCTGGTCGCCGACAGAGCCGGAAATCCGCGGCGGCGTTGTTCGACGCCAGCGGCCAATCGCCCAGCCGCCCGTCGATCGCCGGAGCAGTCGGCAGGGGCGGACAGACCGCCACCGCCAGCCGTGCGGGCACACGGAACGTGCCGAGGGCGTCGGTGTCGAACGCCAGCTCGAACGGATAGATGCCATCGACGTTGTAGGCAAAGCTGGTCATCTGAAGCTCGACGCTGACCGGGCGGCGCGTGCCGGGTTCGAGCTGGCTGATGACCTCAGCGGTCGGCTGCCATCCGGGCGGCGGCGCGGGCAGGGTCCAGCGGCCGCGCACCGGGCGATTAGTCGCGTTCAGGAGGCTGCCGACGACCTGGGCCCGCAGGCCGGTTTCCGTGAGGTTGAGCCGCAGGCCATCGACGGTGGGCACGACGTGGCGGGCCTGCGTCATCAGCAGGCCCCACTGCGCGAGGTTCTCAAGCTGCCGCTGGCGGGCCGCGGGGTTCGGCTCGAACTCGCCGGCCAGCTCCTGGAGCATCAGCTTGCGGGCCAGCCGTAGAATGGCGGCGTCGCGCGGCCAGCCGGCGTCTTTCGTGTTGAGCAGGCTGTCGTCGGAGGCGTCGGTGCCCGCCCACCGCACAACCTGGCCGGCGAGGTTCTGAGCCAGCAGCCGCTTGCCGTTGTCTTCGAGCAGTCGCAACAGCTCGTAGTCCTGAAGCCCGCGCAGCAGCCGCTTCAGCCGCAGCGACGGCATGGGGCGCTCACGCAGTCCGTACGCATCGGCGGGGTAGATCAGACCCGGGACTACCCACGGCGTTTCCGCGCCGGCGGCGGGGGCGAACTCCGCGGCGTGCTCGATCCAGAGCCCGCCCACGCCATAGCGATACGCCTGCCAAGGCAGAATGCGGGCGTCGGTCGCACCGGCCGCCGGGGCGAGCGAACCGCTGTACGGCGGGAGGTCGGGCATCAGCCAGGTTCGCCGCCCGCGGTGGCGCTCCTGTTCCATCACGCCGGGTTCGAACCACATCGCGGGGGGTGCCCAGATGTTCACGTTGGGGAGGTCCGTGGTCGGCGCCTGGTACCAGCCCAGGCCGCGCAGCGAGCGTGCCGGAAGATGGGCGAGCAACGGGACGGCCGTGTCGCCCGGCCGCTGGATTTCGGCCAGGCGGCGCAGGCGATCGACGCCGGCCTGGGACAGCGGTTCCGGCGCAGCCAGCCGCAGAAACGCACGGTCGAGCCAGCCGCGCTCGGCGAAGTGGCGCCGACAGTCGCCGAGGCAGGCTGCCAGAAGCTGGGCGTACCGCTCTGATCCGAGTCCGCCGTCGCGCTGGGGGTTGGGATATGTGCCCGAGATCGGCAGCGGCCAGAAATCGAGCCGCACTTGATCGTCGAAGTCGCGGCCGTCGAGCCAGGGCTCGACGAGCGCGTCGTACTCGTCCCATTGGCCTTCGACGGCTCCTTCGCCGACCGGGCGGAACTTCGGGAACGACGCCCAGAGTACGGGGTTTGTTCGATGCGCATGGAAGAGTCGGACGGTCTCCTGCACCAATCGCACCGCGGCCAGGTGCGCGGGCACGCTGGGCAGCAGGCGCGTCTCCTCGGCCGCTTCGCGCGGCCAGCGCAAGTGAGCGGTGAGCAAATCGCGCGGATCCACGCGGCAAAGCACCGGCAGGCTGCGGCGGCCCGGCAACGCGACCGGCCAGACGTCGATCACCACGTCGCATGAGAGCACCGGTGCGCTCGGCGGCGGGCCGCGGACCTCCAGTCGTCCGCGATACTCGCCGGCCGCGACGGTCGCGGGGATGTGAAACTCGATCCAGACGATTTCGTTCCGCGGCTCGGTGAGCAGCAGCGGGCCGCCGCCGCGCGGCGCGTCCCACGGAACGAGGATGTCGGGAAACAGGCGGGGCAGCGCGGGCCGCCCGGTGTGCGCGGGGTACCAACTATGGAAGCGTTCGACACGCGCATAGTGGACCCGCGCGATGCGCACGGCTTCGACCGGCAGGCGGTCGCGGCCGCTGCTGAAC
>CAYMXT010000149.1:0-10475 GCA_964394415.1 uncultured Planctomycetales bacterium
GTGGTCGTCGGGGGCGCCGCCGCGCCCCCCGCGGGCGGGAGGCCCGTCACCGGCGGCGTCGTCTTTTCAGCGGGCTTGGCGGACGGCGGCGGGGTCGCCGGCTTCTCGGCGGGTTTCGCCGCCGTGGGGGCCGGCGTCGTCAACGTCTTCGGCGGAGCGGTCTGGCGCGGCGGCTGGTTCTTCTGGGCCGTTTCCGCGCCCTTGCCGGTCACCTTCGCGGCGGGCGCGTCCAGCGGCACGGTGTCCGCGACCTTGCCCGCCTGTTTCCGGCCCTGGCTGACGAAGAAGAAGATGCCCGCGGCAATGACAACCAGTCCGACGACGATGCCGATTTTCACTTCCGTGCGCATGGCCGCGCCTCACCAAAAGAACCCAGCCCGGCCCGCACGTCTGTGCTGACCGGGCCGAATTATACCCCTTGCGCTGCGCGTGACACAACGCGCGCCGCTGGTCGAGCGGTCTGCTACGCGCGGGCCGGCTGCTCCTTCGCGCTGAGCACCAGCGGGGCGCCGATGATGATCGACGAGAACGTTCCGGTGACCACGCCGATGAGCATGCAGTAGGTGAAGCCGCGAACGCTGCTGCCGCCCCAGACATAGAGGATGAGCAGCACGGCCAAAACCGCGGTACCCGTCAGCACGGTCCGCGAGATCGTCTGGTTGATCGCGCTGTTGAGCAACTCCGGCGAAACCTGCCCGAGCCGCCCGCGCAGCTCGCGGATGCGGTCGAAGATTACGATTTTGTCATTGATCGAGTACCCGATGATCGTCAGCAACGCCGCGATGATCGGCATGTTGATCTTGAAGCCTTCGATCCGCAGGCTGCGCCCGATCGACGTGTCGGCCAGGTAGCCGGCGAAGCCGATGAAGGCCAGGGCCATGAGGACGTCGTGGACCAGCGCCAAGACGCCCGCGAGGCCGTACATGAATCGGCCGAAGCGAATCCAGATGTACGCCGAGATCATGATCCACGACAGGACCAGCGCCAGGGCGGCCTGTTCGGTCGCGGCGGCCGCGATCTGCGGCTTGAATTGCATCACCTTGCGCAGCGTCTGCTCGTTGCTCAGGGCGCTGCGGATGAGGTGGAGCTCCGGTTCAACCAGCCCGGTGAGCCAGGCCTGTGGGTCGTCCTGGTAGCGGATGTCCGGGTCACCGGTCACGATGATCACACCCGTGTGGGGTGCGGTCTCGGGGTCCACAGCGCCTGGCACCGGCGTCACGCCGATGACCTCAAAGCGCCGCTTGGGCAAGTCCGCGAAATCGGGCTGGAAGCACATGTTGTCGAGCCGCTGGCGCAGGTCCGCCAGCGTCACCGGTGGATTGAGCTGATCCACGTACACCGCCGCGCCGCCCAGGTAATCGGTCAGGTCCGCGTTCCGGCCCTCCGGCAGCCCGGGCACCACCGCGTTCAACAGCCGGTCGGTGACGGCGTAGGGTCGCTCCCCGTCGCCGCGGAAGACGTACGCGATGCTCGGCTGCGTCACCATCTCGTTGCCGAGCGCCTGGAGCAGTGCGTAGCGCGTGAGCCGCATGTTCGTGGCGGTCGTTGTGACGTTCCAAATCCGGCCGGCTTCGGCGGCGCCGGCCGATTCGAGCACGGCGTTGACGTTGGCGTGGCCCAGGTTGTCCACGACCTGCCCGAGCGGTTCGGCCAGGCCGTGGATGGCGTCGCGCAACTTGCCGGCGTCGACGTCGCCCTGAACCAGCACACGGAGCGCGGGATTGCCCGGCTCAGCGTGGACGCCATCGCGGGCCAGCAGCTTCAGTTCTTCGAGCCGTTCGGCCAGCAGGGCGGCCAGCCGATCGGCCGCGACGCCCTCGAGGCGCACGTCGAACGCCGCCTGCTCCCCGGCGACGGGCTCGACCTGCGCCTGATCGAGGCGCCGCGCGTCGCGCGCCAATTCGTCGGCCACCGCGGCCAGACGCTTGCTGATGGTCACGTCATCGAGGGCCGGCTGTCCGGCCCGGGCCTCCTGCACCTCGAGTTCCGCCGCGATGCCGCCGAGGAACTCGATGTCAAAGACGTTGTCCTTGCCGCGCGAGAACAGCAGCCCGACACCGACGACGAGCGTGAGGATCGAGATCGTCGCGAACACCTTCGCGTTGCCGTACCAGTTGATCTTGGGCACGCCGACCAGCCCGAGCGCGTGGATGTCCTTGATCAGGTTGTAGCGCAGCAGCACGTCGAACACCGCCCGCGTGACGAACACGGCGGTGAAGAGGTTGAGCGCTACACCCCAGCCGAGCGTCAGGCCAAAGCCCTTGATTTCCTCGCTGCCGGCGTAGTAGATGATCACGCAGGTCAGCAGCGTCGTCATGTTCGAGTCGAAGATCGTGGTGAACGCCCGGTCGTAGCCGTTGCGGATGATCATCCGCAGGGACGAGCCGCGCAGCTTCTCTTCCCGCATGCGCTCGTAGATCAGCACGTTCGCATCGACCGCCATACCGACCGCGAGAATCAGACCGGCCAAGCCATCGAGCGTGATGCGGGCCCCCAGCATGGCGAGCACGGCCAGCGTCAGAAAGACGTTCAGCACCATGGCGACGTTGGCGATTGCGCCGCACAGGAAGTAGTAGCCGATCATCAGCACCACGACGACCAGCATGCCGATCAGCCCGGCCCGCAGCGCCATGTCGCGGTTGGTCTCGCCGAGGCTGGAGCCGATGGTGCGCTCGGACAGCGGCGTGTCCTTGAGGCGGGCCGGCAGGGTGCCGCCCTCCATCGTCTGGACGAGGTAGTTGATCTTGTCCGCGCTGAAATCGCCGGTGATCTGCCCGTGCTGACGGATGCGGCTCTGGATGTTGGGGGCGGAGTACGCCACGTCATCCACGAGGATGCACAGCGGCTTTTCGATGTTGCGACCGGTCAGTTGCTCAAAGTACTGTCCGCCGACCACGTCGAGCTCGAAGGAGACGCTCAGGCGGCCGTTCTGATCGCGGTCCGGGCGGGCCCGGTTCAGCCGCCATTTGCGCTGGTTCTTCACGTCCTGGAGCAGGCCGTCGTCCGAGCCGAGCTTGCCGAGGACGAAGTAGTGGTCCTCAAACTTGCCGACGACGTACCGCACGTGCTGCTCGGGATTGAAGTTCTCCAGGTCGGCCGGCGACTCCAGATTGAAGAACTGAAGCGGGTTGTCCACCTTGAACCAGCCGAGATCATCACCCGGCTTGCGGAAACGGCCTTCCTTGAGCTGCTCCCGATACCGGTCGAAACGGGTCGGGTTGCCGGGGTCCGGGTCGGCGAGGATGCGGAACTCCAGCTTGCCGGCCCCGCGCAGCAGACGCTTCAGGTCCGCCGGGCCGTCGAGAAACTGCTTGCCAAGGCGGTATTCCGCATAGTCGGCCAGCACCGCCTCGAGCTGACCACGCAAGTCGGCGTGCCGGTCGAGCACCTGCTCGAGGCTCTTCTGGCGGGTCACCGAGGATTTCTCCAGCTCGAGCACCTCCTCAAAGCGCGCCCGGTTCAAATTCGTCGCGAGCACGTCCTGGATCGCCTCCTCGTACAGCTCCACGGCGTCGCGGGCGGCTTCGTCGAGCTTCTCCTGTGTCGCCGGCGCCGGGGCGGTCGCGCTCTGCGTGTCGGTCGGCTGCGTGGCCGCCGGACCGGCCAGCCGCGCGGCGTCGGCCGTCTTGTGGGCCTCGAACCGGTCCCGCGCTGTGAAAAGCAACTGCTCGCGGTCCGCGACGACCTTCTCGATCGCCGCCTGCCGCGATTCGCCGCCCGCCACAGCCAGCGCCTCATCCGCCCGGCCGCGAGCCAGCTTGCGCAAGGCCGCGTCGCGCTCCGCGCCGCTCTGTCGCAACGCCGTCTCGATGGCCCCGCGGCGCAGCTCATGTGAATACAGCTTGTCGAGCGCCTCCGCGTACGCCGCACGCCGCGCGGTCGCGTCCTTCGGCGGCAGCGGCATTTGCACTTCGAGGCGGTTGCGCCCGTGGACGCGCCAAGTCAGGTTGTAAACGCCCTTCGGATCGACGCGCTTCTGAAGCAGCGTCTTCACCCGCTCGGCGAGCTGCGGGTCGTTCTCCGCCGCACTGGTGTCGATCTCGAAGATCAACGACGTGCCGCCCGCGATGTCGAGGCCGGGGCGGAGTTTCTGCTCGGGCGGGTACAGGAGCACCAGCCCGACCAGGATGGCGATCGCGGTAATGATCAAGCGTTGTCCGACGTTCTTCTCTGCCATGTCCGAAAACCTCGCGGGGGGTTGCTGGCGGCCGGAATCTCGTTCGGCCGGTCGATTTCAGATGCGGGTGAATGCAGGCAGCGCTGGCGCAGCGCGACGCGTGGCGGGAACTACGCGCGCGGTGGGCCGGTGGGAGTGATGCAGGTGTGCAGAGCCGGCGCGGGCATCGCGCGCTGGTCGTCCGGAGACAAGCGCACCGTAACCGGTTCGGCCGGCAACTGGAGTGCGTGCCACGCCAACGGATTCGACCACGCGACCGGCGGTCCGGCGTTGGGAGACTCCGCGTCGCGGGGTCCGCAACTTACGACGCCGTCGCGGTCGCCGTATGTATGACGAAGCGTCGCATGGGCCCACCCGACGGGCTTTGGCCGCGGCGGGGCATCACGTAAGACCAGTGGCAGAATAGGCTTATGTCGCTTGGGATGGTCTGTGGACTGTTCGCGCGCCGGAACCGGCGTCGGCGTCTGAATCGGCTGGGGGATCAGCCACGGACAGACGTTCTCCTGGGCGGCAAGCAACAGCAGTAGCCCCAGGCCACTGCCGACGCGCGCCAGCCGGTCGGTCCACAACGACAGCATCCGCGGCATTCTACCGCCGGTCGCGTGGTGTGCCAACCGGTCCGCCAACGATGTTCGGCCCGCGGTGTGACCACGCTTTGTGGCCAGCGAATCAGATAGGTCGGCGACGTCGTGCCGCGCGCCCGCAGGGCGCATCCCGGCGCGCCGGGCTGCGGCGGTCGGCTGAAGCCGCCCCGGTATTCCTCGGGGTCCTTGACTAAATCACCGTGCGCGATTGGGCGGCGCAGATCCGAGCCGACCGCGCGAGCGGTCGCAAGTTTGTCCGCGAGCTGGCACTCGCGGCCCGGACAGGCACCGCTGGAAACCCAACTGACGCTACCGCACAGGCCGTCCGCGGCGGAGCCAGTCCCCTTTCGCGGCGGACTCCTGGCTCGTTCTAACTTCAACCTGGGCCGGACGAGACGCTCTTTTCTCAAACCAGAAGGGGCATTACACACGGCCGGATACGTTACCACCTGAGAAATCGCGCTTGGAATCGCCGGTCCGGCAGGGTATACTACCGGGTAAGGTTGACGGTCGGTGGGTCGCGCCGGGCGGTGCGGCCCCGCCCCGTTCCACGGTGTGTGGTGGGATTGGGGCGTAATCCGCTCGTATTTCTGGTTGGGCCGCAGGGTATGTTCGCACGAGGTCTAAGGCTGGGCGGCTGGGTCGCGTGGTGCTGCGCGGCTGCAATCTCCGGCGCGCGCCTCGCGGCGGCGGCAGAACCACACGACGCACCACACTCCGAACGGCCCTGCCTCGGCGTGGAATTGGACCCGGAGTTGGCGCATTTCACACGGCCGGGGTTCGCCTACCTCGGAGGGCCGGGCGCGCTGCGCGTGTACGCGCCGCACGAGATGCGGCGGAAGTGGGAGCTGTCCTGTTCCCAGGGCCGCATCGATATTCGAACCAACGAGCTCCAACATCCCAGTCTCCCGGGCCTGTGGCTCAACGCCGTCCCCTGGTGCGTCACCGACGCGGGGCTGTGGGCGACGGGTGTCGGAACGCTGGGCGTGTGGCGCAGCACCGCTGGCGCGACGTGGCAGCGGCAGAGCGACCTTCCGCTCAGCGGGGACGGGCGGAGTTCGTGGTTCGCGTCGCTGTTCGCCCTGCGCTCCGGGCGACTGATCGCGTTCGGCCGCGGCGGCGCCGCGTGGCACGCCTTCTGGAGCGATGACGGCGTCAACTGGCACGCGCCGGTGATGTACGGCACGCTGGGCGGGGCCCCGTACTATATTCACAACTTCTGTGAGGCGCCGCACGGCACCATTGTGGCGGTCACTTACACTGGAGTGGGTGAGAACACCCCGAAGCAAATCTGGCGCTCCGCCGACCAGGCCGCCCGCCAGGGCCAGGCCTGGGAGCTCGTCTGGGAAGGCGGGGCGGCGTGGGAGCTGCCGCACTTCAGACACTTCCACTCGGTGGTCTACCATCCGGGCACCGACCGCTGGATCGTCGACACCGGCGACAATGACCTCGCGCACCGCCATACGTTCACCAGCACCGACGACGGCCGGAACTGGCACGAGTGGTTCCACGAGCTGTCCGGTACGAACCAGTCGTCGCCCACGGGGCAGGTGACGTGCTTCCGCGCTGGACACGATCCGGACCGCCTGTACTTGGGCTCCGATGCCTGCCAGCGGGTGGGCTGGTTCGACTTGAATAAGTGGCGGGTGGGCACCTTCATGGAGCGCCAATTCGTCAGCCGCGGCTTTCAATATGTCATCTGGGATCTGTCGCAATTCGATGGCGTTTGGTACGCCACCCTGGCAAGCGCCGCCACGGGACACCAAGCCCCCACCGTCCTGGTCTCGGCCGATCTGAGCCGCTGGGCGGTTTATGGCCGGCTGGGGTCGCTCAACGCGACGTACCAGACGTTCGGCTATTGCGCCGGAATGCTGGACGGTTACCTGCACTACATCGCCGTGACGGACGGCTGGGGGCTTCGCCACGCCCAAGTGCCGGCGGCGCAGGTGGCCGCCGTCCAGGGCGTATGTGTCTCGCCGGCGAAGACCAACCTCTTGACCGCCGCGCAAGCGCGGTGTGACCAACTCTACGTGGGCTGGGTGCCGGCGTACGGCCCACAGTTGTTCGAAGTGGACGCACATCACCCCTTTGCCGGGCCAGGCGCGCTCCACATCCGCAAGACCGGCATGTCGAGCCACCAGCGGATCGGCCTGAACCTGCATCCCGCGTTCACCTGCAACCCCGGCACGCCCTATCGCCTCCACCTTTGGGTCCGGGGCCAGGCCAAGGAGTTCTACGTGCGTCTGGGCACCGCCGCCACCGGTTTCGGGTTGCGCGTGAACCCTACCGACGGCAGCCCGGCGTGGACCGAAGTCTGGACCCCGGCCAGCACCGCACCGTCGCCGGTGCTGCACGTCAAGATCGAAGTGTCCCCCAATGAGGTCGACCGCACGGCCGAATTGTGGCTCGGCGCGGCCGAACTCGCGGAAGCGCCGGTGGATGGCGAATGGGTGCCGCCCGGCGCACCGTCGGCCCCGGAACATTTCGACTACGGCGAACTGACGTTCGGGGCCGAGTGGACCCACTTGTTCAGCACGGTGTTGCTCTCCGGCACGGACGACCTGGGTGCCGTCGGCCAAAGCCACATCCGTGCCTATCACGCCCCTTCGGGCACGCACAGCGGCTGCGCCGAGGTGTACTACGATTGCCCGACGCAGAGCTTTGTACTCGCGGTCAATGGCGACCCCGCCCTGTCGAGTGCCCCCCGCGTCCTGCTAGGTGGAACGCGCGTCTACTTCGCGGTGCGCCGGTCCAGCGAAGGCTGGGTGCTGTCGATTTCGGACGGCAACGGCATCGAACAGCTCACGGGTGACGTACCCGCCCCGACGGTGGCCGGCGGCGGGTCGATTCGCTCCGGAAGCTGCGCCGGTGACAGCGTCGCCGCCCAGGTAATCCTCGAAGACGTCTTCTACGCTTCCTGCGCGCTCAGCGACGCGGAAATCGAGCAGCGCTTCTCGCAACCCAGCCTCAAGCAGTGACACCGCGCCGCGGCGGCCCGGCCGAATCCGGCGTCCGGTAAGAACTCCTCTCAACGACACCCTTGGCGCCTGGTATACTTAAGCATAAGGATAGTGTGAGAACGTGCGAGCCTGGGGCCACGCTCCGAGGACAGCCTCTTGGCCCGCGCGAGAGAGAGCGGTCGTGCGGCGGTGATTACATACATCGCCGAGCGCGTCGCCACGGAGTTGTGTTTCGCGCTGCGGTTTCGGAACCGCGACGCCGGCGTTGGGCCGAACGAGGGGTTGCTGCGGGCCGGCGCGATGGAGCAGGTGACGATCACCGGCGATGTGGTCCGCGGCCTGACGACGAGCGGACGGCACTGCTCATCCCGGCGCGCCGGGACAGTGGCGCACACGCGCGGCGGGCGGGCGGGACGCCCACCCCACTGCGCGGGACAGTGGCGCACACACGCGGCGGGCGGGCGGGACGCCCACCCCACTGCGCGGACGCTAGCGCGTCACGCTGTGTGTGTACTCGAATTGCAGCACGCCGGCGGGGGTGACGGTCACGCGGGCGGTGCCCTGCCCCGGAACGCGCTCGAGCAGGTCGGCGACGCGCGTCGCGGCCGGACCGGCGTCGCCGGTGTGCGGCCATTGCTGAATCAGCCGCACCAGCCCGGCCGCCACCCAACCCTGTGCTTCGCGCACGAAGGTATCGGGGTCGCCCGTCGTCAGCTCATCGGTCACGGCCCGCAGCGTGTCTACGGGGCCCGTGCCCGTCAGGCGGGCCAGCCCCGGGTTCAGCTCGCCGCGAAGCTGATAGCTCGTCTCGACGGCCAGCGGGCTGCGCCGCTCCACATGTACAGCGTGGAATTTGCCCGCCACCCGCCGGTCCCCGGCCAGCAGGAGCACCACGGCGTCCGTGCGGCCGAACGGATCGCGCTCGAGGTAGCACAAGCCGACGGGTGTGCGGCGGGTCTGACCCTCGGGAAAGGCGGGGCGATACTCCGGCTGCGTCTGGCCGAGCTGCACGCGGTCGAAGCTGAACGCGACGCAGCCGGCGGTCGGCAGGACGGCAGCAACAACGCCGATCAGAACCCCGCACGCCAGTGCGGGGCCACGCCGCCCGTCGCTGGCGCGGCGCACCCGAGCCGCCGCGTTCATGCGGCGCGCCGCGTGCGCGAAGTCCAGGCGGGCAACAGACATCGGCCGCATCATCGGCGGCGCATCGCAGGGACGCAAGTTCTGCCGGTGGCAGACCGCGCGCCGCCGGCGGCGGGCGTTGACACCGGCCTGGTCCATAACCGATATAATCAAGTGGAAGCCCGCCACGCCGCGCGATGCTGATGCGGAGAAGGAGCGCCGTGGCGGGCGGGCGGTACGGCGCAGGCGATGGAACACGAAGACAGCGACTCTCTTCTGGCCCGGGCGAACCAGTTGCTCGAAGACGGGCGACCGGATCAGGCCCTCCAGTGTCTCGACGAGCTCGACCCGGACACGCTCACGGACGATGACGCGCGGATCGAGTGGGCCAGTCTGCGGGCCTGGGCGCTGACCGAAATGGGCCGCGACGACGAGGCTCTCGAAACGCTCGACCCGCTGCTCGAGGAATTCCCAAAGTCGGCGCGTTTGCTGGGGACGCTGGGCGTCGTGCTCTCCAACCGCGACGAGCTGGAAGACGCCCGCGACGCACTTGAGGAAGCCACGAGCCTGACCCCGGACGACGAGGTTGCGCTGGCCAACCTGGCGCTGGTCTACGAGAAGCTGCGCGACTACGAGCGGGCCATCGAGCTGTACAACCGCGCGCTCGACCAGGGCGCGGACATCGACTGGGTGCTCCAGCGCAAGGCCGGGACGCTGGCCGAGATGGGCCGCTTCGACGAAGCCAAGGTCACGCTCAAGCGCTATCTCTCGCTGGTCCCGGACGACGCCGAACAGTGGATCGCGCTGGCCATCCTGCACAGTGACGACGAGGAGTACCCGGCCGCGTTCGCCTGCTACGAACAGGCGGAGCGGGTCAACCCCAATTCGGCGGCGCTGCGTTTGAACTGGGGCGTGACCGCGGTGCGGGCGGGGCAGTTGCCGACGGCCCGCGCGCAGCTCAAGAACCTGGAGCGGCTGGAGCCGCGTTCGACGCGGCCGTGGCTGTTGCGGGCCTTCGTGCTGGAGGAAGAGGGCCACATCGCGGCGGCCCGCACCATCTACGAGCGGCTGCTGAACCGCACGCAATTCGCCGACCGCGGCGAGTTGCACTACGCGCTCGAGATGGCGATGGACTTCTTCGCCCGGCACCACATGCGGCCGCGCTGCGACCGGCTGTTGTCCCGCGCCTACGCCGTGAACGCCTGCACCGTCGAGCTGTGCGAGGCGTACCGCGAGCTGGCCGGGGAGCCGGTCGAACGGGCCTACTGGTACAGCCTGATGCTGGAGGCGGACTATCGCCCCGGCCTGCGCGAGGTCCGCCAGCCGGGCCGCAAACGCCGGCGGCGGTTCACGCGCTTCGCCCGCGCGTTTCAGGTCGTGGCCCGCAACCACGACGAGGCCGTGGGCCTGGTGCTGACCTTCGCGCGGCAGATGGGCGAGACCAACACGATGCTCCGCGAGTTCGTCGGCGAAGAGCCTATCGAGCACTCTTTCACCGGAATCTACGAGGTGGAGCCGGAGAGCTACGTCTTCTCCGAGGAGCCGCCGGAGTAGCGTCGGGACTCCGAGTCCGACGGCACAGACGGATCGTCTGTGCTCCACGACACAGACGGATCGTCTGTGCTCCACGAC
>CAYMXT010000150.1:0-10458 GCA_964394415.1 uncultured Planctomycetales bacterium
AGCCGGGGGCGATGCCGCGGGCGAGGCGCGTGACGTTGACGCCGGTGTCCGCAAGCAGGCTCGCAACGTGCAGGGCCGTGGTGTCGCCCTCGAAATTCGGGTTGGTCGCGAGGACGACCTCGCGCACGCCGCCGGCTTTTACGCGGCGCAGCAGGGCGTCGATGGTCAGGTCGGCGGGCTCCACGCCGTCCAACGGCGAGACGTGGCCCATCAACACGTGATATACGCCGGTGATCAGGCCGGTGGCTTCGAGCGTCAACAGGTCTTTCGGTTGCTCGACCACGACGATCTGGCCCTGGTCGCGGCGGGTGTCCGCGCAGATGTTGCACAGGTCGGCGTCAGCGAGGTTGAAGCACCGGCTGCACGGGCGAATCTCGTCCTTGACCGCGGTGACCGCTTTGGCGAGCGCGAGCGCTTCGTCGCGGCCGGCTTTGAGCACGTGAAATGCGATCCGCTCGGCGGAGCGGGCCCCGACGCCGGGGAGCTTCTTTAGCTCGTCCATCAGGCGTTGGAGCGGACCGGTCAGCCCGCCGCCGCTCATCGCCCGCCCCCCAGCAGCCCGTCGAGGCCGGGCAGGTTCAGCCCGCCAGCGATCGACTGGAACTCCTTCTGAAGCGTGTCGCGGCTGCGCTGAACGGCGTCGCGGACCGCGGCACAGACCAGGTCTTCGAGCATTTCAACATCGCCGGCCTGCACGAGCGCGGGGTCGATCTTCACGCTCACCAGCTCGCCGCGGCCGTCCACGGTGGCCCGCACCTGCCCGCCGCCGGCGTCGCCCGTGAAGCGGGCCGCCTGGAGCCGCGCGTTGACCTGCTCCATTTGCTGCTTCAACGCCCCGGCGTTCTTCAGCAGCCCCATTAGTTGTCCGAGATTTCCGAACATAATCCGCCAGTCTGTCGCACCGCCGCGCACGCCGAGACAATCGATGTTGTCGGTCGTTACCGCTCACGAGGGCGTTTCAGCGTCAGACTATACCCGCCCAACCGTGTGGTCGGAAAGGAGCGGCTTCGCGCCGGGCTTCGCTGCGGGTATCGTTTCCGGCTTGACGATGGCAAACGAAGCGGACTAACCCTGCGTGGGGGCCGCGGTCCTACCGTGTATGCCGGCCCCCGCGGTCGCCCGGGCCGTCATGCCGGGTATGCCTGGAGGCAACGAAAACGATGCGTAAGTGGCATGTAGTCGCGACAAGCGTCCTGACCCTGGCGGCGGCGGCCGTCGCCCAGGACATTTCCAAGGAACAGAACAAGCTGCTGGCCAAGCGGGCCGCCGAGGCCGACGCCTACCGCAAGCTGGCCGAAATCGTCTATGGCATCCAGCTCAACGAGCGGACCTATGTTCGCGATTTCGTGACCGAATCGGACGACATCCGCGGCGAGGTTGACAGCTTCGTCAAGGGCATCCGGCTCGGCACGCCGACGTGGTACGAGGACGGCTCGTGCGAAATCCCCGCCGAGGTGACGGTCGCCAAGGTCGTCGAGACGCTGCGCTCGGCCCACGACCGGTACTACAAGGGGGAGGACGTGAAGACGAGCGATTTCGAATCGGTCACGCGGAAGATCGAAAAGAACGTCATCAAGGTGGTGGGGCGCGGCGCCCCGCGGCCGGATTTGCCGCCGGAACTGCCGCAAGGGGCGGCCGAACTGCTGGGACCGTCGCCGGTGCCGGCGGGCAAGCCGCCGATCCCCGAGCTGTGGCAACGGCTCGGGCCGCAGGCGCGGATGATGGCGTTGCGGGCGGCGGAACTGGACGCGAAGAGGAAGCTGGCCGAGCGGATCAAGGGCTTGCGGCTGACGGCCCGCACGCAGGTCCGCGATTTCGTGGCGGAGACGGATGAAATCCGGGCCGAGTTGAACGCACTGCTGGTCGGCGCCGAGACGATCAGCGAGTATCTGCACCACGACGAGTTGATCGCGGAGGTTACGCTGCGGGTGCCGACGGAGCAGGTCATCACGACCGTCAAGAGCCTCCACAGCCGCTATTACAACGGCGACCCGGACGACACGCGCGGCCACGATATCGACAGCATCGTCAAGACCGTCGTGAAGAAGGACTTCGAGGCGACCGGGATGGGCGTGCCGCCGCCGCAGTACCTGAAGAAGTTCAACGAAGTCGCGACGGTGCCAGCCCCCGACTGGGTCGCGCAGGTGTTTGAAGCCCACGGCAACGGCACGGACCCCGCCATCGAGACGCCGCAGGGGCGGCTCAAGGCGATTCGCGCGGCGGAACTGGACGCCAAGCGGAAGCTGGCCGAGCAGCTCGGCGGGCTGAAGCTCCAGAACGAGACGTCTGTAAAGGACCACGCGACACAGCGGGACGAAATCGCGGCCCGACTGGACGCGATCATCAGCGGCGCGACAGTGACGAAGACCGAAGTGGACGGCGGGACCGCCCGCGTGACGGTGACGATGCAGGGCATGGAAGTCTGGGGCGTGCTCAACGACGGCGTTCCTCGTGCGCCGGTGGCTGCCCCCGGCGAACCGAAGCCGTGAGACCAGAGATCGAGAGATCGAGAGAGCAGGAGATCAAGAGCCGACAACGCGAGGCCGCAGGGTCTTGCTCTCGTGTTCTCTTGATCTCTCGATCTCCTTCGCGGCGCCGCACGAGTACGGCGACCGGTTGAGGAGCTTGAAATGATGACCCGCTGGTTCCAGCGCTTGGCGTTGTTCGCGTGCCTCGTGACGATCTTCGCCGTCTTCGCCGGCTGCGCGAAACGCGAACACCGCAAGGTGCAGGTCCACGAGGAAGAGCGGCCCGGCGAGGTGCAGGAAGAGCGTCCGGGCGAGATGGTGGTCGAGTAGCCCCGCACGCCGCGCCAAGGGTATCACGCCATGCTGCGTGTCCGCACGCCCGACCTGCTGGCGGTCTGCGTCGTCGCGGCCGCGGCGTGTGCGCAGACGACGCAGCCGCTCACGAACGAGGAGCAGCGCACGCTGGAGCAGATCGCGCTCGGGCACGCGCGGGGTGCGCTTTTCGAGCGGGTCTTGGCGCTGCCGCTGGCCGAGCGCAGCACGGTGGGTGACCGGCTTGCCGAGGACGCGGAACGCGACCGCGCGCTACGCCTGTGGGTGCGTACGCGACCGGCGATCGGTAAGCCGCGCCACTACTCCGATCAGGTGTGCGAGGTTGACGTGCGCGTTGATCCAAACGACCTCGAAGTCCGACTCGCACAACTGGCAGCGGACGGGCTGGAGCCGGGGCGGTTGCACAGCGCGGCCCGCACGTGGGGCAGCGTATGGGCCACGGGCCGCGCGACGCCCACGGAACGCGGGCGCGGGGCACAGCCGATCGGATGGGAAGAAGTGACGGTGGACGGCGTCGCGATGACGGGCGCCGCGGCGACGGCGGACGCCCAGCACGCGCTGCTGGAGCAGGCGGCGCGTCTCAAGATCTCGCGTACCCGGCGGCTGGGCGAGTTCTTCGCCGTGAGCGCCGAGATTCGTGCCGCGGTTGCCGCCGAGATCGCTCGCGCCGCGAGCGCGAAACTGGAGTACGCCCCGGACCAGGTCGCGGTCGCGGAGGCCCGGCTGCCGATCCGCGAACTGTTGCGTGTGCTGACGCGCGTCCATGAGGAGCAATACCGCGGCGACGACTTCGCCGCGGCGGATTTCCGCGAGATGGTGCTCCTGGCCGGCGCGAATGAGCTGGTCGCGACCGGCCTGGCGACGCCGCCGAACACGGCCCTGCTGCTGCCGCGGTATCTGCCGATCGAGCACAACGCCCCGGAGTGGGCCAACCGGAGCCTGACCGCGGTCGGGCGCTGTGTGCCCGCACACGACGAGAAGCTGGACGAGACGGCCCGCAGCGCCGCCGCGCGGCTCGATGGCCTCGACCAGCTTTCCCGGCAAGCGAGCCAGCTTGTGATTCAGAAGCGGACGACGGTCGGCGAGTTTGTCGGGTACCATCAGGACCTCAAGGATGACATTGTGCTTTGGCTCAGCGGGGCCCGCGCGGCGGCCCCCGCTACGACACAGGCCGATGGCACGACGGAGTTGAAGGTCGAGCTGCCCGCCCGCCGGCTCTGGGAAATCGTCCGACGGCGGATGAAAGTCGAGGAAGTTGAGCCGGCGGAAGATCGGTCGCACGCGCCGTGGCCGCTGGCCGCTCACCCCGAGGGGGTGGCGGATGTCGGTCGGGGGCTGCGTGCGTGGTCCGTGTTTCCGCCGCCCCTTCGGGGCGGAGTCACTGTGTGGGACGGCCAACCACGGGTGTCGCTTCGCGCCACCCGTGGCTACAGCCCGCCGCCGCTGCGCGGCGAAGTCGTGGCTGTTCACCCCGAAGGGGTGCAGGGTTGTAGCCACGGGTGGCGCCACGCGCAGCGGGGCGACACCCGTGGAACCAGCGCCCAGATTACGACCCACCCCGAAGGGGTGGCGGAATTCCGGCGGGAATACGGCTTGGTGCAACGAGGTCTGTAATGATGATGAGAACATGCTCGGGGATCCTCGCGCTGCTGTGCTGTATGTCGGCGCTCGCCCAGGAGAAACCGCCGGGATCCGAACCCACGCCGGCGGTCGAGGCCAAGACGGTCACCGTCACCGCCGCGGGTTACAACCGCGACGATGCGTTGAAGCAGGCGTTGCGGAAAGCGCTGGAGCAGGGGGCCGGCACGCAGATCGCGGGCTTTTCGACGGTCGAGAACTACGCCTTGGCCCGCGACACGATCTACAGCCGGGCCGCGGGCATCGTCCGCGAGTTCAAAGTGCTCAGCGAGAAGGAGGTCGCGCACGGCGATTGGGAGGTGACGATCGAGGCGACCGTGCGGCCCGACGCGGTCGCCCAGACCTGGGGTGAGGTGCAGAACGTCCTCGACCAAATCGGCCGCCCCAAGATCATGCTCTGGATCGACGAGCAGATCGACGGCCAGCGGCAGGAGCATTCGATCGTCGAGACCAGCCTCGCGGAGATGTTCACGAAGGTCGGCTTTGACCTGGTCGCGCGCGAGGCCATCGAGGACATCCGCAAACGCGAGCAGGACGACGCCGAGCGGGCGGGTGACGCACCCAAGCTGGCCCGTCTGGCGAAGGAGGCGGGTGCGCACCTGCTCGTCCGCGGGGCCGCCAACGCCGACAAGGCCGGGATCGAAGACCTCTATGGCACGCCAGCGGCGTTTTACAACTGCGACGTGCAGGCCAAGGTGTACTACACCGACACCGGCAAGGTGCTCGCGGGTGAGTCGGTTCCGGTGACGCGGCGCGGCGTGCGTTCGCGAAGCGAGTTCAGTCCGCAGGCCGCCCGGGCCGCGCTCGTCGCCGCCACGTTCCCGCGCGTAGAAACCCGCCGCGAGCCCGCGTTGGCGGTCCGGCTGTTCGAAGCGGTGATGGAGCAATGGTCCACGGCGATCACCGCCGGCGGGGACATCGAGCTGGAGATCGAGGGCGTCGATTTTGCGACCTATGTCGAAATCAAGAAGGCCCTCGCGAGCGTCGAGCGGGTGCGTTCGGTGGACGGCGATTTCACGAACCGCACCGCGAAATTCCGCCTCAAAGCCCTGATCGGCACCCAGACGTTCGCCGAGCTGCTGACCGGCAAGCCGTTTGCCGCGTGGTTCGAGGTGGTGGACCTCAAGACGAACCGCATCCAGGCGCGGAGCCGGACCGCGGGGAATGCGAGCGAGTCGCAGCCGGCCACTTCGGCGTCCGGCGGACTGCCGCCGCGCCGGAACGCGGAGCAGGCCAGCGAGTAGCTCAAGCTGGCGGGGCTTCGCCGCACTGCGCCCAGCCCACTGGTCGCCCGGGGCCCCGCCGCCGCGTGTCTGGCTTTTACACTTCCGGTAGGATGACAGCCGGCCCAGTTCCGTTGCCCCGGGGTCGCACGCATGGGTCCGACCGCACCACAACCCGAGCGCCAGGCGGAGCGCGAGCGAATGATCGCGGAGCAGCTCGTCGCGCGCGGCATCCGCGACGAGCGCGTGCTCATGGCCATGCGTCGCATCCCGCGGGAGCGGTTCGTCCCGCCGGGGCAGGTCGCCAATGCGTACTCCGATGGGGCCCTGTCGATCGAGTGTCAGCAGACGATCTCGCAGCCGTACATGGTTGCGCGGATGACCGAGCTGCTGGCGTTGGAGCCCGACTGCCGCGTTCTGGAAATCGGGACCGGTTCCGGCTATCAGACCGCCGTGCTCGCCTGCCTCGTGGCCCGCGTCTGCACGATCGAATGGCACCTCAAGCTGATGACGCAAGCCGCCCGCCGGCTAGACGAAATGGGGCTCTCTAATGTTTCCTACCGCTGCGGCGACGGTTCGCTCGGCTGGCCGGAGAAGGCCCCCTTCGACGGTATTATCGTGACTGCCGGGGCACCCGAGGTGCCCGAACCGCTGGCCGCACAACTTGCCCCCGGAGGCCGACTCGTCGCGCCGACCGGGCCGGTCGCGGATCAGACGCTGGTGCTCGTGCGGCGGACCGCGGGCGGGCTGGAGAGCGATGACGTCATGAAGTGCCGCTTCGTCAAGCTGCTGGGGGCCGCGGGGTGGCATGAATGACCGCGCGGACTGCTGGATATCGCGCGGTCCGCCACCCGATCATGATGTTTGGAATACCACGTTACAGGGCCGTTATGAACCGCGCCGGCTTACCAGCCACACTGGTTCTGCTGCTGCTTCCGACGCTCACCCCAGGGCTCGCGCAGCCGCGGCTCAGGGCCTACGAGACGCCCTACTACGCGTTGCACACAGACCTAGACGAGGAGGTCGTGCGCGGCGTCACGGCCCGTCTCACCGTCCTGGCTGAGGAGTACCAGCGGCGGACCGCCGGGTTGGCCGGCACGGTCCGCGAGCGGCTCCCGTTCTACCTGTTCGCGTCGCGGGCGGACTACGAAAAGGCCGGCGGTCGGCGGGGTACCGCGGGCTTGTACACGGGGCGCGTGCTGGCTGCCGTCGCCGACCCGGACCAACCGGAGGCGCTGTGGTACACCATTCAGCACGAGGGGTTTCACCAGTTCGCGCACGCAACGATCGGCCTGGGTCTGCCGATCTGGGCCAACGAGGGGCTGGCGGAGTATTTCGCCGAGGGCGTTTTTGCCGGCGACGAGTTCTACACGGGGCTGGTTCTGCCGGAGCGACTGGCCCGGTTGAAGGCCCTGCTGAAGGACGGACAGATGAAGTCCGTGCGGGCGATGATGCTGATGTCGTCCGAAGCCTGGGCGGTGGACCTGCGCGGAAAGCACTACGACCAGGCCTGGTCGTTGGTGCATTTTCTGGCACACGCCGACAACAAGCAGTATCAGACGCCGTTCTTCGACTTCCTGCGCGACGTGAGCCGGGGCGAAGAATGGGAGCGGGCCTGGCTGAAACACTTCGGCGGCGATGTGGAGGCGTTCGCGGAACGCTGGCGGGCATACTGGCTCGGCTTGCCCGCGGACCCCACCGCGGAGCTGTACGCGCAAACGGTGGTCTCGACGCTGACCAGCTTTCTGGCGCGGGCCGCGAGTCAGCGGCAGTCGTTTGACGACGTGGACGAGTTTTTCGCCGTCGCGCGCCAAGGTGAGTTGAAGTCGCACCGGAAGGACTGGTTGCCGAAGGACCTGCTGGAGCGGGCGCTGGCGGCGGCCCCGCACGTGGGCGAATGGTCGCTGGGCCGGCGATCCGGGCAGCGGGTGCTCACGTGTACCACGTCGCGCGGCACGGTGCTTGAGGGTACGTTTCGCACGGACAGCAGCCGGGTCAAGTCGGTGACGGTCGGCGCCGAGTCCGCCCGGCGGCGGTAGCACACGTCCGGCCCGAATCGTGGCGTAGGGGTTCGCAAACGTCGTGGGTTGGGGAGCATGGGCCTCCGGCCAGCGCGAGGTTTGCGCGTGTGCTCGGCCTTCCACCAAACTGCACGTGGGTTGGCAGTGCGAGAGGCGGGATTCGAACCCGCATGGGTTTCCCCGCCAGAACCTAAATCTGGTGCGTCTGCCAATTCCGCCACTCTCGCGGCAGGATTCATCATAACCCGCCGCGGGGGCGCATCCCAGTCGGAGCCGCGACCGGCAGGGAGCGAAATCCGAGCCGCGACCGGCAGGGAGCGATCCGCGCAGCGCGTCGGCACGGTTGCCAATCCTCCAACGCGCTGCGCGGATCACTCCCTTGCGGTCGCGGCTCGGATGCGCTGCGCGGATCGCTCCCTTGCGGTCGCGGTTCGGATGCGCTGCGCGGATCGCTCCCTTGCGGTCGCGGCTCGGATGCGCTCCGTTACGGGCGCAGTTCGGAAGGGCGCTGCGCAGCTTCGAGCAATCGCCGGGCGTCGGCGTGGTCGGGCTTCTGACGCAGTACCTCGCGCAACTCACGGAGCGCGTCGTCACGCTGCCCGAGTTGCAGAGATACTTCGGCCAGGAAAACCCGCGCATCCACGAGGTCCGGCCGCACGCGCAGCGCGTCGCGAAAGACGTCCGCCGCCAGCGCGGGCCGCCCGCGGTCGCGCAGCAGCAGCCCGGCGTTCATCCGCGCTTCAATACCCTGCGGGTCCAGTCGCGTGACCTCCGCGTATTCACGCAGCGCGTCGTCGGCCCGCCCGGCCTCGCGCAAGGCGTGCGCGTATTGCAGCCGGGCCTTCGCATCCGCTGGAAAATACTGCACGATCGTCTCGTAGACCGGCACCGCGTCGGCGTAGCGGCGCGATTGCGAAAACGTCCAAGCCAGGCCGTACAGCGCGGCTTCGTGCAGCGGCTCGATCGCCAGGGCAGAACGGTACTGCTCGACAGCCGCGTCCAACCGGCCGGTCTTGGCGTAAATCACCGCGAGGTTCTGGTGGGCGGTCGGGCCCGGTGCGTGGCGCACCGAGTGTGTCCAGAGCGTCTCGTAGTCCCGCCAGATGCGGTTCTGCTGCCAGGTGAGCCCGCCCAGCACCACAACGGCGACCGCGAGCGTGGCGGTGCATAGCTGCAAGTTGCGTAGCCGACGATGCACGCCGGCGACCGCGAGCAGTGTCCCGCCGATCAGGGGCAGGTAGCTGTAGCGGTCGGCGACTTCCTGCCGTCCGCTCTGCACGAAACCCAGCACCGGGGCCAGCAAGATGGCGTAACTCGCCGCGACGACAACGAGCCACGGTCGGCGGCGGCCGACCAGCACCAGCACGGCGATCATCGCCAGAATCAGCACCGCCGGCAGCAGGTACTTGGCGGTGAGCAGCGGCAACGGCTCGCGCAGCTCGTACAGCGGCGCCAAACCAAGCGGCCAAACGGTCTTCCACAGGTAGAACACCAACCCATAGCCGGCCTGTGCGAACCGCTCGCGCAGCGTCAGCTCCTCCAGCGTCATGGCGGCCTTCGACGCCGCCTGCGCGACCGGGGCCAGCGCCGCGAAAACCACCGCCGGGACGCAGAACAGCAGTTTCTCGGCGTATACGCGGCGCGCGGCGGCGTCGGACCAACCGCGGTCGCCGCCCACACGCCGCAGCGGCCACCAGTCGAGCAGCAGCAGGATCACCGGCAGCGTCACCCCCAGCGCGCGGCTCAGCAGCGACAGTAAGTAGGCGGCCAACGCGGCGATCAGCACACGCCGGCGGTTTTCCGGGGTGCCCTGGTGCGCATGGAGATAGAGCACGACCGTCAGCAGCAGGAAGAACGAGCTTTGCACATCGCGGCGTTCCGTGATCCACGCGACCGACTCGACGCGCAGCGGGTGGACCGCCCAGAGCAGCGTCGCGAGTACCGCCGCGGCGGCGGGCAGAAACCGCCGCGCGAGCAAGAACACGAGCACGGCGTTGCCGACGTGGAACAGCAGGTTCGTCAGGTGGTAGCCGAATGGGTTCAACCCCCAGACGGTGTAGTCGAGCGCGAGCGTCAGCCACGACAGCGGCTGGTAGTGGCCCAAGTGAAACGTCGTGAACATCCACGCGAGCTGCGTTGGCCCCAGCCCCCGGAACTGTGGGTTTTCGAGGATGTTCCCGTCGTCGTCGTAGTTGAACCCGTTGCCCAGCGTGTTGGCGAACGCGAGCGCCACGAGCGCGACGACAAGCACGACCCCCAACCAGCCGTGCGCCCGATGGGCCGCGGGCGAGGCGTCAAGGCTCGGTTTCGTCGCCGGCCGGTTGCGTTTCATGCGGCGGGGATTCTAAATCACCGTGCGCGATTCGGCAGCGCAGATCCGAGCCGATCGCGCGAGCGGTCGCGAGTATGTCCGCGAGCTGGCGCGCGCGGCTCGGACAGGCGCCGCCGATGCGCGCACGTCCAGTTAGCTACGGCGGTGGGGCCGGGGCAGTTGCCGGGCCGGGCCGCCGGCCGGGATACGGATTCACGTACTGCAACCCGTAGCTGGGCTGCGGCACGAGCAGATCGTTGATCCAGTCCGCGACCGCGTTGTAGTGCCGATCGTCCCGCTGGATCGTCGGCTTGAACGTCGGCCCGCGCGTGACCGCGGGGTGCGGGCGGCGGTTGCCCTCACGCGGCAGCAGGTAGTGCAGCAGCAGGCTTGCTTCGGGCTCGGCCCGGTTGAGCAGCGGTCCCACCGACGTCTGCATCTCGCTGAGCAGCACAAACGTCGTG
>CAYMXT010000151.1:0-10204 GCA_964394415.1 uncultured Planctomycetales bacterium
GCCGCGTCGGCGACGCCCTGCACCCGCTCGGCGGTGACCGTGTAGCGGTCGTCGCCGGCCCGCCCGCGGTGGATGAAGCCCTTGTATTGAAGCTGCTGGGCGACCAGGTCGCGCAGATTCGCGCGGGCGAAATCGTCGAGCTTCCGCATGAAGCCGGGGATCACGAAGCTGCCCATCAGCAGCGTGAACAGCGCGACGAAGATCGAAAGCAGGATCGCCGAGAGAAACAGCCGGTGGATGTTGATGCCCGCGGCCCGACAGGCGGTCAGCTCGTTGTCGGCGGCGAGGCGGCCGTAGACCATCGTGGCGGCGAAGAGGGCCGCCATCGGCATGGTGAGCGTGACGACGATGGGGACGAGGATGGGGAGAAAGCCGAGCACGTCGCCGGCGGAGACGCCCTCGAAGCGCAGCACGTTGTATACGCCGCCGCCCATGGTGAACAGGACGGTGAGCGTCACGAGCGCGAGGCCGAAGGTCTTGAGCAGCTCGCGCAGGACGTAGCTGTGCAGGGTGACCATCAACGTTGCCTGTTGCCGCGCGGCCCGCCCGAGCTACTCGTGGGACCGCGCCGCAACGTAGCACTGTACGTGCGGCGCGGATGCCTCGCAATATGCCGCGCGCCGCGTGGTGGGGGCGACGACGCACGTCGACTTGCAGTGCGAAGCCTCAAGGAGACCTGCGGAACCGCTCCAATTCGCGGCATAACTTGTCGAACGAAGGTGACTTGGAGCGGCACTCGCGCAGGTTCATGCGTGCCGTCAGGGTCGGCTGATCGACAGTCTCGCTGTAGCGTGCCCCGCGGAACCGGTCCTCGATCCACTTCTTGCCGGCGCGCGCGGCTTCCGGATCGGACGGCGGAGGCTGCCCTTTGAGGTCCAGGAATTCGCCGAGCGAACTCGCGGCCGCGACGAACCAGGTCTCGTATTCGACCTTTGCGAGCACGCAGGCGATGTTCTTTTGCGCCACGAAACTCAGCAGCCGTGGTGCCAGTGTCGCAGGACAATCGGAATTCGCATCGAAGAGAATGAGAATAAGCGCTGGCGTGTCGGGGTCGCTGCGGTTTGCGATCTTACGGGCGGCCAGCTCGACGGCCCGCGAGAGCTCAGTCCCGTGGACGACCGGTTCGGAACCTCCGGGTTTGGCCGGCCGGACGACCTTGGTCCGCGGCACGCGCACGGGTTGCAGGACATCCACGTACTCACCGTCCACGAGGTCCCCCCAGATTCGGCGCAGCAGGATCGGCACGGCTGTCACCTCGCCGTGCCCCTCAACGAGCGGCGCGACGCGCAGTCGGCTCACGCGTCGTCCTCGATATCGAAGAGGCGCAGTTGCCGCTGTTGACGCAGATTGTCCTCATCCGGAGCCAGTTGGTCCTGCCGGAGCAATTCCCCCGGCGAGTAGAGGTGTTTCTTGATCGCCTCCAGGCTGGCTTGGTCGAGCGGGGCGATTTCCGTCTTGCCTTCGCGCGCCGTGACGACCAGGACCGCGTCGTGGGACAAGTCGATCTGGTCCAAAAGATCGGGACTATGGCTCGTGGCCACCACCTGCGTGTGTGCGGCAGCCTCGCGCAGCGCATCCATCAGCGCGCCCGCGGCGGCCGGGTGCAAAGCCGTTTCGGGCTCCTCGATGCCGATCAGGCTCACCGGCGCGCGGTGGTTCGCCAACTGTGCCACTGCGACGAGGGCGCCCAGCGCCCGCAGCGTTCCGTCCGACATATTGGCGGCGTAGAACGTCCAGGGGTGTTTCGCGCCCTCAACCTGCTGCCGGAATTCGAGGGTCTCGCGCGGTCCGAGGGCCACGCGCATGACCTCGGTGATCCCCGGGACGATGGCCTGAAGGTACTTCTTGATCCGCGCGTACGCCTCCGCCCGATCAGCGCTCAGGCGTGCGATGACGCTGGCAAGATTGTCGCCGTCGCGGTGCAGGATTTCGCCGGCATCTGGGCTTTGCAGCTCCTTCATCGCGTCTGGATTCAGATTGTAAAAACCCATCGCGAGCAGCGCGTCGTATACAGGTCGGAATTCGGGGAAACTGGAGGCCGTAACCAGGTAGAGGCGATCGGCCGCCACGGGCGGCATGTCCGTGCGCGACTTGCCCAGAACCTGCCCATTGCCGACGTCGTAGTGCGCTAGCGGTTGACCGCTCAATTCTCTCACATCCAGTCTTTCTCGCTTCACGACGAAGGCACCTTGTGGCCGGGCGGCGATCTCAAAGCCGTACGTGCAGGCTTGGTGAGGCGGAAGAAGCAGGTCAAGCTCCATCGCGAAGTTCCGCGGATGTCCGGTGCTGCGCCGGCGTACCGCGTCAATGCCTCCGTGCGCCTTGATGGCGTGATCCAATGACGATCTGAGCCCATCCACCACGAAGCGCAGCGCGTTGAGGAAGTTGCTCTTGCCCGCGGCGTTGCGACCGACCAGCACGGTCAACGGAGCCAGCTCGACCCCGCACTTTCCGATCGAGCGGTAGTTTCGGATGCGGATCCGGTGCAGATAGGGGCGACTGTTGTCGGGTAGCAGCGGGCCGATCCCTTCGTTCGTAGGCGACATGTCGGCGATTATAGAGCGCCGCGCGACAAACCGCCCGGTGTGGGCTGGCCGCACGCGTCGGCGGTCCCCGCCCGATGCACTTCCCGATAGAGCGTATCGCGCTCGACCGGCTCGCAACCCGCCTCGCGAATCAGCCGGCGGATTTGGCCCACCGTCAACTCCTGACGGTTCGTGCCCAGCCCCTCGCGCTTGGTGATGTCGTACCAGACGACCGTGCCGTCGAAATCGTCCACGCCCCAATCCAGCGCGACCTGCGCGAGCTTGGGCGACTGCATGATCCAGAACGCCTTGAGGTGCGCGAAGTTGTCAAGCATGAGCCGGGCGACCGCGAGCGTCCGCAGGTCGTCGAGCCCGGTCGGGCCAGGCAAATGCGCGAGTTCGCTGCCATCGGGGATGAACGACAGCGGCACGAAGCACTGAAACGCGGCCCGGCGGTCCCGCAGCGATACATCCTGGTGCTCACGCAGCTTCAACATGTGCTGCACGCGCTCCGCGACCGTCTCGACGTGCCCGTACAGCATCGTCGCGTTCGACGGGATGCCCAGCTCGTGCGCGACGCGATGCACGTCGAACCAGTGCTGCTCGCCGACCTTGTTCTTGAACGCCTCGCCATGCACGCGGTCGTCGAAAATCTCGGCCCCGCCGCCGGGCAGGCTGTCCAGCCCGGCGTCGCGCAGGGCGCTGAGCACCGCGGCGATGCTCAGTCGGGGCCGCGTGATCCGCGTGAAATGCACGATCTCGATCGCGGTGAACGCCTTGATGTGCAGCGTCGGACAGTGCTGCTTGATCATCCGGCACATGTCGGTGTAGTACGAGAACGGCAGCGTCGGGTGCAGCCCCCCGACGATGTGAACCTCGGTGGCGCCTTGCGCCGCTGCCGCGGCGGCCTGGGCGACGATTTCGTCCAAGGTGAACTCGTAGCCTCCGCCGCGCGGCACATCCGCGTCGGGCGCGCACAGACTGATAGTCTGTGCTCCACTTTCGTCCCTTCGTCGCTCCTCGAAGGACCGATAGAACGAACAGAACTTGCACCGCAGCACACAGTAGTTGGTGTAGTTGATGTGGCGGTTGATGTTGTAGTACGCCCGCCGGCCGTGTAGCCGCTCGCGGACGAGATTGGCCAGCTCGCCCAGCGTGAAAACGTCGCGCGTGCGATAGAGCGCCAGGCCGTCGTCGAACGACAGCCGCTCGCCGGCGAGGACCTTGGCGCAGATCGGCTCCAACGCGGGGTCGAGAGGTGTTTCCACGGCGGTGTGGCAAGCGGTCGGCATTTTCGAATTGTAGCGGTCTGGGGCCGGGCGGCGGATCGTCCGTGCCACGGTGGCGGGCGCGATGCGGGCGGCCCGTGCGCGGTTCGGTGCGAGCGGGGCGAAGGTGGCCAGTTCTTCTTTTATTTGACACCCCCCGGTTGGCAATCTTCGAGCGGCGGGCCGGAAAGCGGGTTGCGAGCGGCGAAGACCGAATCGGGAAAGCGGTTTTGGCCCTTAGCGCCACGAGCGCCTGATGCAACTTGTGGCACAGGCTTCCAGCCTGTGCCTGGACCGGCAAGATGCCGGTGCCACACCGGATCATCAGAGTGAGTATTCGTCAGGACTGGCGCGAGCGGTTGGCGGGGCGGGGGTTTGGCGCGAGATTGGCGGCGTGGGGCGGAGTAACGCCGGGGGGCCCCGCCCACTCCCCAACGGCGCGGAGCGCGGTTACGCTGCCTCCGCCATGAACACTCAAAACGCGAACCTCACATTCACGGAGCGGGCGTTTCAGGACGGACACCTGCGTCTCGACGTCTCCGGCAAGACGGAGCGGATCGTCTATGTCGCGGTCAACCACACGGAGAAGTGGTCGGACCCGGAGGAGAAGGTGCGCGCCGAGTTCTACGGCGAGCTGATCTACAAGTACGGGTACGCCGGCGCGTGCATCGGTGTGGAGGTGACGGTTCCGGACCGCGTGCCGCGTGACGCCGCCGACCTCATTGTCTTTAAGGATGAGGAGCGCAAGGCGCCGTTTGCTGTGATCGAGTGCAAGCGTGCGGACATTTCCGACGCCGAGTTCAACCAGGCGGTCGAACAGGCGTGGGGCAACGGGAACGCGTACAAGTTTCGGGCGGCGTACGTGGGCGTGGTGGCCGGCGCCACGCGCCGTTTTTTGGACTGCTCGGACAAGTTCAGGGCGCTCGAACGCGATAAGAACGTCGTCGCCGACCTGCCCGCGGGCTACGGCAAGCCGCCGGACTACAAGTTCCGCAAGGGCGTCAGCAGGGACTGGCAGGACATCCGCCCGGTCAGCAAGGGCGAGCTGATCGCCGCGATCAAGAAGTGCCACCAGACGCTCTGGGGCGGCGGGCGGCTGTCGCCCCCGGCGGCGTTCGGCGAGTTCTGCAAGATCATCTTCGTCAAGGTCCGCGACGAGAAGGCCGCGCGCAAGATCGGCGAGCCCTACCAGTTCCAGATTCGTACCGATGAGCAGGCCCACAGCCTGGCGGCCCGCATCAAGGCGCTGTACGCCGTCGAGCAGCTCAAAGAGCCGGACGTCTTCAAGGAGGACATCAAGATCGACGACGGCACGCTGAAAATGTGCGTGCAACACTTGGAGAGCATCAATTTCAGCAAGACCGATCTCGACACCAAGGGCGTGGCCTTCGAGCAGTTCCTCGACGGCTTTTTCAAGGGCGATTTCGGCCAGTACTTCACGCCGCGCGAGATCATTCAGTTCTGCGTCGAGATGCTCCGGCCAACGGCCGACGATTTTCTCCTCGATCCCGCCTGCGGCTCCGGCGGCTTCCTGCTCTACGCCATGGACTACGTCCGGCACACGGCGCAGACGCTTTTCGAGGATGACGACGTGGCCCAGTTTCGTCACTGGCACGAGTTCGCCAAGGAGAAGCTGTACGGCGTTGAGATCAACGACGAGATCAGCCGCGTCGCCAAGATGAACATGATCCTCCATGACGACGGCCACACGAACATCATCGGCTTTGACGCCCTTGACCGCTTCGAGCGCCTGAAAGACCAGAAGAAGCGCCTCCAGCATGGTAAATTCGACCTGATCCTGACGAACCCCCCATTTGGGGCCGTCGTCAAGGAGAGCGAGAAGGGCAAGGCGTACATGGAGGGGTGGGAACTCCTCAAGTACCTCGGCAAGGGCGAGCAGGCCGAGGGCAGCGCGGGGGAGATGGCGAGCGACTTCAAGGCGGGCAAGAAGAGCCTCAAGGCCCGCACAAGCATCAAGACTGAAATCCTCTTCTGCGAGCGCGTCTGGCAGTTCTTGAAGCCCGGCACGGGGCGGGCGGCGATCGTGCTGCCCGACGGCATCCTGACCAACTCCAGTTTGCAGGGCGTGCGCGACTGGCTCCTCCAGCGGTTCCAACTGCTGGCCGTGGTCAGCCTGCCGCAGGAGGCGTTTCAGCACGCGGGCGCGGGGGTGAAGGCGAGCGTGGTCTTTGTCCGCAAGCGCGGCGAGGACGAGCAGCCCGACGACGACGAAGCGATCTTCATGGCCGCCCCGGCCAACATCGGCTACGACGCCACGGGCCGCAAGGCCGCCCGCGTGAGCGTCAAGAGCGAGAACGGACGCAAGAAGGTCGAGGTCCATTCGACGGACCTGTTCGATGTCGAAGTGACCTTCGAGAAGGCGGCCAAGGCGGGGACGGGCGAGGAGGAATGGCAGGAGAAGACCCGCCGGGTGGTGGAGAA
The DNA here is from genome assembly GCA_964394415.1 of uncultured Planctomycetales bacterium. Taxonomy (GTDB): domain Bacteria; phylum Planctomycetota; class Phycisphaerae; order UBA1845; family Fen-1342; genus JAGVEP01. The sequence goes on from CAYMXT010000151.1 coordinate 6,236, forward strand.
GACGGGCGTGCTGGGCCAGTACCGGGCCTTTGAAAAGAAGCCCGAACCTTTTTTCGTCTAAGCCCCGCCGAACGGGCCGCACGCTGCGGTTGCTTTGCTGTTCGACGGGGCAAGATCAAGCCGAGACTCGATCCGCACTTCCACTCGCCGGAGTTCGTGGCCATCGTGCATCGCATCGAGGCGCGCGCACACGACCAACTCCGGCGGCTCATCAGCCAATCTGACGAAACGTGGGACCGATCCACGCCGCCAGACGAAGGCAGCGACACCATTCGCTACCTTGAGATCGGGGCTGTTGGTCTCCAAAGCGATACATACACGCTCGACCGCGTGCCAATCGCCGACGCGCCCAGCCGCGCCCGGATGGTGCTCCGCGCCGGCGATGTTCTGGTTTCAACAACGCGCCCACATCGTGGTGCAATCGTCCGTATCCGCGACGAGGACGACGGCGCGATTGCATCGACGGGGTTCGCGGTTCTCCGCAAGCCGGACACGGCAAAGGTCAGCCGCGACTTCTTGCTTGCCGCCTTGCTTTCCGACTGCGTCCTTACCCAAATGCTCCAGCGGAGTAGCGGCGGGGCATATCCCGCGATCACCGCCGATGAGTTGGATCGTGTCCGTATCCCAACGCCGAAGCCCGAGATACAGACTCGCCTTGTCGCCGCCCTCGACGCCGCCCGCGCGGCGCGGCGGCGGAAACTGGAGGAGGCCGAATCCCTCCTCGGCGGCCTCGACGCCTTCGTCCTCGAAACCCTCGGCCTCACCCCGCCCCCGCCCCACGACCCCAACAAGCCGTTCGCGGTTCGCTTGCGCCAGGTGCGCGACCGTCGCCTCGATCCACCGGCCTACACGCCGTTCCCGATCCCGAGCAACCCGCGCCGCGTCCCGATCAAGCCGCTTGCCAGCGTTGCGGCGATCGACTCACACACCGCGCCATCCCAGACGGATGACAGCGCCATCGTTCCCTACGTCGGCTTGCCCGAGTGCGACCTGAACGACGTGCGCGAAGTGGCGAGCCGGACGCACAAAGAGGCTCGCGGGCGTTCCGTAGCCCATATCGGCGACATTCTCTTTGCCCGTATCGAGCCGAGCGTCTTCAACAAGAAATACGTCTTCGTCGAACACCTCGGCGGCCACGATTACGCCTTTCTCTCCACCGAGTTCTACGCCGTTCGAGCCCACGGCAGCGAGGAAGACCAGAAGTACCTCTACGCCATGTTCCAATCAGCCTTCGTGTTCAATCAGGTACGCGGCAAAACCACCGGCTCATCGGGCCGCCGCCGCATCGACCCGGACATGTTCGCCTCGCTCCTGATTCCGTGGCCCGAAGGTGCAGTTAGAAAGAAGATCGCCGCCGAAGTCTCCCGCCGCCGCGACGCCGCCCGCCGCCTGCGCGAAGACGCCGCCCACCTCTGGGACGACGCCAAACGCCGCTTCGAGGAGGCACTGCTGGGGTCGGAGACGCGACCGGGGGACCGGAAGGTGTGACCGTTCCGGCGCCCCCGGGGGCGCTTGGCGCGGCGGGCGTCTCTGAAAGGGAGTCGCACCGGCGGGACGCCGATGCTCCCCCGGGTTTCGCAGCCGTTGCAGGCGGCGCGGAGTTCGAATGCGCTGCGCGGATCGCTCGCTGGCGCGCGCGGCTCGGACTCGGCCGGTGCGGAGCCTGGCCGCCTGCTCCATCTGCGGAATCTGCGCAATCGGTGGATAAAGGTGTTGTCCGCAGATTGCGCAGATGACGCAGATTCTGGCGTTGTACAGTCCGGGGGGGTGCTACGCCGGCTGCTTGTCGAGAAACACCTTGATCTTCCGCGGCCGGACGTAGACCTTGCGGCCCGGCCCCACGCACAGCGCCTGGTAGCGCTCCTGCGTCATCTCGACGTGAATCGGCTCCCCGCCCACCACGCTGACCAGCTCCACCTTTACCTGCGGACCCGCGGCGTGGACGCGCGTGACCGTCCCTTCCAGCAGCGTCTGGTCGCCCGGCTGCGTGTCCAGCTCCAGGTCGTGCGGGCGCACAAAACCACGGGCCTCCAGCATCCCGATCGGCGACCCCTCGGGGTAGTCGAGCTCCACGCCGCCGAAGAACGCCTTGCTGCCCTCGACGCGGCCGTGAAACACGTTGACGTGCCCGAGAAAGTGCAGCACGAATTCGCTGGCGGGGTGATGAAAGACCTCCTCCGGCGTGCCGGCCTGCTCGATGCGGCCGGCGTTCATCACGACGACGCGGTCCGCGACCTCGAGGGCCTCTTCCTGGTCGTGCGTGACAAGCACGCCGGTGATGTGCAGCTCGTCGTGGAGCCGGCGGAGCCAGCGGCGCAGCTCCTGCCGCACGCGGGCATCGAGCGCGCCGAACGGCTCATCCAGCAGCAGGATTTTCGGCTGCACGGCCAAAGCCCGCGCGAGGGCGACGCGCTGCCGTTGCCCGCCGGAAAGCTGCGACGGGTAGCGGTCGGCCAGCCATTCCAGTTGCACTAGCTCCAGCAAACGACGCACGCGCGCGCGGATTTCCGCGCGCTTCGGCCGCGTCCGGCGCGGCAGCACGCGCAGCCCAAACGCGACGTTTTCGAACACCGTCATGTGCCGGAACAGGGCGTAGTGCTGAAACACAAAGCCCACCCGCCGGTCCTGCACGCGGCGGCCGGTTGCGTCCTCGCCGTGGAAGCCGATGGTCCCCGCGTCCGGCACTTCGAGTCCGGCGATGATGCGCAACAGGGTGGTCTTACCCGACCCCGACGGGCCGAGCAGCGCGACCAGCTCGCCGGTCGCGATTTCCAGGCTTACGTCGTCGAGGGCCCGGAACGCGCCGAAGCGCTTCGTCACGTGGCGCACGTCGATGCTCATGCCGCGCCCTCGCGAGGAAGAAGAACACCACAGAGGCACAGAGGACACAGAGAAGAAAGAGAAAAGGCAGAAGTAAGAAGTGAGAAGTCAGAAGTGTCCGCCCCCACCCGTGGGACGAGGCGCCGCGCCAACGCCGGCTTCGCACTTCTGACTTCTGACTTCTGACTTCTCATTCCGGTCTCTGTGTCCTCTGTGTCTCTGTGGTGAACTTCCTGCGCCAATCGACGCTGGTTTTGACGATGAGCGTCACGACGGCCAGCAGGGTCAGCAGCGACGCCACCGCGAACGCCCCGACGAACTTGCCCTCGTTGTACAACACTTCGACGTGCAGAGTCATGGTGTTCGTGAGGCCGCGAATGTGACCGGAGACGACCGACACCGCCCCAAACTCGCCCATCGCGCGGGCGTTGCACAGAATCACGCCGTACAGCAGGCCCCACTTGATGCTCGGCAGCGTCACGCGGAAGAACGTCTGCCAGCCGCGCGCGCCCAGCACCGCCGCCGCTTCTTCCTCTTCTCGCCCCTGCGCCTGCATCAGCGGAATCAGTTCGCGGGCGACCAGCGGACACGTCACAAACAGCGTCGCCAGCACAATCCCCGGCAACGCGAAAATCACCTGCACGTCGTGCTCCGCCAGCCACGGCCCCAGCCAGCCCCGCCGGCCGAACAGCAGCACGAAGATCAGCCCCGCCACCACCGGCGACACGGCAAACGGCAGATCGATCAGCGTGATCAGCAGTCCCTTCCCGCGAAATTCGAACTTCGCAATCGCCCACGCCGCCGCCACGCCGAACACGAGATTCAGCGGCACCGCAATCGCCGCGGCCAGCAGCGTCAGCCGAATGGCGGCCAGCGCGTCCGGGTCGCTCAAAGCCGCCAGATACGCGCCCACGCCGTCCGCCAGCGCCTGTCCGAAGACCGTCGCCAGCGGCAGGAACAGGAACAGCGTCAGGAACGCCAGCGCGACGGCGATGAGCAACCAGCGCACGGCGAGCGGTTCCGCGCGCGCCGCCGGATGCGCGGCCGTGCTACCTGGTGTACTCATGTTCGCCAATACGCTGTCCACGTCTTTAAATCACCGTGCGCGATTCGGCAGTGCAGATCCGAGCCGACCGCGCGAGCGGTCGC
>CAYMXT010000152.1:0-10179 GCA_964394415.1 uncultured Planctomycetales bacterium
CAGTGGGCACGGTATTGGGTTCGTCAGCGCTGCCAAGCCTGGCGGAAACTGGACGAGGAAGAAAGCGGAGGAAGACAACGGGACGTTACTGATTGCTACGTCGACGATGACCAAGGAGCCCATGGCTGGCCGGGTACGTCTACAACACCGACTGGGATCCGAACGCCAACGTCTGGCGAGAGAACACGCCAGCGCGCCGACGATTGCTGTAAGTGACAGTGCTGACACGGTTAATGCCACGCTGTCACTCGCTGACCCATTGAGGGCGCTGGGACTCGAACCCAGGACCCACGGCTTAAAAGGCAAGCGGCCTACAGTACAAGGCACTACGGGACAAGCACTTACAAGCGACGCCGCGCCGGTTTGTTGTGCGGTTTGTTCGCCGAACACGGAAAACGGCTGCGCCGAGCCGGCCGACGCCGTCCCGACGCACCGCGTGGCCAGCTCGCCGACGGGCGCCGGACCCGAGCGGGGCGGGACACTGGCCGCGGCGCTGGCGATGATCGATCGGCTGCCGCTTACGCCGAGCGAGAAGGCCGACGCCGTCCGCCGGTTGCTGGCCGACGCCGATCATGCCGAGCGGGGGAAGCCGTGAGAAACGCACGCCAAGGCCGCGCCATTCGACGATCGGCGGGCGAGCGGACCCGACGTGCCAGAACGGGGCGCGCCCGCGCCAGAACGCACGGGAACGCGAAATTCGGGCATTCTTGCCAGCGGATGACAGGCGTTGACGGACGGGTAGGGGGCATCGAATCGCTGGGGCTTCTCGGCGTACACCGTCTCGAAACCGTCAAAAACTCACGGGGCGATTTGGCATCCGGTTTTTGTCCTGAAGCGGTCTTAGGCGGGTTTCAACTTCGGCTGAAAACGGTTGAAAACGGCTCTGGAAATGGGTTTTTACGTCCGAATCGTTCTTTTCGGCGTCGCGTGCCCGACGAAGCCGCATTCGCCGATGCGACGGAAGCGGCGACCGAAGCCCTGGACGTGGACCCGAACCGGCGCACGCTGTAGACTTCCCACAACGGGACGGCGGTTGATCCCCGCCAAGCGGCCCGGCTGCGGATTGCGGCATTAGCCTTTCGCCGTAGTCCCGGCCTGGCCGGCCCGGACAGAAAGGCAAGCCCTATGTCGAAAGTGCTGTCTCGTATCGCGCTCGACTTCGCGGTACTCGCCAAGCGTTTCGCGGGCTACGCGCAACAGGGGCGGAAACCAACGCACCTGCGGGTCAACCTGGAGCAAACCGCGGTGCGGGCGGGCGCGCTGTTGGACGAAGCGGGGCGCGCCGGTGCCTTCACGGGCGACCCGTGGTGGCGCGACGGCCGGAGCCCGGTACATCCCGAAAGCGGCATCGGCTCGATGATGCAATACGGTTCGGACGCCGAGTTTCACCGGGGGCTGTGGACGTTTGCGATCGGCTCGTGGTTGGCGAAGCGTTACCAATCGCGCTTCCGTGCCAAGGCCGGCGACTGGGACTGGTCGCAGATTGCGACCGATGAGAAGGGCCGGCCGCTGGGCAGGGACCGCAAGCCGATCCGTGGGCGCTGGTACAAGGACGGCAAGCCGTTGCGGGCCCGTGCTGGCCTCGCGCCCCCGTATCCGCCCGGCACGTACAGTTATCGACTTGAAGGCACACCAGCTCACGTCGATGACTTCTATACGGAAGAGGACACGTTAGCGCACCTGCGCGTTCGCGCCGAAGTCTATGAAGATGCTTGTAGACTTCTGGCTGAGCTGGCTGGGCCGCGGGCGGAACAACCTGACGCCGGGCCGGGCGGAACGACGAGCGACGCGCCGGACGAGCACGGCTACGTAGCAGCGCCTTCCGATCCGAGCGCGTACGTGGCAGCGAAGAGAATTATGACGGAGCACACGCCAACCGAAGTGAAGGTCACAGCGAAGGAACTACCGAAGCTGTTGCGGGACTACGCGGCTAATCGCGTTCGCTGGACGCGACCGCGCGGGCAGGACGGCAAGCCGCGGCGGAATCGCTTGCTCGTACACTTAGCCGACTGGACTGCGTACATTGAGCGCCGGAACGGGCTGGACGCTGAGGGGTTCCCGCGGATGACAGAATCCGAAGTATCTGAACGGGCCGCCGCGGTTCGGCGTCAGAAAGCTCTCGGGAAGTAAATCTTTACTTCCCGTCTACTTCCCAATTCTGCACTTCATGCCTTGCAATCGACGGGCAGGACTTGCATTCGTCAATTTTGTACTCCGGTTCTACACGCTGAAGCCGCACTTGCGTGATAACGCCAGTGTGCGGCGGGCACGTCGCCGGCCGCCTAATCTGGAGTTTGCGATGGTGCAAAATGGAAACGCTGTCGGCGAGCGAATCGCCGGGCCGCTGGGCCGGCAATTGATTGACGGACCAGCGGCAGCGCGGAAACTGGGGTGCTCATATCGACACTGGCTCCGCATGGCTGACGCTAGCATGGCGCCGCGCGGCGTGAAACTCGGCTCGCTGCGACGATGGGACGTGGCAGAAATTGACGCTTGGATTGCGGCCGGCTGTCCGCGCGTGGGGAGCGCGCGGTGAGCAAGAAAAGAATCGGGCCGGCCGCGCGCCAACATGAGAGCGCTTTAAAGTATACGCGCGCGGACGGCGCCGCGCCAACCAAGCCAGAGCTGCACCGTGTGGTACGCAAAAAAAACGTCGCGTTGGCGGAAGCCGCAATCGGCGTGCTGCGCGAAGAGCACCCATGCACGTTGCGCCAGCTCTTTTACCGTCTCGTTTCTGCGGGCGTGTTGCCGAGCACGGGCAAGCCGCACTACGCGCGGCTCGGCAATGTACTCACACGGTTGCGGGAAGCCGAGGCGGTGCCGTTTCCGTGGATCGTTGACCACGTGCGCGCCACGCTGAAACCCTCAAGCTGGTCGGGTTTGAGCGACTTCAGCGAGACCGTGCGCGAGGTATACCGCAAAGACCTGTGGTGTTCTCAATCTGTGCATGTCGAAGTGTTTTGCGAAAAAGACGCAATTGCCGGGACGCTCCAGCGGACTATTGAAGCGTATGACGTGCCGCTGCGCGTGTGCCGCGGGTACGTAAGCGTGAGCTTTGCGGGCGAGATTGCGGCGGAGTGGCAGAAAATTACCAAGCCGATTTACGCCTACTACATCGGCGACCACGACGCTTCCGGATTGGACATCGAGCGCGACCTAGTCGCGAAATTGGAGCGCTACTCCGACCGCCGTCGGTTGATCGAGGGCTGGGGCTTTGGGCGGATACCCGAGGAGGCGCGCGGCGCCGTTTTCGCCTGGGGACGGCTGGCAATCGACGAAGATGACATCGATGCCTTCGACCTGTTACCCCAGGCTGTTAAGCTCTCCGACCGCCGCGCCGCGAGCTTCCTCGAAGAGCACGGCGGCCGCTGCGCGGAAGTTGATGCACTGCCGCCAAGCGAGCTGCGCCGCCGCGTGGAACACGCGATTGCGCGGCACATCGACCCGGACGCCTGGGAGCGCCTGCGGCTGGTCGAAGAGACGGAGCGCGAGGCCGTGGCGTCGTTAAGCGCCAAGCTCGGCGCGGAGAAAGCTAAACTAGATTCGGTTTCTGAAGGGGGTGCGACATGACCGCGACGAGCGAGTTGTACGCGGCCGCGCGTGACTACTTGTCGCGCGGCTGGGCCGTGTTGGCGATCGGGCGCGACAAGCGCCCGCTGATCCCCTGGCGGCGGCTGCAAGCCACGCGGCCGGGCGCTGGAGACGTGCGGCAGTGGTTCCGTCGTTCCGATGTTACGGGCGTCGGCGTGCTCTGCGGCCCGATATCCGGCGGGCTGGTCGTTCGGGACTTCGATGATGCCGGGGCATATGCCCGGTGGGGGCGGGCCTACCCCGAGTTGGCGGAGCGCCTGCCGACCGTCAGGACCGCGCGAGGCTATCACCTGTACATGCGGCACGCCGGGACTGACCGTATCATTAAGCAGCCGGACGGCGAGTTGCGCGGCGGCGGCTATGTGCTGGCTCCGCCGTCGCGGCACCCGACCGGCTCCCGGTACGAATGGATCGGGGAAGCGCCGCGATGGGATATCCCCTCGATCGATCCGCACGCGGTCGGCCTTGTCACTCCCAGACAATCGCTGACCACAAGCCGTGTGACAGAGAGACAGAGAAACAGAGAGACAGAGAAACAGAGGAAACAGAGCAATGGCGTGTTTGCCGCTGAGGCTGTCGCGCCTCATATCCCCGATGCGGCGCTCGAAGTCGCGCGCGTGGCCGCGCTGCCGAGCCGGGTTGGGGAGCGCAATCGGTGCATCTTCGAGCTGGCACGGGCGCTCAAGGCGGTCCCTGGACTGGCGGACGCCGCGGCCGTGGACCTGCGGGGCGCGGTACGCTTGTGGCATGAGCGCGCGCTACCGATCATCGGCACGAAACCGTTTGATGACACGTGGTCCGACTTCTGTGTCGCGTGGCCGGCGGTCCGGTTTCCGAAAGGACAGGGACCGATGGCGCTGATTGCGCAACAGGTGGACGCCGGCGGGCTGCCGGCCACGGCGGAACCCTACGACGCGCCGGAGACCCGGCGGCTGGTCGCAATCTGCCGGGAGTTGCAGCGCGTCTGTGGCGACGCGCCTTTCTTTCTGGCAAGTCGGACGGCGGCGGAGATGTCGGGGCTGCCGGACCACGTCACGGCGTGGCGTCGGCTTCGGATGCTCGAAACTGACGGCGTGCTGCGGGCCGTCCAGCGGGGCGACCAGCATCGCGCGACGCGCTACCGGTACGTCGGCGACGAGAATCTCGACGGGCCGACTTGACAGGCGGCGGAATCGGTGCAATACTGGTTGCGTATGACGCTTACCGAGACACTGCGGAAGGCCGTGCGGGACAGCAAGGTGACGCTCTACCGCATCGGGTTGGACAGCGGGGTAAAGCGGCAATCGCTGGAACGGTTCATGGCCGAGACGCAATCGCTGCGGCTCGATATGGCCGACCGGCTGGCCACGTATTTCGGGTTGGAACTGAGGCCGGCCGCACGCCGGCGGAAGGGTTGACCAATGGGGCGCGTTTACAAGCCGATCGTTTACAAGCGGCTGCCGGACGGGGCCGAGCTGTTCACGCGGAAGGGCGAGCGCTTCGCCAAGTGGACGGACCGGCGGGGCCGCGTGCGGACGGCGTCCGTCGCCGTGCCGAAGCGTGGCGAGCACGTCGGGCAGGCTCGCCTTGTGGTCGCATCGGGCCGCTACGTCGCCGAGTACCGCGATGGGGACGGCAAGCATTCCATCCCGACCGGCTGCCGCGACGAAACCGCGGCGCGGGGCGTGCTACGAGAACTGGAGCGGCGGTCCGAGCTGGTCAAAGGCAATCTCTTGTCCGCGTCCGAAGCGCGGACCGCGGATCATCAAAGCACGCCGCTGACGGAACACTTCGCCGCGTTCGCCACGTACCTGAGCATGCGCGCCAGCTCGGCGATGCACCGCACGAACGTTGCGGGGCGGCTGCGGCGACTGGCCGCGGAATGCGGGTTTGCCAAGCTCGCCGACCTGGAACGCTGCAAGCTCGAAACGTGGCTGGCGAACGCACCGGCGATTATGTCGGCGCGGACGCGCAACGGGTACGTGACGGCGCTGACGAGTTTCTGCAATTGGTGCGTGGCCGCGGGCCGTATGGTCGCGAACCCGTTTGCGCGGATGCACCGGGCGAACGAACGCGCGGACCAGCGCCGGCCGCGGCGGGCGCTGACGGCCGCCGAGCTGGCGCGCTTGATCGAAGCGGCGTACCGTCGGCCGCTGGCCGAGTATGGGCGCAAGCCGATTCGACTGGACGGGGCCGCGGACTCACAACGCAAACGGCGTGTAAGCTGGACTTACGAAGCCGTCACGGCGGTGAACATCGGCGCGTGCGAAGCGCGAGCGCTGGAACGGCTGCGGGACCGGCCGGACCTGCGGGTAGGTTCGGAAGCGGCCGGCCGCGCGCGGGCGTTGACGTACAAGGCACTGGCTTTGACCGGGCTGCGGCTCGGCGAGCTGCGCGCGCTGACGGTGGGCGCGGCCGAGTTAGACGGCGCGGCGCCGTTTGTCGCGTTGCGGGCTGCCGACGAAAAAGCACGCCGCGGGGCCGACGTGCCGTTGCGCGCCGACTTGGCTGGGGACCTGTCCCGACACCTAGCCGGGCGGCTGCGCGAAGCGCAGTGGGCCGCGCAGGCGGCTGGCCGGCCGATCCCGACGCGGCTGCCGGCCGACGCGCCGCTCATCGACGTACCGGACGGGCTGGTGAAGCGCCTGAACCGTGACCTTGTCGCCGCGGGGCTGGCGACGGCCGACTTCGACCCGCGCCGCGGGAAGTGGCACGCTGATAAGCGTGACCAGCTCGGCCGCGGGTTGGACGTGCATTGTCTGCGGCATACGTTCAATTCGCTGTTGGCCGTGGCGGGCGTTCCGCTGACCACGCGGCAGATTCTTATGCGGCACGCCGCGCAGACGGTCACCGACGCGCACTACACGGACCGCACGCTGATTGACCTGCGGGCGGCGCTGGACAAGCTGCCGCGCCTGCCGCTGGACGGCGAGCGTCCGGGCGCCGAGCGGCACGTGGCGACGGGCACGGATGACGCCGCGCCGGTTTGTTGTCTGGTTTGTTCGGCGCGTGACGATTCGAGCGCTTGCGGGGCAATCGCTGGCAATTCGAGCGAAAACGCCAGCGCGCCGACGATTGCTGTAAGTGACGGTGCTGACACGGTTAATGCCACGCTGTCACTCGCTGACCCATTGAGGGCGCTGGGACTCGAACCCAGGACCCACGGCTTAAAAGGCCGTTGCTCTACCGACTGAGCTACGCCCTCGAAAAGGCGAAATCCGCCGCCGCGGATTATACGAGCCAGCGGCTATGGCGTGCCAGCGCGAGCGACGCCATCAGCCGGTGCGAACAGCATCTGCCCGGCGCGCAGTGGGGCCGTGCGCGAACATTCGAAGACGAACCCGCCGGCCTGCGGACCAGTCGCGACGACCAGCAAAGCGACGCCGATCGTGCAGTCGCCGTCGCGGATCGCCAGCAGTTGCTCGGCGGCCACGTCCGCGGACAGGCGCGCGGTGAAGAGGTCGGGGCCGTGGACTTCCTCGAGCGTGCCCACGCAACGCCAAGACGGCGGCGGGGCCGTCACGCGAAATTCGTCGTCCACCCGCAGCTCGGGTCGCACGCCGTCATCGCCGGTGACGGGGACGATCTCCGCGTAGCTGCGCTGCGCCCGGCGGACCTCGGCGCACCCCGCCGCGCGACTCTCGCGATACAGCGTCAATCGCCGGCCGGCACACAGCCCTTCCGCCTCGCCGGCGTTGAGCAACGCCCCCGACGAGGTCAGTTCAAACACGCGCATGACGAACCGACCCGCGTCGATGTCCGCCCGCGTGCGAATCGCGACCGAGTCACCCACATGCGGCCGGGCGACCGCAGGAGCAGAGGACAGGGTGGTCGTCGGAGATGACGCGGGTGGGACAGCGCCGCGCACGGAGACGAGATTCGCATACCAGAACCGGTCGTCCCGGCGCTCGACGAGGCCGTACCCGATGTAGCGGTCATCGTGGAAGAAATCCAGGTGCGTCTCCGTCGAATGCGGGACACCGCTGGGCGCTGCGACCCAGACCACCTGTTCCGTGGAGCGCGAGTCGATGAAAGCGACGGCCGTCGACGCACGCCCGTCTCGCTGTTCGCCCGGTGTCGGCCACAATGCCACACGCTGGCCGGGTCGCACTGGCGCGGCGCTGGCCAGCGCTACGACGCCGCAGAAGCACACTTCTGGTCCCACCCAGCGAACGTCAAGGCGCGCCACGGGCTGGCCGCCGACGCGCAGCCACCAGCTATCGCCAGTACGAATCCCCCAGTCGCTGCCCGCGCGCACCCACGCGGACCGCACGCCGGGACCGAGCGCGTCGAGTTCCGCCTCCATGGCACCTTCGGCGGGCCAGTCTGCCAGAACGCTGGCCACCAGGTCGTGCCGCACGAGCCAAGCCCGCGGCGTGACGCCGGGCGGCGGCGCGCCGGCATCCATGTGCAACACGTTCGGGTCGAGATTCTCGCGACGGCGTACCGCCCAGCCCCACGGCCGGACACCGGACGTCAAGAGGAGTCGGCCCCGAGTATCCGGCAGGGCGTCGGCGTCGACCTGGACCGTGAGACCGTCCGCTTCGGCGCGGACCGAGTGCAACGTGACCTCCGGGACACGGATCGGATCGGCGGCTGTGAATGCTGGCAGAAACAGCGCGACGAGGATGCACGACGAGCGCTTCATGGTCCGAGCATGTTGCCGCCCGGCGGCGGTGTGTGCCACTACTCACCGAGCACTGGCGCGCGGGCACGCAGTGGAGCGTACGGCGCGACCCGACAAAAAGGAACAACCCCCGAAGGATCCCGTTGCCGGGCGACCTCGGGGGTCGGAGAGGAGGAGAAGCGCTGCGAGGGAGTTTCCACCTCTCAGTACGCCGCGTGCGGTGAATAGTTCGCGCTCGCCGGAGATCCTCATAAGTATTTGTCGGCACGGTTGTTACGAAGCGCCCCAAGCCGAGACCCGCCGCTGGCGACCAAGAGCCGCCCGACCAACTCGGCGAGCGGCACGAAGTGCTACTCGTGGGAGGGGACGCCCGGTTGCCAGCCGCGCGCCACTCACCGCGGGCACGTGGACACGCACACGGATTGTGTTATACTGCCGATACGAGGGTCGGACCCGCGTGCGTTCCCGACAGTCGTGCAAATAGACAGGAACGGGTCAAGTTCAGGTTGACGCAGCGGGTCATGCCTCGGTGGGGCCAGTCGGTTGTTCGCCGCGCGTTGGCGGCGGCAGGGCCGGCCACTGTTCCGTCGAATGTCCGTCCGGTTGAGGCATTCAGGCCGAATGGACCAGCGTTGCAAGGCAAACGGGTGCCCGCAGGGGCACTGGACGTACCGGTGAATTGCCGGGAGGAGCCATGAGCCAGGGTATCGTCAATCTGCACAACCACACGCCGTTTTCCGATGGGGCGTACACGATGGATGAGATCGTGGAGGCCCACCTCGACAACAAGGCGCTGCGGGCGTATCCGCTCGCCGGGATCGGGATCTGCGACCACGTGTTCTGCACGCCGTCGTCGCGCGAGATCACGAACGAGAAGGAATTCGAGCGGCTGTTCGCCAAGGAGACGCGCAACTACGTGCAGGAAGTGAAGGCCACCCGTGCCCGCTGGGCCGGCAAGGTCCAGATTTACTGTGGGGCCGAGATCAACTGGCCGCTGAACAAGACCATGCTCGAGACGGTCCGCAGCATGCTCGGCGGCGTCGATTTCGTGCTCTTCGAATTCGTGGACTGGGCCGGTCTCACGCAGCTCGCCAACCAGGCCCGGCGTTGGCCGATCCCGGTTGGCCTGGCGCACGCGGACGTCGCGGTTCAGTTCCCGAACACCTCGCATGACCAGGTCGTGCGGACGCTGGCGAACGCGCGCATCGTCTACGAGCTAAACGTCAAGCAGATGCCACTGGCGAACCAGGACCGCTGGTTTAGCGTTATTCCGCAGCATCGCGTGCAGGTCTCCCTCGGCACCGACACGCACGACGACTTGAGCTGCATCAGCCACCTGCCCGAGATGTACGAGTATTTGCTCAAGAAGGGGTTGGGCGAGAAGCTCTTCGCGCCGACGATCCGCGACGAAGCGGCCCAGGCCGCCGCCGCGGCCCCGCAAGTGGTCAAGACCGGCTGATCCGTCGCACAGCCGACGTGCGCCCGCAGCGGCCGACCGCCGTGTCAATAGTGTCCGGGGACTTGGCGTCGGGTGTTAACATCAGCGTAATCAGTGTACTGACTCACAGTAACTGCGACGTCCCAGAGGGTAGTGGCGCTGGCGTCCCGGCCTGCGGGGTGGCACGGAGGCCCGCTTCAATGTCCCCGAGAAGATCAGCTTCTTGTGAGTCACTACGCTAAATCAACGTGCGCGCATGGGCGGCGCCTGTCCGAGCCGCGAGCGCCAGCTCGCGGACGTACTTGCGACCGCTGGCGCGGTCGGCTCGGATGTGCGCTGCCGAATCGTGCATGGTGATTTAGATACTGCGTGCCACGCTGCTGCGGGCCCTCGCAAGCGACGGCCCGCTCAACGTCTATGGCTTTGCGCGGGCCCACCACGTCTGCACGGGCCTGGTTCAGGCCGCCGAGGCCCGCCGTCGCCGGGAGGGGCAGCGCGCCGAGCAACGCCGGACCGACGAGAACACGCGTTGGGTGTTCCGCCC
>CAYMXT010000153.1:0-10068 GCA_964394415.1 uncultured Planctomycetales bacterium
CGACCGGCAGGGAGCGATTCCGAGCCGCGACCGGCAGGGAGCGATCCGCGCAGCGCGTCAGCCGCCGTCGCATTCAAACTCACCTTCGAATACGCCGGCGAACTGGTCCAGGACATCCAGGCCGGCGAACGCCCGGGCCAGATTCACAACCTGATGATGGCCGCCCACATCGGTCCGGAGGGCATCTTCCTCGATGGCGACGGCGGCTGGTACCCGTCGCTGCACAACGACGACGAAACCGTCGCGGCCGGCCTCGCGGACTTCCGCCTCACCGCGGACCGGGTCGAGAAAATGACGTTGGTCGCCGGGGCCGCGCCGGAGGCTGAGACCGCCCCGCGCACCGGCAAACTCGCCTGGCGCAGCAAGTATCCGCTGGACAACCTCGCGCTGGTCGGCGGCCCGCACCAGGTCAAGGACCGACAGGTCGGCGCGGTGCGCGTCGCCCTGCACTACGCGCCGCCGGCCGACGCCGACGCACGGGCGAAGGTCGAAAAGAGCACCGAGCTGTTCCTCGCCGCCGCCGAGAAGTACCTGGACCGCTACCCGCCGCTGATCGGCCCGTATCCGTTCGACCGTTTCACGATCGTGGAGAACTTTTTCAGCTCCGGCTTCGCGTTCCCCGAATTCACGCTGCTGAACAAGGTGCTGCTGGAAATGGGTCCGCGGGCCTTGATGCACGGGTATCTCGACCACGAGCTGCTGCACGCCTGGTGGGGCAACAGCATCTACGTCGATCCCGCGGACGGCAACTGGTGCGAGGCCCTCACCAGTTACGCCGCAAATTACTACGGCTACATCCTCGACGGCGACGAAACCGGCGCCCGCAACCAGCGGCGGAACTACTGCGTCACACTGAGCAGCCTCAAACCCGAGGACGACAAGCCGCTCAACCGCTTCGGCCGCGACGACGGCCCCAGCCGCGACGTGGGCTACGGCAAGGGCGCCATGGTGTTTCACATGCTCGCCCGGCGGATCGGACAGGAGAACTTCTGGACCGCGCTGCGGCGTCTGACGGACGAGTACACGGGGAAATACGCCAACTGGCTGACGCTCAAGACCCTCTTTGAGCGCCAGGGGGACACAAAGCTCGACCGCTTTTTCGCCGAGTGGGTCCGCGGCGCCGGCACGCCGCACTTGAAGCTCCACACCGCCCGCTGGCTGGCGGACGAGGGCGCGCTCGAGGTGACGCTGGCGCAGGAGGGCACGACGTTTGAGCTGTCCGTGCCGCTGCGCAGCGTGCAAGCGGACGGCACCCACAGTGACCACGCCGTGGACTTGCAGGCCGCGGAGGCGACGGTGCGTATCGCGCTGCCGCAGCGGCCGGTGACAGTCGTGCTGGACCCCGATTACCAGGTGCTTCGTAAACTGGAGGCCCGCGAGATCGTGCCGACCAGCAAGCTGACGGCGGCGGCGGCCAAGCTGCTGGTGGTGAAACCGACGGCCGAGGTGCCGAAGTTCTACCAGCGCGTCATCGACGCCTTCCGCGGCGACGACTCCGGCAAGGCCGTCACCGAGCGCACGGGCGCCGACGTGACGCCGGACGAGCTGCGGCAGCAGTCGGTGCTGGTTTTGGGAGACGCGGTGCGCAGCGCCGCGGTGCAAAGCCTGCTGGCGCGGACCGAGTGCCCGGTCACGTGGACAACGGCCGGGTTCCGGCTCGGCGATGCCACGTTTGACCAACCCGGCCAGGCGGTGCTTTGTACGGTCCATCATCCGGACGTCCCCGGCGGCGGCTTGACGGTCTATTTCGGCAACAGCGAGGACGCGCTGGGGCGTTCGGACCTGCTGATGTTCTACCGCAGCAGTCTGGTCGTGTTTGAAACCACGTCGCGCGAAGCGGACGGCGAAAAGAGCTACGAGTCCCGCGTCGTCGAGCGCCGCGATTTCGAATCGCCGCACACGATCACGGTGGAGTAGCGTCCGACCTCCGAGTCGGACGGGTAGCGTCGGGTCTCCGCACCCGACAAGTAGCGTCGGGGCTCCGTACCCGACGAACGGTAGCGTCGGGGCTCCGTACCCGACGAATCTGGGCCGCGCCGCGTCAGCGAGCAATTCGTGACCGCTCCCGGAATCACCACCCCCCGCCAACCCTTGCCGACGCCAACAGGTCCGGGGCCGATTTCCCATTCTTGAGAACTGACCGCTGACGGCCTTTCCCGCCCCCCGCAAAAAAATTTCGCGAAATCCGTGCGCTCGCCGCGCCCGCCTGTCGCACGTATCTGCGGCTGCGGGGCCGGGAACACGACCCGCTGGACGGTCGCACGTCCCGGGACAGTGGTGTTGGACGAACAAGGAAAGTCTCTTTTGGAGGACGAACTGTGCAACGCGAGAGAGTGAGCTTCGTGCGGACGCGTACGTTCTTTCGGCGCAGGGCAGGCGTGCTGCCCGGATTCTTGGCGCTCGGCCTGATGAGTTTACCCCTGGCCCAGGTCATCCCGGGCTGCCCGACCGAGATAACGGAAGACGACGTGCGCCGAATGATCGCCGACGAATCAGTGTCGCCAGATGAAGCCTCTTCAATGATCGACCAGGCGGTGCGGGAAGCCCCCGGAACGCCCGGCTCGCAGGGAGCGAAAGGTGACACGGGCGAGACCGGCCCCCAAGGCTCGCCGGGATCCACCGGCCCTACGGGACCGACCGGCCCGGCGGGATCCACCGGCCCTGCCGGCGCGAAGGGTGACAAAGGCGACAAGGGCGACAAAGGTGACAAGGGCGTTCCAGGCACCGGCAACGGGGACATTACCGGCGTCTTGGCCGGCGCCGGCCTCGCCGGCGGCGGCACGGCCAACGATGTCACGCTGAGCATCGCGACCGCCGGCGTAACGCTCGACAAGATCAGCACGACCGGGGCCGCTGCGAACCAGATCATGAAGTTCGTCGGCGGGCAGTTGGTGTGGACCGCCGATGAAATAGGTTCGGGCGGCGGTAGCGGCGGCGACATTACGGCCGTTCGCACGGACGCCAGCTCCGGGCTCACCGGAGGGGCCGAAAGCGGCGACGTGTCACTGAGCATCGCCACCGGCGGTGTGACCGATACGCACCTGGCGACCGATTCCGTTGGGACGGATGAAATCAAAGCGAACGCGGTCGGAACCGCGGAGATTGCGAATGGTGCAGTGACGGACGGCAAGATCGCCAGCGTGGCTTGGAGTAAGATCACCGGGTCACCCACTTGCTTTGCACCGTGCGGCACTGCCGGGGGCGACTTGACGGGCAGTTACCCGAGCCCGACGATCGCCAGTGGCGCCGTCACCAGCGCGAAGATCGCGGATGGCACGATCACAGCCAGCGACTTGGCGAATAGTGCGGTGACGCAGAGCAAGCTCGCCGCCTCCGACGCCCAACCCGACTACTACCTGAAGACGGACGGTTCCAATATTTTCTGGGCACCGCCACCGGGCGGAAGCGGACCCTGGCAGCAGAACGGGAGCAAAATCTACTATACTGGCGGTTATGTCGGCGTCGGGACGTCGGACCCGCAGGAGGACTTCGAGGTCTGGGGCGATGTCAAGCTCGGCAACAGCATCTCGAACGACACGGTTACCATCTTTGGCGAACTCGTAGCAGAGTCAGCCGTTTACGCCTACGACAACGTCCGCGTGCGGAAGAACGGTACCCAGGTCACCACCGTCGACCTAAATGACGTCGGCAGGGTTACAATTAGCGAGGGCACTAACGGCCAGCACAGGGTAGAGTTAAATCAGTCCGGTTCTGATCTGACCATGTGGAACAGCACCAACACAGAAACCCTCTGGCTATCGGGCGACGGCGCGAGCGGTGCGGGCCATCTGAAGATCTATCGGAGCAACGGGACGGGCCCGACCATCGAGCTTACAGGCGAGGACGGGAAGGTACGGTGTATCCTGCTCCAGCAGACGAGCGATCGCGACGCCAAGGAGAACTTCGCGCACGTCGACGCGCGATGCGTCCTTGCGCGAGTGCTCGATATGCCAATTGCCACTTGGAACTTCAAGAGCGACGACGCGGGCATTCGTCACATCGGCCCGACGGCGCAGGACTTCTTCGCTGCCTTCGGCGTCGGTGAAGATGAGAGGTACATCACCACGATCGACGCGGACGGTGTCGCGTTGGCGGCGATCCAGGGCTTGCATTCTGTGGTTTTGGAGCAGCAGATGGTGCTTGAAGCCCAGAACAACGAAATCAACGCCCAGCGCGAGCAGATCACGTCGCAGGAACAGCGTCTATCCGCTGTTGAACGTGAACTCGCGGAACTGAAGGCCCGAATCGGCAGTGCCCCGAGTCGGGCGGAGTGACACCAGTCGCGTAGGCTGGGCAGCACGGGTGGGCTGGGCGACGCACGCTGCGCGTGCTTCGCCCAGCCGCGACGGCCGAACTGGAACTCGGCCGCTACGTGCCCCGCCGGCTGCCCGCCGACCTCGACCGGACTGTGCCCGACGGTCGCGTGTGGTCTGGTTGGCCTAACGCTCGTGGGGCTGGCATTGGCACGCAGCCGACGATGATGGAGGTGCTCGAAAGGGCGAGCCGAGTTCCTGCGGCCCAATGCAGGAGGGTGATGCGATGAATGCTCGGACCGTGGCGTCAAACTCCTCACGCCGCCCTCTCCCCACCGAGGAGCAGCTCTCGCGCCGGCTCATAAGCTCGTGCGTGTACGCCGCGGCCCTCGCCGTGCTCGGCTGCACGGCGAGCGGGCTGGAGCCGGTCGTGTCGGGCGAATCCGGCCGGACGACGGTCGTCGCGGGCGCGGATGTGCAGTTGCCGGCGGACTATGACGCCCACCTGGGGCGGATTCGGGCCGCCGACTGCTTCGGCCTCGGGGCACGCGTCGGCACACGCGGGGCGTGCCTGGTCATTATCGAGCACCACATCGACGGCGTCCGGGAGTCGTATTACGACCCGCAGACCAAGGCCCTGGTCGCGGAGTACCTGGACGACCCCATGAGCAACTTCGAAGGGTGGACGCTGGGGGACGCCGAGTGCGCCGGCGAGCCGTTCGTCGAAAGCGAGTACATCCTGTGCGGCGGGCCGTGACCGGCAAGTAGCGTCGGACCTCCGGGTCCGACGCCGGGGAGCAGCGGCCTCCGGCCGGTGCGATTCGGAGCCGCGACGCGTGGGAGCATAGGCCTCCGGCCGGTGCGATTCAGAGCCGCGACGCGTGAGCGAGCGCTGCGTGGTCCGCTTCCTGACGGTCGCGGCCCGGATCGCGCTTGCTTGCGCTGCGCGTTCTGATTACGCTCGCTCACGCTTCGCGGCTCTGATTCGCTGGCTGGGGCCGGCATCAGAACCCCGCACGCAAGTGCGGGGCCAGGCGGCCACGCCGGGGCGGCCACCCGCCGGCCCCGGACTTGCGTTCGGGGTTCGGATGGGTAGCCCCGCGGCCCCGGACTTGCGTCCGGGGTTCGGATGGGTAGCCCCCGCGGCCCCGGACTTGCGTCCGGGGTTCGGATGGGTAGCCCCGCCGGCCCCGGACTTGCGTCCGGGGTTCGGATGGGTAGCCCCCGCCGGCCCCGGACTTGCGTCCGGGGTTCGGATGGGCGGGCCTCGACGCGATGCGGCCGCGCGAGGGCGCGGGCCGCTACACGTCGGGTACAGAGCCCCGGCGCTACACGTCGGGTACAGAGCCCCGACGCGATGCGGCCGCGCGAGGGCGCGGGCCGCTACACGTCGGGTACGGAGCCTGGACGCGACCTACCCGCCGAGCAGGCGCGTGGCCATCGCGTAGAAGATCAGGATCAACAGGACGGTGCCCAGGCCGAAGGCCAGGAACCCGACCGGGTGCATGACGCGCTTCCACTGCGACCACTCGTCCCGCAGCCGCAGCTTCTCGAGCTGGCCGTCGGCGAGCAGCCGCTCGTACCAGCGCTTCCGCTCGTGCAGCATCTCCGCCCGCGTCATGCGGCCGGAGAAAATCACCGGGTCCATCGGGAACTTCTCCAGCCAAAAATGCACGTTGAAGAAGTGGAACGTGAAGATGAACCCGGCCGCCAGCAGGGCCTCGTCGCTGTGAACGATCAGGGCCACGTTGATGATCCAGCCCGGCAGCACCTGCGTGAACTGCTTGGGGAACCACATGATCAGCCCGCTGACGCCGATGATCGCGACCCCCCAGAAGACGGCGAAATAGTCGAATTTCTCCCAGTAGGTCCACTTGTCGAACTCGGGCCGGGGGCCGCGGCCGAAAAACCACTTCTGGTGCGCCCACCAGTCGCGGACGTCGTCCAGGTTCGGCAGCGGCATGTCCGGGCCGAACGCGACCTTCAGATATTGCCACAGACTGAAACGCCCGGTGTGCGGGCTGCGAAACTGCGGCCAGTGGCGGATGAACGACCGGACCAGGCTGACCATGTGCAGGCCGAAGTACACGAACGTGATGATTGCCCCGACGCGGTGCAGGGCCCCGGCCACCTCCAACCCGCCCATCCAGCGGACCATCCAGCGGGCCCAGTCCGTGTAGTAGAACTTCAGCGGCATGCCCGTCGCGACCAGCAGCAGGAAGCTGATCACCACCAGGAAATGCAGGAACCGCTCGAAGGGGCGAAACCGCACGAAGACCTCATCGTCCTTCAGAATCTCAACTTTGGACTCGTGGAACGCCTGCGGATCGCGGAAGTACAGCACGATTGAACGTACAAACCACAGAATGGTATGTATACCGAAAAACACGAACGTGCTGACGACGATCGTCGTCATGAGCACGAACGTCCAGTACAGCACCGGGTAGTTCTCGCGGTCGGTGTGGTCGGCGTGGGCGATGTAGTTGGCGAAGCGCGGCGGCGCCCCGGGGTGGCACTTGCGGCAGGTCTGGAGCTTGTTCTGTTTAGACAGGTGGCTGTTGGGGTCGCTGATCGGCACGATGTCGTGGTGCCCGTGGCAGTCGTAGCACGCCGCGACGCCGGGCTGACCGAGCGCGATGGCCTTGCCGTGAAACGTCTCGCGGTAGCGCTCGAGCCGGTCGGCGTGGCACTGGCCGCAGCGTTCATCGCTGGCCAGTTTGAACGCCGCCTCGCCGGGCTTGGTGATCTCATGCGCCGTATGACACGTTGCGCAGACGGGCCCGCGTTCGTCGCCCGCCGCGAGCAGCCGGCCATGCACGGATTCGGCGTAGATGCGTTCGACGCCGATGTGGCACTTGCCGCAGGTGTGCGGGACGTTGTCCTTGTGGATGGTCGAGCGCGGGTCGCTGGTCGGCCAGATATTGTGAACGCCGTGGCAATCGTTGCACGACGGAGCCACGATCAGCCCTTCGACCAGCAGCCCGCGGCCGTGCATGCTGTCGATGTACTGCTGGGCGGCGTCGGGCTGATGGACGTGCGTCTCCTCCATCATGCGCGGGTTGGCGTGGCACTGCGCACACGTGAACGGCAGTTGGAGCTTGTAGGTCCGCGATTGCGGGTTGCGCGACGAGAGAATGTCATGCTTGCCGTGACAACTGCTACAGTGGGCAGCGACGGAGTTCCCGTCCGCGTTCGCCTGGCCGTGGACGCTGCCCGCGTACTCGCGCTGTTGATCGGGGTGGCACTCACTGCATTGCGCCGGTGCGACGCGAATCGCGTGCGGCAGCGTGTCGCAATCCGGGTGGCAGCTCGTACACGCGCTGCGCCCGTGCGATGAGAACTCGTACACCTCGCGCGGCACGTACAGGTCGGCGGGATTCTCACGCGGGGACACCCCCGCCGCCGGACGCACCATCAGCGCCCGGTCCGTGGCGGATTTCTGCGCCAGCGACTCCAGACCGTGGCAATTCAGGCAGCGGGCGTTCTCCGGCGGCGGCTGGGCGCTCGCCGCGCAGGCCAGAAGCACCAGCGTCGAGAACGCGGCGGCGAAGCGGCGCAGCCCAAACATGCGTGCTGATCTCCTGCGTGTTCCAGCGTCGGAGCCGTTTCCGCGTGCGGAGTTCCACGCTGGTAGCGGCCCGCGCCTCGCGCGGCCGCGCCGGGGGCGGGCCGCTACGCACTTGCGCGAAACGGCCGAGATGGAAACGGCGCTAGCGCTCATTCAAAGCCCGCTTGAGGCCCTCGCGATAGTGCTCGGCCGCGGCGGCGGTGTCGCCCTTGCGCTCATAAAGCTGGCCGAGATAGTAATGGGCCCGCACGGGGTCCGGGTTCATCAGCAGCGCTTCTTTGAGCAGCTTCTCCGCTTCGTCGAGCTGGTTGCGGCGGAGCTTGACCAGCCCGAGCGTGAGGCGGGCGCCGCGCGCCGCCGGCTCGCGCGTCAGCAGTTCGTTCAGGCGCTTTTCGGCGTCGTCGAGCTTGCCCTGTGCGACGAGCAGGTCGGCGAGATCGACGTGCGCCTCGGCGTAATTCGGGTCGGCCGAGAGCGCCTGCTGAAGCTCCTGGGCTGCGTCGTCGAGCAGGCCCTTGCCGCGGAGCACCGCCGCGACGGCCCGGTGTCGTTCGGCCCGCGCGCGGGACTCGTTCTTCTCGTCGGCTTTGGCGGTCAGCCGTTTCTGAAGCTCGGCCTCGTCGAACTCGCCGCGGGCGTGGCGGGTGTACGCCTCGAGCTGCTGCTCATAGTCGCGTGTCCAGCTTGCGATGACGTGCCGCAGCTTCCAGTCGCGGTCGGCGATGGCGGTGGTGGGAAAGACGATCAGCCCGAGCTTGCCGTAGTACGCCCGGCCCTCGTCGAGGACGAACGGCTCGTGGGCCATCGTCTTGTCGCGAAGCTGGCGAAAGTAGTCCGCCTGGTCCACGTCCGCCGACAGGTAGACGAGCTTCACGTCGGCCTGCCCCAGGCTGCTGATGACCCGGTGCGCGGACGCGAGCGCCTCCTCGGACTGCCGCTGCCGCGCACTGAGGTAGACAAGCACCGTGACCTTGCCGCTCAGGTCGGCGCTGCGGACCGGCTTGCCGTCCAGGCCGGTCGCTTCCAATGGCGGCAACGCCTGGCCGGGTTGGACGTTGCGCAACTGATCGGCGGGCGCGGCGACCGCCGCAGCGAGCAGGAACAGAGCGACCCCGCGGCCGCACCGGGGAGCATCGGCGTTCCGCCGGTGCGACCGGCATTCAGCGGAGCCCGGCACCGTTTCGCGCACCGGCGGAACGCCGATGCTCCCCGTGAATGCGTCGCGCTTATTGCGAGACGCCACACCGGAACGCACAGGGTGAATCATGGATTCCCTTTCTGACCGGCGCTCGGCCGCGTGCCCGCCGCCGGGGCGGACGCCGCCGGCTCGACGACGTTGGCCACCGGGCTGACGCGGTCGTAGCCGTACGCGCGGTGACAACCCGGGCTGCACCGGCCCCCGGTCTCCAGTTTCTCGAAGCCCACCGGCAGCATCCAGCCGCCCGCGCCGAACGGCACGGCCTCGCGGATGTGCTTGGCCTTGTTGCTGGCGTGCGTCTCGTGACACGCCCGGCACGTGCGGCCCTTGACCTCCTTGTTCACGTGCAGGTAATGCAGGTTCACGTCGCCGTTGCGGAAATTCGTCAGGCGATCGGTTCGCGGGTCGAGCACGAGCTGGCGTTCGTGGCAGGAGAAGCACAGGGCGTAGCTCTCCTCGTGGAACGGGGCGTAGAAGTCGGGCGGGTACTCCTTTACCAGCAACCGGAAGTGCGAGCCGCCGTGAATCTGGTGACACGCGACGCAGTTCCGCTGCGCGATCGGTCCGTGCAAGCTGTTGCCGGTGGCCAGCACGGCCTTCATGTTCATCAGGCGCGTGCCGTCGGGCAGCTTGATCTCGCGATCGTGGCACGACAGGCACGTGTCCACCATGTCATGGTCGAGCAGGGCGCTGAAGTCGCTGGCGTGCGGGTCGTGGCAGTTGCGGCACGCGGCCCCGGTCGAAACCGCCTCGTGTTGCGTCGTCGCGTTTTCCAGCAGCGCCGCAATCTGCGAATGGCAGCCCAGGCACATGTCCTGCGGCGCCGCTTTCAACATCATCTTGCGCTCGCCGGCGTGCGGGAGGTGACACGCCAGGCAGTCCACCGCGACGGGGCCGTGGACGGTGCGGGCGGTCTCGAGCCGCTTCTTGACGCTCAGGTGGCACTCCAGGCACAGCTCGCGGGGCGGCAACGTCAGCAGCTTCGGGTGGTCCGATGCGTGGGCGCGGTGACAGGCGGTGCAGGCCCCCGCCGCAACCGGACCGTGCAG
>CAYMXT010000154.1:0-10022 GCA_964394415.1 uncultured Planctomycetales bacterium
TTCTGCGGGGCGATCCAAGCGCCGGCGGGCTGTCCGGCTTGTGGCACGTGGCGTGTACCGACGGACGTGTGGCCGCGTGGGTGTGCGACGACCCGGCGGAACTGCGTCTCAGCGTCGCGTCACGCCGTGCGGCCGAAGCCCGGCAACTCGTGGCGGCCGCCGTAACGTCGTACTCCTCCCAGCTCGCGCGGCGGGCCGGCGAACCTCCGCCCGGCGCCGCCGACTTGCGCGCGCGGCGTGCCAGCCTGCAAGCGGCCCTGACGGCGCTCGACGGGGACTCGTCCGCTGACGCCGCGCTCGAGAACCTGCCGGACGCCGGCACGCACCAGCAGCTTGCCGCGACGGCGGCCAGGCTCGAATCCGAGCTGGCCGAGCTGGCGACGCAGCTCGCTGAGGCACGCCGCGAGCTGGCCGTGCAGGTCGCCACGGAGCTGCCGCGCGGCGAGCTGCCCCCTGGCGCCGTTGAGCAGGCTCTCGCGGACGATGCGCTTTACCAGGAAGACCGCCGGGAATGCGTGGCCGTCGCGGCGCAGTACCGCACCGAACTGGCGGTGGCGCTCTTCGGCGTGCTCGAACCAGCCCGCAAGCTCGAAGCGCAGGCCGGGGTCTTTGCTGCCACGGTCGACGAGCAGCTCGCCCTTACCCCGCCCACCGATGTCCGCGATGTCCTGGAAGCCGCCGCGCCGCTCCTCGCGCAACTGCGCACCCAACTGGCGACGTTCCTGGAACAGTGGCAACCGCAGGCGGAGGCGGCTCAGCAGTTCGACGTGCGCGGCGACGTGGCGGCCCTCGTGAAATCTCACAGCACCAATGCCGATGCGGCCCGGCAACTTGCGGAAGTGGTGACCGCCGCCGCCGCCGACCTGGGCGCACGGATCGAGACTCTCGCCACCGCGGCCGACGGGCGAACGCGCGCGGTGGTGGTGTCCGCTGTGCTGCGTACCGCCCACGCCGCGTTCAAGTCGGCGGCGGATGCGTTGACGGTCGCCGCCCGCCGCACGGGTCTGCCCGACAACCTCGAGCTGGACGCCCTCGATCGCAAGCTGCGGGGCTTGCGGACCCGGCTGACGCGCCACGAGGAGGCCGCCGCGCAGCATCTTCAAGCGGACGTCGACCGAACCGCCCAGGCGTCGCAGACGGAAACCGTCGGCGCGCTCCGGCGCGAAATCCGGCAGTGGGAAACCCGTCGTGAGGAGCTGGTGGCCGACCTGATGACGACGCTCCGGCAGCTCCGCGACCTCGACGCCACGGTGCAGACCCGTATCGCCGCCGAGACGCGCGCCGCGCAGCGGGCCGGCGAACGGGCGTGGCTGAGCGAACGTCTCACCGCGCTCGAGCAGCAAATCGAACGGTCGCGGGAGCAGATGGTGACGCCGGACCAGCTCAGCGCCGCTGAGTTCCTGCTGAGCACCGTGGGTCCAGCGCGGCTGAGCGTCGCCGCCCTGGCTGGTCTCGGTGGGTTCGCGGCGGCCTGGGCAATTGCATGGGTGCTGCCGGCGGCCGCGCGCGGGCACCTCCACAAGGGCGCCGTCCTCCCCTGACCGCGGGGGGCGGTTCGTGCGCCGGGAGTTCGTCCCGCAATCCCGGCGCGCCGGGACGGGGCCGACGCAGCGTCGCCCTGCCGTCCGGCGCGGCGGGAGCCTCGCCCTCCGAAATCCAGATTCGACCTTGGCAACCAGGATGCCAGCCGCCGCGCGCAGCGTCACACGCTGGCGCCGGGCGCCGGCACGGGGTGGTGATGACCGTCGGCCGCAGAGGGCCGGCACCCCCGGCTCGTCGTCGGCGTCGGAGGGCGGGCGCCACCGCTTTGACGCCGGCCGCGTGGGAACCGATGCTATCGGTGCGGCGCGCACCCGCCGCGCGAGGATCGGCGATGGCCAAGACAAGCGGCCGCGGGACAACCCGCCCGAGCAAGTCACCAACCACCGGCGTGACGGCCGCCCAGCAGCACGCGACGCACTGCGTGTTCGGGGTGCCCGCGACGCCGCTCGACCGACTGCTGGCGGGGTTCCATCACCACCTGCGCTTCACGCAGGGCGAAGCCTGGAGCACGGCCCAGCCGTATGACTACTACGTTGCCCTGGCGTACGCCGTCCGCGACGTGATCGTCGATCGGATGATCGCGACGCAGACGGCGTACCACGAGCGCGACGTGAAGCGGGTTTATTACCTGTCGCTGGAGTACATGCTCGGCCGGCTGCTGCGCAACAACCTGGTGTGCCTGGGTTTGTGGGAGGCCGCCCGCGAGCGACTGACCGCCTTGGGGCTGGACCCGGACGCCCTCTGCGAAATCGAGCCGGACGCCGGCCTGGGCAACGGCGGCCTGGGGCGGCTGGCGGCGTGCTACCTCGACTCCGCCACGACGCTCGGCCTGCCGTTCATGGGCTACGGCATCCGCTACGAGTACGGCATCTTTCAGCAGGACATCGTCAACGGCTGGCAGTTCGAACGGCCGGACTACTGGCTGCGGTTCGGCTCGCCGTGGGAAATCCCGCGGCCGGAGTTCGCCTGCCCCGTCCGCCTGTACGGCCACGTCGAACAGGCGACCGACGCCAAGGGCCGCTACCGGCCCGCGTGGCGCGGCTTTCGCACGGTGATCGGGCTGCCGTACGACGTGCCGATCGTCGGCTGCGGCGGTGAGCACGTGAACATCCTGCGGCTGTGGTCGGCGACCGCCCCGGAGACGTTCGATTTGGGCGCGTTCAACCGCGGCGGCTACGTCGAGGCGGTCCGCGAGCAGGCCCTGACCGAGACGATCTCGAAGGTGCTGTACCCCAGCGACGAGACGGACGCCGGCCGCGAGCTGCGGCTCGTGCAGCAATATTTCTTCGTGGCCTGCACGCTGAGCGACATCATCCGCCGGTACGAGAAGACGCACGAGACCTTTGATGCGTTTCCGACGAAGGCCGTGGTGCAACTCAACGACACGCATCCGGCGTTGGCGATTGCCGAGCTGATGCGCGTGTTCGTCGATGAACGCGGCCTGCCGTGGGAGCGGGCGTGGGAGCTGACGCGGGCCACGTTCGCGTACACGAACCACACGCTGCTGCCGGAGGCCCTGGAGCGCTGGCCGGTGCCGTTGCTGCGCAAGATCGTCCCGCGCCACCTGGAGATCATCTTCGAAATCAACCAGCGCTTTCTCGACGGCGAGGTCCACCGCCGCTGGCCGGGCGACAGCGGCCGACGCAGCGCCTTGTCACTGGTCGAAGAAGGTCCGGTCCAGACCGTCCGGATGGCGCACCTCGCGATCGTCGGCAGCCACCACGTCAACGGCGTTGCCGCGCTGCACACCGAGCTGCTCCGCACGCGCGTCGTGCCGGACTTCGCCGCGCTGTGGCCCAAGAAGTTCGTCAACGTCACGAACGGCGTGACGCCCCGGCGGTGGCTGGCGGTTTGCAACCCGGCCCTCGCGGCGGCCATCACGCGGCGGATCGGCGACGGCTGGCTGACCGACCTGGACCGGCTGCGCGGGTTGGAGTCGCTGGCCGACGACCCGGAGTTTCAGGCAGAAATCCGGGCAATCAAACGCGCGAACAAGCAGCGGCTCGGGCAGTGGCTCCAACGCCGAACCGGGCTGACGCTGTCGCCGGACGCGCTGTTCGACGTGCAGGTCAAGCGGTTGCACGAATACAAACGGCAGCTTCTGAACCTGTTGGGCGTGGTGATCCGCTATCACCGGCTGTTGGATGATCCCAAAGCGGACGGCGTGCCGCGCGTGGTGCTCTTCGGCGCGAAGGCCGCCCCGGCGTACAGCCGGGCGAAGCTCATCATCAAGCTGATCAACGAGGTCGCGCGGACGATCAACCACGACGCCCGCGTGGCGGACCGGCTGCGCGTGCTCTTCGTGCCGAACTACAACGTCAGCCTGGCCGAGCAAATCATCCCGGCCGCCGATCTGTCCGAGCAGATTTCCACCGCCGGCACCGAGGCCTCGGGCACGGGCAACATGAAGTTCGCCCTCAACGGCGCGCTCACGATCGGCACGCTGGACGGGGCGAACATCGAGATCCGCGACGCGGTCGGGGCGGAGAGCTTCTTCCTCTTCGGTCTGACCGCGGACGAGGTCGCGGCCCGCCGGCCGGTTCACGATCCGTGGAAGACTTACTTCGGCGACGCGGCGGTCCGGCGGGCGCTACACGCGATTTCGGACGGCGAGTTCACGGCGCGCGAGCCGGGCTTGTTCCGCCCGGTGCTGCACTGGCTGACGCACGAGCGCGACCATTACCTGCTGATGGCGGATTGCGCGTCGTACATCGCGGCGCAGGAGCGGGTGGACGCGCTGTGGCGAACTCCAGCGGCGTGGACGCGGGCGGTGATCCTGAACATCGCGAGGATGGGATATTTCTCGAGCGACCGCTCGGTACGCGAGTACGCGGAGCAGATTTGGCAGGCGGCGACGGTTGCGGGGAACCGGGCAGCAACGTAGCGTTGCAGTACTAGGGCTGCGAGGAATCCTTCAAGATGCGATCGAGCAGCGCCCGGGAGATACGAAAATTCGTGCCTCGCAGTGCTTTCAAGGCTATGGCCAGGTCGAGCAAGCCGTTCTCAGCCGCCTCCTGCAACACGCCCAGCGTGCCCGTGACTTTGACGCGTCGCCGAATGGCCGCTTCGCGCGCGTCCTTATCGTCGCACAACAGCAGGTCGGCCCCGAGCGCCTGAGCGAGAATGATCGCCTGCTGCTCCCCGTCGCCAAGCGCAGACAGCTCGGGGTCGCCGGCCGGTGCATCCGTGACGCGCAACCACGCGGGAGGTGTTTGGATGAAATCACGAATGGCGGCGGGGCTTGTCGCGCGGGACAACTCGTCGGCAACGGCACACGGAATCACCACCTGCCCGTAGAGTGTGGGCAACACATCCAGGTGACCGATGAGCGACAGGTAGTTGAGCGGACCCGCATCGGAGACGACGATCATCGCGGGCCGTGCCCGCGCAGCTCACGCAGCGTCCGCCCGTCGGCCTCGAAGTCCTCGAAGCCGTAGTTCAGTAGCACGCCGCGCTGCGCGAGCCACTCGTCCGCTTGGATGACGCCGATTCCCAGGGTCCGAGCGAGCCGCCCGATGCTGAGCTTGCCGCGACGGTAGGCTTCGATGAGCAGGGCTTCGCGCGCCGCTGCACCCAGGTCGCCCAGATCGCGACGGAGCTGTTGCTCCAGGTCGTCTTCGAGTTGGAACGTGATCGGCATCGCTGATCTCTGACGGTAATTCTACCAACCAACCCACGCAGAGACCAGCCGCAGATTCGGGCGCGCCCCGTCCGGTCTCGTCTGGTCCCGAAGGTCGTTATTCCAGAGAATCGCGCCTGTCTCAGGCTTCGGCCAGCGGCTATGTGAATCGCAACGCGCGGATCCCGGCGGGGCCCGCTTCGCCGTGTACGGCGGCCAGTTCAACATAGGTCTCGCCGGCCGGCACCGCTGCGGCCAGGTCGAGCGCGGCACGCGCCTGCTCGACCGCCGTGCCGTCCGGCCCCTCGATTTCGAGCCACCAACCGAGCTGGGGCAGCTCATCCAGCGTCACGACGCAGCCCCCCCACCGCCAAACCTCGCGCCGCTTTTCGTATGCGACGACCTCGTGGTAGCCCAGCGATCGGAGAATCGCTTCGAGGGCGGCGGCGTCCACGACGCTGGTTTCGAGTTCTTCCCGCACTTTGGAGCCGCCGGCAAGGCCAGGCAAGTCAGCGACGGGGGGCAGCGCACCTGGCCGGTCGGCCTCGGACTCGCGTCCGGGGTTCGGAGGGCAAACATCCGAACCCACCACGCAAGTGGTGGGCCGGTCGGCCCCGGACTTGCGTCCGGGGTTCGGATCGGTGCTCTCGGGGGACGCCGCGCGGCGCGGGCCTTTGTACGTCAGCGTATGCACGGGCGCCTCCGCCGGGTCGGCGATACTCCGCCGGGTTCGCAACCGCAGCCCGCAGTCCGCGGTCAGCAACCGGCGGTCCGCGGTGTCAAAAATGTGGTCAGATTCGAGGAACCGCCCGCGGAACTCGGCCCCGGCGGCGCGCAGGCGAGCCCGGAATGGCCCCGGATCGGTCAGGCGAAACTTGAACTCGATCTCAATGCCCACGATGCTCTCAGCGGATTCGCCGCGCAGAATCTGCGGCCGGTCCGGCGCCTGGAGGACCACGGTCCGGCCGTTGACACCTGCGCGACGCGCGGCCATGCTACCGCACGCCGTTCAGGTTGCACATTGGCGCGGTATCGGCCGGGCGGGTCGCTCGCGGGCGACCCCGGGGTTCCGCCCGGCCGGCGAACATGGAGCGGGTTCCGTGGTACGGTGCAGCAGACAGCTCGCAGCGGCGTGCGTGATCCTGACAGTCAGCGTGGCGGCCGCGCGGGCACAGCCGGCGTCCGACCAGCCCAGCGAAGACCGCTTCCTCCAGCAACAGCGGCTCGCCGATGAGCAGCTCCACAAGCAGCGGCAGGAGCTTGCGCCGCTCGAATCGCTGTTCGACCTCCAGTGGGGCGGCTGGCTCGACTACTACATGTTTCACTTCGGCGACGGCGTGCAGAAATCGCGCTTCGTCAACCGGCCGGGGCTCGCGCTGTGGGGCCGGGCGCGGATCGACGACGGGGCCCACGAGCTGTTCGCCCGCATGAAGCTGCGCTACACGCACTTTCGCGAGGGCGACCAGCTCGACCGGCAGGAGGACTGGGTCGGCCCGGAACTGGACCAGGGTTGGTACCAGATTGACGTGGGCCGGGCGTTTCGGCTGAACAAGCCGTCTGACCCCGTGCAGCTCAAGGCCCGCATCGGGCGGCAGCCCGTGCAGTTCGGCACCGGCTATGCCCTCGACCTGCCGCTGGACGCCGCCCTGCTCGACGCCAAGCTCTGGGACTTCCGCGTCACCGGCCTGTTCGGCAAGTCGCTGCTGAACTACCCGAACATCGACCGCAGCGAGCCGGTGGACAGCCACATGGATCGGCTGTTCTACGGCGTGCAGGTTGCGTATGAGCGGTTTCAGAAGCACGTGCCCTTCGTGTACGCCCTGTGGAACAACGACCGCACCGATGAGCGGCCGTCGATGTGGGCCCAGAACTACAGCTACGACAGCTTCTACCTGGGCTTCGGCTCGCGCGGGGCCATCGTCCACAACCTCAATTACTGGGCCGAGATGGTCTTCGAATCGGGGCACAGCTTCGGCGACAAGAGCTTCCTGGCCCGCGACTACATTCGCGCAATGGGCTGGGACCTGGGACTCGAAAAGCTGTTCGATCTGCCGATGCGTCCCAAGCTGGTCGGCGAATACATGTTCGCCAGCGGCGATGGCGACCGGCTGTTCAGCCCGACCAATGCCCAGGGCGGCAACCGCAGCGGCACCAGCGACACGAGCTTCGTCGGCTTCGGCTTCCGCAACACCGGCATCGCCGCGGCGCCGACGCTGAGCAATCTGCACGTCTGGCGCGCGGGGGCGTCGCTGTCGCCGCTGGAAAAGTTCGAGCTGTTCCGCGACCTGGAGATCGGGACGGACTGGTTCCTGTATCACAAGAACCGGTCGCGGGCCGCGATCAGCGATCCGACCGCCGACATGTTCGAGGGCTACGTCGGCTGGGAAATGGACTACTTCGTCAACTGGCGGCTCGCGTCGGACCTGTCGTGGACGCTGCGCTGGGGCAGCTTCTTCCCCGGCTCGGCGTTCAGCGACCAGGGCACGCGCTGCTTCCTGTTCACCGGCCTGACGTGGAGCTTCTAACCATGAAAGCATGCCGGTCACAGTCCGGTCTGGCGGTCGTGCTGGCGACCGTCGCGCTCGTAGCTCTGTGCGGCTGTCAGATGGGCGGTCTGCACGCGACCTCGCAGCCCGCGGTGCCCCGCGACAGCAGCGCCCGGCTCATCATGTACATTACCGACCAGCCCTTCGTGACGGCCGAGCCCGCCTGTCGTGCGCTGCACGTGCTGGCAAAGAAAGAACCGTTCGCAGGCGAATACGAAGCCCTGCTGGAGACGCTGCGAAGCGAAGGGTGGGTGCGGCGGAGCTGGGCACCGGCGGCGGACCAGTATCTCGACCGTGCGGCGGTCGCGTACATGCTGTGCCGCGCGTGCGAAGTCCGCAGCGGCCTGAACTGGACGCTCACCGGCCTGGGGCGGTACGCCTGGCGTGAGCTTCAATACCGCGGCATCGCCGGCGCGGGCGGCGACACCGCACTGATGAGCGGCGGCGAGTTCGTCGGCACGTTGTTGCGGGCCGAGGATTACCTCCAGCGCACGGGGAAGGGCGAGGTCAAGCCGGTTGAATTGGGGGCGCCGCCGGGCTGAGGATCCGCTGCGGCGAACGACAACGTGGCTAGCGTCGCCGCGCTGCCAACAGGACAAACATCAGCGCCATACTCGCGGGCTCCGGCACGGGCACGAGCGAGAGCACCGTTCCGTTTGAAACCGCTCCGGCGACGTGGTAGCTCCACTGGTAGTCGCTGAAGCCCGCCCCGCCGTCCTGATAGCCGATCGTCGCGATTTCCCCGCCGTTCGGCCAGGGCTGCTCGATGTCCTGGTAGAGAAACTGGACGTAGATCTGGTCCGGCCCGGGGTTGGCGAAAATCTGGAGCTGGAAACGGCTGGTATCCGTCTGGCCCTCGAAGTGCTTGTCGTGCCATTCAATGACGATGAGATCGCCGCCGGGGCCGTCGCGATGCACTACCTTCCAGAAGATGTCGCCGGTGTCGTTGCCGATGTCGTCGGCAAACGGGGCGGCCGATTGTTGTCCGTTGAAAAGCTGCTGCGTCGGGATCGGCTGGTTGACCGGCGGCAACGTCGCGTCCGTGCCGAAGCCCACCGCGCCGTTGTTGCCGACGTGCCAGACGCCCGCCGCGAAGACCGCGTTTCCGATGGGCGACGTGATGTCCGCGACCTGGTCGCCGGAGATGCCCAGCGGCGTGCCGCCGGTCGCGTCGACCCAGGTGCCCGACAGGTCGTTGCGGAGCATCAGCGGACTGGCGTGTGCCGCGGCTGTGGCGGTCAGGAGCAGAACCCAAGACCTCTTTCGAGTAAACACGTTCTTCTACCTCTCCCAAGGCCCGAGGTGCGACCGGCGCGGTTCTCACAGACCGCGCCCCTGGCACCCCCTCAGTATACCCGCTGCGGGTCGGCCGTTTCAAGGTGATTTGCGGGTCCCCGGTCGGCCAACGGCAGCTATCAGTCCGTTGAAAAAGGGTACAGGCACCGCTGGAAGCCCCACTGGCGCTGCCGCGAAAGCGGTTGGCGGCGGAGCCAGTCCCCTTCTTCAGCGGACTGCTATGGCAGGCGCGACAAGACGAGGAACGCCGCCTGGTCGTTGGCCTCGAACGCGCGCAGTTCTGACGAGAAACCACGCAGCAGACGCGCGATTTCCGCGGTGGAGGAGTTCCCAACCCGCACCCAGACCACCTTCGGTGGCGGCCCATACAGAAAGCTGCGCTGGTGAAAGTCCTCGTCCTTGGAGACGATCGTGTACCCGTGCTGCCGTGCCCAAGTCCACACCGTGGCATCATCCGCGCTTTGCAGGCCGCTATCCCGCACGTGCGCGGCACCGGGAAAGACGTCAACCAGCAAAGCACACAGACGGTGCGACAGGTTCTCGTCGAACAGCAACTTCACGCGGAAGCGCTCAGGAGGCGGCGTTCACGGTCGGCCGCAAAAGCAAGGCAGGCCCGAATGTCCTCGGCGGTCAAATCCGGGAAATCTGAGAGGATTTCAGCCTCCGTGAGCCCGGACGCCAGGTATTCAAGCACGTCGTACACCGTGATGCGCAAACCGCGCACGCAGGGTTTGCCGCCGCGTTTTCCGGGCTCGAGCGTAATGATGTGATCGTACCGCATACACTTATCCTAGGAGGTCGGTGCTTCTGCTACAAGGCGCCGCGTCCGCCCTCGGACGCCGATTCACGTTCCACGGCCAACACTCGCCACGGCGACAGGCGGGGGGGGCAACCGCGACACGGCGGCGCGTCCGAACCCCGCACACCAGTGCGGGGCCGCCGCGCAGCTCGGCGGAGAACTGGGCGGCCGGCGTGCCCCGGACTTGCGTCCGGGGTTCGGATGTGGGGCGCCGGACGCG
>CAYMXT010000155.1:0-9942 GCA_964394415.1 uncultured Planctomycetales bacterium
GCCTGCGGCCTGCGCCGCCCGTGGCTACAGCCCTGCACCCCTTCGGGGTACCGAAAGCCAGCCCACCACAGCACGAGCGCCGCGCCGGGCACGTACGAGCCGCGCACTGGCGGCGCGAAGCAGAGCTTCGCGGTCCCCATGCGAAGCGGAGCTTCGCACTCCCCAGGCGAAGCAGAGCTTCGCGGTCCCTGCTCACTCTGCACCTCACGCGGCGGCATCATCTAACTCCGCGGGCGTCGCCTGGGCACCCCAGCGCGGCGGAAAATCGTGAACCTGGCCCGACCGCGCAAAACGGGCCGTCAACTGGCTGAACGCGTTGATCGTCACGTACGCCGGCAAGAATCGGTCCAGCACGGCGGCGAACAAGAACGCATCGCCCTCCCCGGCGAAATGGTCCTCGTCCAACTCCAGCTCGACCTGCACACCGCGGAGCGGTGCCCCGCGCAGCATCCGCTGTCGATAGTTCGTCCGCAGGCCGCGAATGCCCGCCAGCAGCCGTTCGCACGCGAGTGCCCGTTGGGCGTCCTGGGCCGCCTGGAAATCGTACAGCCGCAGCAGCTCGCAGAAATGCGCCCGGTCCGTCAGGCTCACGTAGTTCAGCGACATGTGCGCGATCAGCCGCCAGTGCAGCCCCTGCCCCAACGGCGGGCGGACCGTCGGCGTCGGCTTCAGCAGGTTGCGGAAGCGCAGACCCGCGGGCGTCGTGTCCGTCGGCTCGCAGATGTCCCCGGCCCGCAGTTCCGCCGGCAAGTCGCGGTTTGTGCAGGTCAGTTCCACTGAGATCGACTCGTCGGACGGCAGCGCGTCGGACACGTTCCCCACGACAAACGAAAGAAACGTGTCGGTGCCGCCGGACGCATCGCCGGTCAGCAGGCCGGGCTCCAGGTGCGTCTGGAAATACGTCGCGGACTGTGCGTCGCTGCCCGTCGGGTGCGTGAACGAGTGAAACGCCTGGTACGCGTGCGTCTTCAGCGTCTCGCCCCGCGCCAGGCCGCGCACCGCGTCCACCGCGAAGATCTCCGCGTGGCGCCGCTCGGCGAGTCCCGCCCGGGCCGGCTGCACAAGATAGCGCACGCGCGCGTGATCGAGCCGGATCGGCTCCGCGTGGTGCGAGAACAGGTTCACCACCGGCACGCAGTGCAGCCGGACGTTCTCCGTCGCAACCAGCGGCGGGGCTTCCAGGCGCCGGTTGAACGCCAGCGACAATTCCAGCGTGTCGGTCAGACCCAGCGACTTCACTGCCGTCGTCAGGCCGCGCACGTCCACGAACAGGAACCGTTCCTTGAACGCGAAATACTCCTGGAGCAGGCCGTAGCCGCCGCACACGTAGCGGGCCCGCGGCACGACGTGCTCGTCCAGACCCAGCCCGCCGGGGCCCACCTGCCGCGGCGAAAGCGGCATTTCGCGCCGCTCGGCGCCGGTCAGACCGTTGCTGACCGTCACCTGCTCGACGTGCGCGGCCATCAGGAGGTAGAGCACGAATGTCGTGCGCGGGTCGCCGGCCAGGTGCAGGCGGACCGTGTCCAGCTCCAGGTCTTCGAGCTTGGCCTTCGCGGCCGTCTGGAACCGCAGCGTCAGCCGCGTGGGGCGCCCCGGGGTGGTGTCCAGCCGCACGTCGCGCAGGCCCCACGGCCGCACCGTCGTCGGCCAGGCCGTGCGATAGCGGCAACGCGTGCCCTGCACCGCCCGGCTGGCAAACTCGGCCCCGGCCGGCACGGTCACCGCGGCCTGCATCCCCTCGATTTCGGGCAGCAGCTCGACGATCGTCATGGACGGGATCGGACGCAGATAGTGCGGCCAGAGCAGGGACATGAGGCTGGCGGTGAACTCGGGCAGC
The DNA here is from genome assembly GCA_964394415.1 of uncultured Planctomycetales bacterium. GTDB lineage: Bacteria > Planctomycetota > Phycisphaerae > UBA1845 > Fen-1342 > JAGVEP01. Next base: position 1,838 of record CAYMXT010000155.1, read on the forward strand.
TCGTCATCCAGTTTCTGGCGGATGCGGCCGCAGAGAAAGGCAACGCCCTCGAGCAACCGCTCGACGTCGGGGTCGGAGCCGGGATCGCCGAGGTGGCGCGCCAACTCGGGGTGCTGGCGCGCAAACTCCGGGCCGACCTCGCGGAGGTAACGCAACTCGTCCTGATAGTACGTGTTGCTCACACGCGGCTCCGCACACTCGCAGCGGCGCGTCAGTAGCGTCGGGCCTCCGAGCCCGACGGACAGGGCCACAGGCCCGGTCATGCGCGGCGCGTCGGACCCACAGGTCCGACGTAACTGCGTCGGACTCGGAGGTCCGACCCAACTGCGTCGGACTCGGAGGTCCGACGCTACCTACCCGGCGACCTCCAGCTCACCGCCCGGCGACAGCGCGGTCTCGTACCAGACGCGATGTTCGCCGGTCCGGCCGACCAGCACCGCATCGATGCGGAAGATCGGCCGATGCCCGTGGCCCTCGTCGGGCCGGTGCGCCACGCGCACCTGGCGCAGGCGCGGCTCGTACTTCTCGATCGTGACCCGAATCGCTTCCTGTACCTGGCGCAAGTAGTCGGTGCCGCTCACGAGCATGTCCGCGACGGCGGGCAGACCATAGTCCGGGACCGTCTCGCTCATCCCGTGCCGGGCGTTCAGCAGCCGCGCGAGGTTCCGCCGGACCGACTCCATGAGTCGCTCCAGGTCTTCGCCGGCGCGGGCGTCACCCCAGGTCGCTTGCGCCTCCGTCTCGGCGGCGCGAATGCGATCAAGCAGCATGCGCTCGCGCGCCATGCGCGGCCTCCGCGCAAGGAAACTGTCGGCGGCAAGACCCGGGGTACCAGGCCGGCCACCAGCGCCCGCGACACCGTCGTTCGCGGGCGCCGGTGACCCCAGAAAAAGGAGTTCGGCCTGCTACGCCAGAGCGTCGGTCAACTCGGCCTCTAAGCCGCGCCGCCCGGCTTGCGCCACTGATCCATCTCGACGACGCTGTCGGGCAGCCAGTTCCACTCGATCTGTTCATACACCATGCTGACCTGCTCCATGTGACGATAGGTCTCGTTCTGGGGCAGGAAGCTCATGGGCATGTACGGCCGCACGTCCACCACGCGGGCGTTCGTGAGTGTGATCTTGTAATACTCCTTCTCCTCGCGGCTGTCGGGGTCGATGCGGAAGAAGGTCAGGATGATCGACTTGAGGTTCTGCCCGGTACAGAGGGCCTTGTGGAAGCCGGGGGTGGCCTTGTCAATCACCTTCACGACGCGCAGCGGGCTATGGACCCGCACGCCCGTCGGCTGGCCGGTCGTCGGATCGACCGGCTGATGCAGGTGATGCTCGATCTCAAAAACGTCGGACGTTCCCGCGCGGTTCTCTTTCTCCGACGAACCCGGGTACTCCTGGCACTTCAGATTGCACGGCACTGGCATGGCAGATTCTCCTAGATGCGTTCCTGCGTGGAACTAACCTTGTGACTCGCAGACTCGACGAACACCGAACATTGGCCATCCCCCCCGCGGGGGGCAGCCCTGATCGTCCGTTCCACTTTTCGTGCGGGCAATCGGCCGCGCTTACTTCGGCGGCGGGTCGAACTGCCCTACCATCGACAACTGCACCTCGACGCCTTTGAGGCGGAAGTGCGGGATCATCTGGATTTCCGACTTAAACAGCCCGGGCTTGCCCGGAACCGGTTCCGCCGTCACCTGGACCTCCTTCAGCGGGTACCGGGCCGCCAGCTCGTCATCGAGCGTCCCCTGTCGGCAGTACTGCTTCAGCCAGGTGTTGATCTCGCTGACCATCTTCTCGGCGTCCATGACCCGGCCCATGTTCTCGCGCCAGATGACCTTCATATAGTGCGCGAGACGGCACTGGATCATCAGGTACGGCAGGGACATCCCGAGCCGGGCCCGCGTCTCGTCCTCGTGGCCCTGGGCCGTGTCAGGGAACTTCCCGACGGCTTTCGCGGACGGAGCGTCGAAGAAGGCAGCGTTGTCACTGCCCTTCCTCATAACCAATGGTATGAACCCGAAGTTGCACAAGTCCACATCCATGTCTTCCGAAATCAGCGTTTCGGTCGGAATCTTCGTGTGGTACTGGCCCGTGGCCTCGTACTGGTGCAACGGCAGGTTCGGCACCGTCCCGCCGCTCTGCGGACCGACGATCGCGTTGTACCAGCCGTACTTCGCGAAGCTCTCGGTCATGCGGCCCGCCAGCGCAAAAGCGGCGTTGCCCCACAGGTAACGGTCGTGGTTCTCGACCCGCACATCTTCCTCGAAAACAAAGTCCTTCACGTCCTGGTTCGCCACCGTGTACGGGCTGCGCAGCAGGAACCGCGGCATGGCCATCCCGATGTACCGTGCGTCGTCCGACTGCCGGAGCGAATTCCACTTGGTGTACATCGGCTGTTCAAAAATCTCGTACATCTCCGCCAGCTTGGGCAGATGCGAGAAGTCGTCATGCTTCCCGAACATCTTGGGGCTCGCGGCCGTGATGAACGGGCACTTCGCGACCGCCGAGACGCGCGCAATCTCGCTGAGCAACTCGCACTCGGGGTTGCGATAGTCAAAGTCATAGTTCCCGACCATCAATCCGATCGGCTTGCCGCCGAACGTGTTGTACTGGTCGCGATACACCGTCTTGAACAGGCCGGACTTCTGCCAGTCCTTGCAGTCCTGGAAGTCCTCCAGCAAGTCCTCTTTACTAGCATTTAGCAGCTCAATGCGGATGTTCTGACGAAATTCCGTGTTGTCGACCAGGTACCACAGCCCCCGCCAGGTCGATTCGAGCTTCTGGAACGCCGGGGCGTGCAGCACCTCGTTGATCTGGGCGCTGAGCTGCTGGTCGATCTCGGCGATAAAATCGTCGATCACCTGCTTGTTAAACGTGATCTTGCTCAGGTCCAGCCCGGTGGCCTTCTGCACGAGCCCCGCGATCCCCTTGCGATACAGATCAATGTATTCGTGGTCCAGGTCGAGCTGATCGATCAGCGTGTCCACCGCGGTCGTATCGGCGGCCCCGGCGGCAGCGGCGGCTTGGGGTTGTTCTGCCATTTTTCGTGTCTCCGTGTGTTTTTATCGCACCGCGGCTGGCGGTGCTGCACATGATTTATCAAAATCGACTACGAACCCTGCGGGCCGCCCCCGCCACCGCCATCGGGCGTGGCCAACATCGCCAGGATTTTCTCGCGGACCGCGGGGTCTTTGATGGCTTCGAGCAGCTTCTGTTGGGCAGCCTTGTCGCCCATCTTCGGCCGCAGGGCCTTCAGCGCGTCGCGGAACTCCAGCAGGCTCTTTAGCTGTGGTACCTGCCGGGCGATCGATTCCGGCCGGAAGTCCTTGAGCGTGCCGAACTTAAGTGACACCGGCATCTCGCCCGTCACGCTGATCCGGTCCGGCACGGTCGCGTCGAGCCCCAGGTTGAAGCTCTGCATGACCGAGTCGAAGTTGCCCTTGTTCACATCAATCGGAGCGCGATCCGAGATTGCCCGCTTGTCCTGCTTGTTGGAGAAATCCCCCATCACCAACATGCGAAACGGTAGCTCCGGCTCCGCGCCGCCGCGCAGTCGGTCGGAGATCACTATGTTGACGCGTGCTTCACGCGCCTTCGACGGTCCTTTGGCCATGAACGGACTCCTAAAGCGTGACTCGGGGCTTCATCATTTTCCGGCCGGCTCGGCGGCCAGGGCCGCCAGCGGGTCCAACGTACACAACCAGGCGAACGACTCGCGGACGCCGGCCAGCACCTCCGGCGAAGGCTTGTCGCCCGCCGACAGGGCCTTGCGACAGCGGTAGAGCGTCTGGGCGACCTCGACCGCGAGCGTCGGCTCCCACTCGTCGATGTGGTACTTGCGGATCTCTTCGTAACACTCTTCCAGCAGCGGAGCGGCAAGCTGGAGGCGTTGCGTGTTGAAGCACAGTTCCGCGATGCGCAGCCGCCAGAGCAGCCGGTCGCGGCGCTGCGTACACGTAACCAACCCGTCCTGAAGGGCTTTGATGGCGTCGTTCAGCTTGCCCCCGGCGGCGAGCTTGCGGGCGGCGTCGGTGGCCTCGGTGAGCTTGCCGTTGCTGGCGTGGGCACCCCCGCCACCGCCGCCACCCTCCGGTTTGATGACCTCCGCCTCGATCCACATGCGCGTTTCGCCGTTACACAGGGCCATGCCACCACGGAAGGTCAGCTCGAACAGACCCTTGCCAAGCCGGCGGACGAGCGCCCCGGTCAGGTCCATGATTGTCTGTCGGGCGCGGTCGTAATCGCTGCCCAAGCCCTGCATCGCCGCGCAGACGTAGCGCTGTAAGTCGAGCCACAGCGGATCGTTACCGCGGAAGGCGCCCTCCGCGCCTTTCAGCAGATTGTCCCACAGGTTCTTGCTGAACTGGTGTGTCAGGGCCTCGACAAGCGACTTGTCCGGCGGGTCGATCTGCGTCTTGGCGGCGTCGCTGGTCGGAAGCTGGACCTTGGCCCACTTCATAATCCGCGTGAGCGCGTACGGCAGCGGATCTTTCAGGTCGGCTTTGCGCATGAACGCGGCCGCGTTGTAGACCGCGCTGTTCGCGCCGGAAACGTCCTGTGGCTCCGCCGCCGAAAACGCCGTCGAACTCGCGGCCGCAGTCCCGTCCGCCGACGGCGTTGCCCCGGCGGCGGGCGCGGGCGGCGCGGCGGCGACCTTGGGCCGGCCGCCGGCCAGCTCCTTGAGTTTGCGCGTACACTTGCCGAAGTCTGGCGGGTCGTCGGGCAGGGCGGCGGTGAGGGCGGCCTGAAGCTCGCCGATCCGGGTCACACACAAATCGAGCGCGTCGTAGTCGTCCGGCTGCGGGGGGGCGTCGCGGAACCAGCCGCCCTCGACCAACGTCTCGCAATACGCTTCGATGCGGGTCTTGCGCCGCCGGGGACGCTCCGGAAACAACCCGTCCCAGAAATTCTTCACCAGTTCGGTGTAGATGCCAAGCGCCGCGGCGAGTCCGGCGTAGCGGTTGTTTTTGAAGAGCACCATCCCCAGGGCGCAGGCGACCTGCACGTCCTTCGACTTGGTGCTCAGGATGCTGCGGGCCGCCTGCTCGATCTGATACCAGTCCGGCGTGCCCAGATCGATACGATCGAACTTCGCGATTTCCCCCTCGATGAACATGTACTCCTCGTCGTCGCCGACGTCGCGGCCGGTGCGGGCGGCGTCGGAGATCGGCGTGGTGCCGAGGGCGAGGAATGGTGCTTCGTCGAGACCTGGCATAAGCGGCCCTTAAACTGATCGTTGTGCCGCGAAGTTCGGTGGAGCTGAACTCAGGAAATGGGCCACAAAACCGCTCCCGCTCAGCGTGCCGGCGCGCTCGCCGGCCTGGCCGTGTACCGGTTCACAGCGCCTTGATTCCCTATCGAACTCGCGGCGCGAACGACAGCCTTCGCACCGGATACGTCCCAAATTGCCCGATCGCCATAGAAGTTTAGCACTGCCGACGATCCTTGGCAACAATGCCTGCGATTCTCAGGCGGATTCCGCGAACTCGGCCCAGCTTTCGGGAGCCTGCACGTTCGTCGCACCGGCGCCATCGGCCGATGGCGCGCCGCCGAGCGCACAGGCGTCGTCCACGTACTTCACACTTGAAGCCAGCGGCGTGAAAAGCAGGTAGTCCTCCGGCAGCAAATCCCGCGCGATCAGCGTCAGGCGACCGGTGCCGGGAACTGAGTCTTTCTGAATCAGAAGCGATAGAAACCGCTGCTCCACGTTGATCCGGCGGGCGAGCCAGCGCAGCCAGCCGGCGACCTGTAGCTCGACGGAGAGGTTCATCACCAACGGCAGCCGCAGCGTCGGGCCGAAGTCCTCGGATTCCAGTCTCGCGATGTTCCCGCCCCAACTCGCCACCGCCGCACACCAGCTTGCCGAATCTCCGTCTTTCAGACAGGCGGCGGCCTGCGCGAACCAGGACTCCATCGGCGTGGCCTGGGCGGCGGTCCGCCAGGACGGGTCGCCGGCGTCAGCGGCGAGCCCGGCCAGGTCGATCGTCCGCCCGCCGAACACGCCCTCGAAACGGGCCGGGGCGTTGACAAAGCGGACGACGAGGTCGCGCGTCCGGAGCAGGTCGTTGAGCACGCGCAGTCCGGGTAGCACGCGGTCGCTGGTCGGGCCGGGCCACCCGGCGGTCGGCGTGGCGACATAGAAGGCGATCGGGAACGGCCGGCCGCGGGTGTCGCCGCCGTAGTCCTGGATGGAAGCGAAGACGGTCATCCCCGACTTCGGCAGGCGCAGAATGCCGGAGACCGTCTGAAGATGCATCTCGCGCTTCGCGCTGGGCTGCCGGGAGAAATGCAACTCGCAGCCCTTCAGCAGCCAGTCGTTGAACTCGACGACCCAGTCGGCGTCGGCGGCTGAACTGTAGTAATCCGCATAGGTCGGCAGCTTGCCGAACCAGCGCAGCCGGGGGTCCGGCTTCAGGTCCGGCGGCTTCGACTTGAACAGATCCTTCCAGCCCATGGCACACCGCGGACGATTGTAGGACTCAGCGGCCAGCCGGGGCGACCGGGACGAGCTTCGGCACCGGTTTCGGCAGCTCCCGTCCGCCCAGCAACTGGAACACGAATTTCACGCCGACGATGGGTTTCTCGCGATCGACCTCTGCTTTCAGCTCCGGCTTCCCCGCCGCCTCGAAGGCCTTGGGCAAATCGTGCGTGTGCGTGACGAAGTAGCTGCCGCTCACGAAACGGCCGTAGCGGTGCAGGTACGCACACAGGGCCAGCGGATGACCGCGGCCGAGCACCTGCGGCGGGAGCGCGGGAAACTGGAAGGCTTTATTTTCCGGGCGTAATCCGTCAGTCAACTCGTAGGTCAGATCGGGCTGCGTGCCCGTACCCGCCCACTCCCAGGTGGCCTTCTGCTCGTGGCTCCGGCCGCGCTCGTCCGTGCGAAACTCCAGCGGCCGCACGGTCGACGCGTCGCCGCCCTGAAGCCGCAATCCCAGCGCGAGGCGGACGCGGGCGTACGAGTGCTGCGGCGTATCGTTGACCGGCACGTCGTTGCGGGGCTCTCCCAACGGATCATCAAGCCAGACACTGACGGGCAGGGCGCGGGCCTGCGCCGCGTCTTTCAGCTCCAGGAAGTCACGCCAGTCCTTGCAGGCCGTCAGAAACGCCCGGCGGTCGCGCGTCACCGGATCCTCGGCGGGCAAGCCTTCTTCGAGCACCTGAAGCGCGACCTCGGCACGCTGCACCGTAAGCAGAAAGTCGGCAAAGCGGGGGAACTCGACGGCGTCGGTCGCCGCGGCGCCCTGGCCGTCCTTCCCGGTGTACGGCCAGCCGTCGTACGGCTCGGTGTTCTTGAACTGCTCGTTCTGAAGGCCGGTGTAGAGGCCGGTTAGCTCCGCGCTGAGAAGTTGCTGGGCGTCCGATTGAATCTTGGTGAGCTGCGCGGTGAGCGTCTCGCCGCCGAGCTTGAGTTCCTGCTGGAACTTGCCAAGCCCGTCCCACGGGATGGCCTTCGGTTTGGCCGGCGAATCGCTCGGGCCAAAGCTCCGCGGCAGTTTCGTGTCCGCGACGCTGCGGCACCAGTTGTCCCACTCAGCCGCGAGCGCCCCGGCGACTGCGTCCCAGGGGCGGACCGCGGCCTCGGCGGTCGCCGCGGCGATTGCGCTGCGTGCGAACCCGCCGTGCTTCCAGCGGTCTTTCGTGGCGGCTTCCCACGCGGTGGCGAGCTGCTCGCTTGCCGCACCGAAGTAGGCGTCATTCAAGCGCAGCACGTCCTGCTTCTGCTCGGGGCTGTAGGCCGGCCAGCGGACGGCGTGCAACAGCTCCGCCAGCGCCGCGCGATACTCCCGCCCGATCGCGTCGCGCAGGTCGCCGCCGGCCTGGACTTCGGGGCGGAGCTGCACGGCGAAATCGTCCCACGACGAGCCGCTGCGGAGGCGTTTGGCCTGCGCGAGGGCGAAGCCGGCGTAGGTCTCGCTCCAGGCGGCGAGATAAGCCTCGCAGTAGCGCTGCCAGGCCCGCAGCAGCAGACCGACCGCGCGTTGGTTCCGGGGCTCCTTATCGTCGGGCAGCGCGAAGTAGCGGTCCACCTGCAACGAGTTCAGGTAGGCCAGCAATTGCACGCATTCCTGGGTTCGCACGGTGAAGAACTCGGGCCGGGCACACGCG
>CAYMXT010000156.1:0-9785 GCA_964394415.1 uncultured Planctomycetales bacterium
GAGACCGGCTGCTGTTCGAATCCGCTATCGCGGAGCAGGGCGGCAGCGTCCCCACCAACTGGCGGCGCGGCGTCTACCGCTGGCGTGCGACCGACGGCAACGTCGCGCGCGTCACCGATTTCGAGCAGTTGTCTGCGCTGTATCCCAACATGGGGCGCTTCGGGAGCGACGGACAACCGATGTTCGAGGCGGATTTCAGCACGCCCGCGATTACGGACGACGGCTTTGCGATCGTCGGTTTCAAGTATCTGTACATCACAAGCACCAACGGCTTCGTGCTCAACCAACGGGCCATTTACCAAAGCAACGGCACTACCGCCACGCTTGTGGCCGACAGCTACCTCGATCCCAACGTGTCCGGCCGCGTGCCGGAGTTGGCCGACGCGGTCTTCACCCAACCCGCTGTGCTCACGACCGCCAGGAACAACCGCATGCTCTTCCAATGCGCCTACGCCTCTGACACAGCCGGGGAGGGGCGCGGTGTGTACATTCTGAGCGGCACGACGGCCTACGAGGCCATCAGCAGCCGCACCGGCGCCTCCTGGGCCGGGCTGCCGGCAGGAAGCTACTTGCACTACGACTCGAACGACCCCAACGCCGAATACCGCATCGCGCTGGGGCCGGGCGGTCACATCGCGGTCGAATCCAACCTGGTTGTCTCCGGCAACACCACGGAAGCCGTGCTCCTTTGGGACCCCAACGCCGCGGCGTGGGCTTCGCTGACTGGTCTGAATGGTGCCGCCGCGACGGCCCTCGTTTCCGGCGTCAACGACGATGGACAGCTCGTGCTCATTGCCGGCGGCAACCCGCACATCGCCACGCGCAGCGGCGCGACGCAACTGAACACGACCGTCCCGGCGCAGCTTCAGGGTGCATCGCTGACGTGGGATACCACGGGCGCGGCGATGAACAACTACGGCCGTGCCGTCGTGCCGTACAAGTACGCGGACGATTCCGGCAGCGGGCTACTGCTTTGGAGCACGCAGCAGTTGCTGCTGGTGGCGGACACAAAGGCCGGCACGCCGACGGCGATTTCCGCCATCGCCACGGTCGTCGAGCCGGAGCGTGATCGCCCGGGCCGGTCAGGCCTGCTAAACGATGCGGACGAGCTCGTATTCCGCGCCACGCTGACCGACGGCGCCCAGGTGATCTACAAGGCCAAGGCGCAGTAAACCCGGGCACGCGCCACGTGCTCGGAACCGCGCGGCTCGTACGTGTTTAGCGTGGCGAGCTGGCGAGCGCTTGGCTGCGCCCCGCAGGGGCGACGGGCTGTAGCCACGGGCGGCGTTCGCCGCGGCGAACGCCGCCCGTGGTAGCCCCCAGTCCTGTGCGCCGCACCCTGAAGGGGTGCCGGAAACTTCGTAGACTTCCGCCGCCCCTGCGGGGCGGAGCCCCCGGGGGCGTGTTTTCCACGGGCGGCTGCGACCTGCGGCCTCCGCCGCCCGTGGCCACAGCCCCGGCGCGCCGGGACCGCTTCGCGGTGTCTCAGCCGCCCGGGTATCCCCGCATACGCCACGTCCGTGCCGAACCAGTCCGTCCCGCCGGATTATCGAAGTCTGGTGTGGCCCGACCGTGTGAAGTCACCGCCATCGCTGCTGACCAAGCACTATACGTCCCATAACGCATTGGCTCGATGCGACCAAACCGAATGTTGGTGTACTCATGTATCTCAGGGCTTGCATTACGATATCTTTGTGCTATCATATAGACAGAAAGGCGGTTTGGCGGACTCTGGCGGAAGCTGGATTCGAGGAGACGCGACATGGTCGGCGAAGTGCAGAAACGAGCGGCGAGCGGTTGGGCGATGTTGATTGGACTGTTCCTGGCGACGATCGGCGATGGGTATCTGATCTGGCGGTTGCTCAGCGCGCTCATCGCCGTGCAGGTTGAGCCGACGGTGGAGGCGATCTGGGGGCTGGCGGCGGCGGGGCTGGCGCTAGCCGTGCTTGGCTTCCTGTGGTGTGGGTTCTTCACGCTTCAGCCGAACGAGGCGGCGGTGCTGTTGCTGTTTGGGGAGTACAAGGGCACGGTGCGCGTGTCCGGTTTCCGCTGGGCCAATCCGCTGCTGCACAAAACGAAGATCTCGTTGCGGATTCGCAACTTCAACACCGAGAAGCTGAAGGTCAACGACCAGCGCGGCAACCCGACCGACATTGCCGCCGTCGTCGTCTGGCGCGTGCAGAACACGGCCCACGCCGTGTTCGAGGTCGACGACTACAAGAACTACGTCCACATTCAGAGCGAGGCGGCGTTGCGGCACCTGGCCAGCCGCTACCCTTACGACGCCGCCGCGGATGGTGAGCTGTCGCTGCGCGGCAGCATGGACGAGGTCTCGCGGGCGCTACAGCAAGAGCTTCAGGAGCGCCTTGGCAAAGCCGGCGTTGTTGTCGAAGAAGCGCGTTTGAGCCACCTGGCGTACGCGCAGGAAATCGCGGGCGCGATGCTGCGCCGGCAGCAGGCCGAGGCGATCGTCGCCGCCCGGTTTCGGATCGTGGAAGGTGCGGTCGGCATGGTCGAGGCGGCGCTGGAACGCCTGCAAGAAAAGCGGACCGTCGCGCTGGACGACGAACGCAAGGCGGCCATGGTGAGCAACCTGCTGGTGGTGCTGTGCGGTGAGCAGGCGGCCCAGCCGGTGGTGAATGCGGGGACGTTGTATTCGTAAGAAGGCACGAAGGCACGAAGGCACGAAGGGAGGCGCTGCTGAGTGCGTGTGGACGCTGTCGGCAACTTCCCCTGCCCATGCCGGGCGTGTGGTTTCTGCATTCTGCATTCTTCCTTCTGCGTTGCGTTGAACCCTGATGGCTGAGAAGAAGGCCATATTGCTGCGGATTTCGCCGGAGCTGTGGGAACAGCTCAACCGCTGGGCCGCGGACGAGCTGCGCAGCGTCAATGCGCAGATCGAGTACATGCTGCGGGAAGCGGTGCGCCGGCGCGGAGGCGACCGGCCGGCCGAAAACGGTGGCGGGCCGCCGACCGGCCCGACGCCGCTCGAGCGGGGTGGCTCGCTGAAGGGCGGCGGGGAGGGACCCTAAGCGCGCAGAGGTCGCGAGAGTGTCAGACGCGCCGTTGCCCAGCGATCGTGGCGGAAGTACATTCCCCCCCACCGGGGCCGAACAGCGATGGCCACACGCAAGGACGCGTCCAATCAGATCGCGCTTTTCTCGAACGCCGTGCCCAACGGCGGGGCGACGGCACGACTGCGCCGGGCCTTGTTCATTCCCGCGCTGCTCAGCGACGAGTCGAAGAAACGTGCGCATCTGTATGGCGAGGAGTTGACCCGGGCACACGCGGTTTTGAACCGCTGGCGCGATCTTGCGGCGCGCGGCGCGCTGGCGCGCAAAGAGAGCTCGCTGGACGCCGAGTTCCTGCGCGAAGTCTTCTCCGAAGCGCTCGGCTACGCACCGGTAACGACCGGCGCCGCGGCCTATCAGCTTGAGCGTCAGTTCGCCGTGCCGGAGGTGGGCGCGGCCGACGGGGCCTTGGGCGCATTTACCGTCGGCCAGCCCGCCGCGCCCCTCGCGGTCATCGAGATCAAGGGGGCGGACGTGAATCTCGATACCGACCGGTCGGGCGGCCGCACCGCGGTGAGACAGCTCTGGGACTACATGAACGCCATACCGGAGTGTCCCTGGGGCATTCTCAGCAACTTCATCAGCTTCCGGCTCTATCACCGCGACCACGGCTCGCGTGCCTTCGAGCTGTTCACGCTGGAGGAGTTGAAGGACCCGGCGCGCTTTCAGGAGTTCTATCACCTGTTCGGACCGGGCGGGCTACTGCCGACCCGGGCCGACCCGACCCCGCGCGCGCTCGCGCTGCTGACGCGCACCGGCGAGCGCCAGCGCGAGGTCGGCGACGAGTTGTACGAGGCGTACAGCGCGAACCGCCTGGAACTCATCCAGCACCTGCATACGAAGCTCGGCAAGCCGCGCGATGCGGCGATCGCCATCGCCCAGCGGCTCCTGGACCGCATCATCTTTGTCGCCTTCTGCGCGGACCGCGGGCTGCTGCCGCGCAAGATCATCGAGCGGATGTGGCACGAGGTGCCACCCGTAGCGCGCGTCACGAACCCGCGCTGGCGAAACTTCCTGGACCTGTTCCACGCCGTGGACAAGGGCCACCGCGAATTCGACCTTGAGCAGGGCTACAACGGCGGCCTGTTCCAGCACGACCCCGCGGTGGACGACCTGCAACTCGAAGACGACTGGACGAACTTCTTCCGCGACGTCGGGCGGTACGACTTTCGCGACGAAATCAACGTCGATGTGCTCGGGCACTTGTTCGAGAAGTCGATCACCGAGCTTGAGAAGCTCCGCGCCGGTGGCCTTCTTACCCCCCTCCCTTTCATGGAGGGGCCGGGGGAGGGTGAAGGCGCAGCGCCCGCCATCGGCCCGGCCATGCCGAAATCCGCGCAGCGCAAGCGCTTCGGTATCTACTACACGCCGCCGGAATTCACCGACCTGCTCGTCCGCGAGACCGTCGGCGAGGTGCTGCGCGAGCGCTTTGGGGCCATCGCGCGACAACACGGCGTGCTCCAGGGCGAAGAGCCGCTTTCTGACGGGCGCGGTTCGGAGCGCGACGCCCCGCCGCTTCCTGACGGGCGCGCTTCGGAGCCGCGCGCCGAATCGCACCCGTCAGGAAGCGGCCCGGCGGATGCGTTACTGGCCTACCACCGCGACTGTCTCGCCACGTTGCGTGATCTGAAGGTCTGTGATCCGGCCTGCGGCAGCGGGGCGTTCCTGATCCGCGCGTACGACTATCTCGAAGAGCAATACGCCGACCTGATCGACAACCTCGTGACCTGCGGGGACCGCGCGGCCGAGAAGCTGAGCGAGCAGATTCCGGACCTGATCCTCGCGGACAACCTGTTCGGCGTGGATCTGTCGCCGGAGGCGGTGGAGATCACACGGCTGGCGCTGTGGATCCGTTCGGCGCGGCGCGGGCACACGCTGGCCAACCTCTCGGGCAACATCGTCTGCGGCAACAGCCTGGTCGACGATGCGGCCGTCCACCCGGCGGCGATGAAGTGGGCGGAGAGATTCCCGGCCGTCTTCAATGTAGCTCAGCCGAGGGCGGCTGAGACCGCTACACAGGCGGGGACGGCTATGCCACATACCGGGTTCGATTGCGTCATCGGCAACCCGCCGTGGGAGCGGCTCAAGCTCCAGGAGCGGGAGTTTTTTTCGCTGTCCGCGCCGGACATCGCGGGCGCGGTGAATGCGGCGGACCGGCGGCGGCTGATCGCGGCGTTGGTGAAGCGGAACCCGGAATTGCACGCGTTGTACGTCGCCGCGCAGGAGAGTGCCGGCCGGACGTTGGACTACGCCCGCAGGTCGGGGCGTTATCCGCTGACCGGCAAGGGCGACATCAACACCTACGCGCTGTTTGCCGAGGTGGCCCGCAGCATCGTTTCGCCGGACGGGCGGGTCGGGCTGCTGGTGCCCTCGGGCATCGCCAGCGACGAGACGACCAAGGACTTCTTCAACGCGCTGATGAGTGGGAAGTCGCTCATCAAGCTGTACGACTTCGAGAATAAGCGCCCGTTCTTCCCCGACGTGCATCGCTCGTTCAAGTTCTCCGCCCTCGTCTTCGGCGGGGCGCAGGTCCGCGCGCGGGCGGCGGATTTCGTCTTCTTCGCCCACGAGATGGACGATTTGAAGCCGAAGAGCCGGCACATTCCGCTCACCGCAGCCGACATCGCCCTGGTCAACCCCAATACGCGGACCTGCCCGATCTTCCGCTCGCGGCGTGATGCCGAGTTGACGAAGAAGATCTACCGGCGGGTCCCGATCCTGATCGACGAGTCGCGCGAGAAGGGTGGGAACCCGTGGGGCATCCGCTTCTTCACGATGTTCCACCAGACGAACGACGCCGAGCTGTTCCGCACTGCCGACCAGCTTGCGAAGGAGGGCCTCAAGCTGCGCGGCAACCGCTGGCAGCTCCGCAATCGCGTCTTTCTGCCGCTGTATGAAGCGAAGATGGTGCAGGCGTACGACCACCGCGCGGCGGGCGTCGTGATCGACCCGGAGAACTGGGTCCGGCAGGGGCAAACCCTCGAAACCAGTCTCGTATCCCACCAGAACCCCGAGTTTGTGGTCCAGCCGCGGTGGTGGGTGGACCAGGAGCGCGTGCGGGTGGGGCTGGCCGATTCGTTACCGCCCGCAGTCCTCTGCTACAAAGATGTGACCAGCCCGACGAACGAGCGCACGATGATCGCGGCGTTCATCCCGCCGTCGGCGGTAGTGAACTCGGCGCCGCTCGTCATCCTGCAAAACGGCATCACTTGGCGCCTGCGCTGCTGCCTGCTGGCGAGTCTGAACAGCTTCGTGCTGGACTTCGTCGCCCGCCAGAAGGTCGGCGGCGTACACCTGAATTTCTTCATTGTGGAGCAGTTTCCCGTCCTGCCGCCCGACGCCTATGCCGACCGCTGCCCGTGGAAGTCGGGCCAGACGCTCGAGCGGTGGATCTCCGAGCGCGTGCTGAAGCTGACCTGCACGGCCAACGACATGCGCCCGCTGGCGGAGGCCGCCGAGTTCAAGGAGGGCGTCCACAAGTGGAAGCCCGACGAGCGCGCCCAGCTCAAGGCCGAGCTGGACGCGGCTTACTTCCATCTCTATGGCGTCAGCCGCGACGACGCGGAATACATTCTGTCGACGTTCGCCGGTGCGCGCCGGCGGGACGTGGCGGAGACGGGCGGGTTTCGGACAGCGGAGCTGGTGCTGGCGGCGTATGACGCGCTGGCGGGGTGAAGCGGCGGCGCGAAGCGGAGCGGCGCGGTCCCCAGCACTGCTCAAGAGCAGTAGCACACGACGGCGCGCGAATCAGGGTTCAGGCGTGCCGCACGTCCGCGGCGATGCTGTGCAGGTGGTCGAGGGCACGCGGGGCAATCGCCACGTCGAGGACGGCGCGGCCGTCCTCGTACTGGCGGCCGTGAATCTCCGCGAACCGCTCCAGAAAACCCAGCGCCCGACCATCGTGCGCAGGCAGCGACAAGACGATCCGCCGCTGCTCGCCGCGCATCCGCCGATCGACTTCGTCCCGCAGCGGTTCCAGACCGTCGCCGCGGCGGGCGGAGACGAGCAGGCCGGCGGCGTACTTGTGCCGCAACACTGCGAGGGCCGCATCGTCGCGCACGGCGTCGATCTTGTTGAGCACGAGCAGGCCGGGCTTCTCGGCGACGCCGAGTTCAGTCAGGACCGCATTCACCGCCGTGATTTGCTCTTCGGCTTCGGGGTTCGCGGCGTCAACGACGTGCAGGAGCAGGTCGGCGTGGATGGCTTCCTCGAGGGTCGCGCGGAACGAAGCGACCAGGTGGTGCGGCAAGTCACGGATGAACCCGACGGTGTCGGACAGCAGCAGAAAACGGCCTTGGCCGACGTCCCACCGCCGCGTGAGCGTGTCGAGCGTCGCGAACAAACGGTCCTCGACGTGCGCGCCCGCGCCGGTGAGCGCGTTCATCAGCGTGCTCTTGCCGGCGTTGGTGTACCCGACGAGCGAGACCGTGAAGAAGTCCTGGCGGGCGCGGACTTCGCGCACCTTCCGGCGGTCGATGGCGGCGAGCTGCTGCTTGAGGAACGCGATGCGCTTGTCGACCAGGCGGCGGTCGATTTCGATCTGGCGTTCGCCGGGGCCGCGGGTGCCGATGCCGCCGACGGCGCCGACGCCGGTGCCGCCGCCCGCGCCGGCGATGCGTTCGAGGTGGGTCCACATGCCGCGCAGCCGCGGAGCGGTGTATTCAAGCTGGGCCAGCTCGACCTGGAGGCGGGCTTCGTGGGTGCGGGCACGCGACGCGAAGATGTCGAGGATCACCTCGCTACGGTCGAGCACCTTGCGGCCCGTCGCCTTCTCAATCTCGCGAATCTGCGACGGCGACAGGTCGTTGTCGAAAATGACGACGTCGGCCTCGAACACCTCGGCCCGCTGGCGGATCTCCTCCAGCTTGCCCTGGCCGACGTAGGTCGCCGCGTGGATCGCCCGGCGGCGCTGCATCACCCGGCTGACCACCGTCGCCCCGGCGGAACGGGCCAGCTCCGCCAGTTCGGCCAGCGGGTCGTCGATCAGCGGAGCCGCGTCGAGGATCACTTTGACGAGGACCGCGTTCTCGCGGCGGACGGATAGGCTCTCGCGCGGACTACTCGACACTAACGCTCCCTACGTTCCTCTATGGATAGTGTAGCACAGGATTCGTCCGGCGGGGAACGGCCGGAGGCGTTCGGCGCGTCCGCCGTCCGAACCCGCCACGCAAGTGGCGGGCCGACGGGTGCGCGGCCTCCTGGCCCCGAACTTGCGTCCGGGGTTCGGATATGGCGGGCCCCACCGTCCGGGGTCCGGTCAGTCGCGCGCGGGACGCGGCTCGGTCGCGAGCGCCTCCATTTCGACGGCCGTGAACATGCGCAATAAAACCTCCGTTTGCTTGGCCGTCTCCAGGTAGGCGATGTCCAGACCCAACGCCGCACGCAGCGCGTCGCGGGCCGGCGTCTCCTGCGACAGCTTGGCATGCGCGACGGCCATCAGAAAGTGTGCCGTAGCCCGCCGCGGGCGGGCGCTGACCGCCCGCTCCAGGCTTTGCAAGGCGGCGGGCACGACATCGGCGTCGAGGTCCAACACCGCCAGTGCTTCCCACGCCGGTGCGAAACGCTCGCACGCTGCCAGGGCGTTTTTCAGGTGCATGCGGGCGACTTCGTCCCGGCCGCTGCGGACTTCCAACAGACCCAGTTCATGCAGGGCTTCCGGCCGCGACGGGTTCAGCTCGGCGGCGGCGGTCAGAGTCTCGCGGGCGGCTGCGGCCTGGCCGGCCCGCAGCAGCGTCACGCCCCGCCAGAGTTCGACGTCGTAGCGCGACGGTCGCAGCGGCGGCCATGTCGATTCCGCGAGGGTGTCGCCCAACGCGGCGCCTTCGCCGGCCAGACCATCGAGAATTGCCAGCGCTTCGACCGTCCGCCCGGCGCGGGCGAACGAAACGGCGACGAGGAAGCCGCGTTCGTCGAGGAGCGGCGGCGGCAGCTCGCGCAGACCGGCCAGCAAGCCCGCCAGGGCCTCCCAGGACTCCAGCGCAACCTGCACCCGTGCAAGCAGCAGGCGGTCGTACGCCGCGAGCGCGCCCCGGTCCGTCAGGCCCGCGAGCAGCTCGTCCGCCGAGCCAAGCTCCTGGTTCGCGACGTGCGCGGACGCGGCCAGCACGCGGGCAACCGGGGTCGCTTGCTGTTCGAGCAGCGTGCGCGCGGCGGTAAGTGCCTCGCGCGCCCGGCCGCGGGCCAGTAGCTCGCGGATGACGACCTCGTGGTAGGTGGTGAGCGGGTCGCCGGCCGCGTGTGCCCGGCGGGTGCCGAGCGCTTCCGCCCCGACGTCGCCCGTCAGCCGGGCGAGCACCGCAAGCCGCGCCCACGTCGCGCCGGTCCACGGAGCTTGCGGATCGCTGACGATCTGGGCCAGCAATTCGCGGGCGGCGTTTTCATCGCTCACGTCGGCCGGCGTGACCGGTCGGTGCAGGATCTGCTCGGCGAAGGCGAGCTCGGCGGCGAGGCCCGCCGCGAAGTGGAAGAAGAAGGCGCGCGCGAAGGTGTGCGCGTCGAGGGTGGGGCGCGCGGGCTCTACGGCGTGGCCGAGCTCTTCGCACAGCGCGGCCGCCTCCTCCACCGCGCGCGTGGCGTCGACGTGCGGCTCGCCGGGCAGGAGCGGCTGCATGGTGAAGGCGACGCGGAGCTTCTCGGGCGGTCGATCGAGCGCGGCGAGGAAGTCGCGGCCCGGCGGCGCGAAGTACATGGAGCCCGGCTCGGGGCCCGCCGAGG
>CAYMXT010000157.1:0-9759 GCA_964394415.1 uncultured Planctomycetales bacterium
TGATCCCATGGCCCGCTACGCCGCGATCGACTGGAACGTGAACGGCTCGCCGGCGGCGGCGGACTGGACGCTGGCAGGCGAGGTGGTCGGCGTATACTGCCTTCGGCGAGGCGATCGGCGTCCTCAGCGCAGCAACGGCCGCGATGGGCGCGTTCGACGGCGACACGGATACTGACCTGAGCGATCTCTCATTTCTGCTCGTGAATTTCCGAGTGAATCGCTGAGCGCGGCCAGGGTCGGCTCTCCTGAGCGGGATTGCGCGGCTCATTCGCGGCCCCGCACAGCGCCGGCGGTTGCAGCAGCGGCAGCTCAACATGACCGAACGCGTCGCAGCCGTTGCCTTCAGGCGCGCAAGCGTGCGGCGGACGAGGAGGCGGCCGCAGGCGGCGGAAGCCAAGCCAGAGCACATCGCGCGGACAAGTGTCCGCACAAGCACCGCAACGCGTGCACTCGGGGTCGCTCACGCTCGGTCGCAGGCGCAGGGTGTAATCCTCCATCACGCGGATGCCCATCGGGCAGTGCAGCGTGCAGCGGCGGCAGGGGATCTTGCCGGCTTCGGCCAGGTTGACCCGCACGCGCAGCGGCGCCCACCGGCCGAGCAAGCTGTACAGGGCTCCCGCCGGACATAGCGAACGGCACCAGAGCCGCGGCGCCAGCCACTCCACGAGTCCAAGGATGGCCACGACGATGAGCAGGCCCGTGAGCAACTGGTGGCTGAGGAGCCAGCCGAGGGCGTTGATCGGCGACAGTGTCTGGAACACGGGCGCCGCGGTGAGGACCGAGGCGCCGATGGCCGCGCCGAGCGCCGTGTAGCGCAACCCGCGCGGCAGCCGCCATTCCGGCAGGCGACGGCCGGCCCGGCGCAGCCAGCGCTGGAGCCGGGCGCGAACGCCGTTGTTCAGCTCGAGCGCGAAGCCCAGCGGGCAGACCCATCCGCAGAAGAGCGGGCCCAGCAACAAGGCACCTGCCGCGAGCGTCGCGGCGCCGAGCAGCAGCGTGCCGTGGAGCTTCCGCGACGCCAGCGTGATCTCGATCGCCGCCAGGGGATCGGTAAAGGCGATGGTGTCCAGCAGGCGTGTTCCGGTGATCGAGCCATTGAACCACGGGAAGTAGGGTTTTCCGGCCAGGTACAGCAGGACGATGAACGTCAGCGCCGTGAGGCGCCGCGCCCAGGTCCAGGTGCGGAAGTGTCGCCGAGCGCGGCTCATGGCATGTACCTTCGCCCTCAATCGCCGCGGCCGCGCCCTCGGCCGCGGTGTCCGGCGCCGCGCGGCGCGTCGGCCTCGGTCAAGACCGGGATCGATGTCTGCTCGGTGGGGCACGCGCGCGTGCACAATCCGCAGCCGACGCAGCGTCCCGTTACGTGCGGCCGCAGGCGACCGTCAAAGCGGATGGCCTCGTCGGGAAACGGGCACGCGTGCCAGCACGCGCGGCAAACGACGTCGTTGAACGCCAGGCACCGCTCGCGGTCGACCACGGCTCGGCCGATGCGAATCTGCCGCGCTTCGGTCAGGGGCTGGAGCGCGTCGGTCGGGCAGGCGGCGATGCATTGCAGCCCGTCGTGGCCATGGCAGAGGGTGCAGGGCGTCTTGTTCGGGTTCAGGGTGGGCGCGCCGACCCGCGGACCGATCCAATCATCCGCGAGGTGCAGCGTGTCGGATGGACACGCCGCGACGCACTGGCCGCAGCGCGCGCAGGCGGCGAGGAAGTCCTCCTCGGGCAGCGCTCCTGGCGGTCGGAACGGGGCGTTTTGCGCACTCTTGCCGAGCCAGCGCGCGAGGCCGGCGCCGGTCGCGCCGGCGGCGAGCCCGGCGCCGAAGAGAATGTCACGCCGCGTCCAGTCCATAACGCGCTTCTCAACGCCCCGGCACGAGCACGCTGCGCACCTGCACGTGGCAGCTTCGACACTTGGCGGTCAGCAGCACGTCGGACATTCCGGCATGCTTGACGATCGGAGCGCCGCGCACGCCGGCCTGGTGGCACAGCAGGCACGAGTCGTTCAACCAGGCGTCCATGTGCGAGCTGGAAGCTGGGATCATGGGGGGGAACGCGTCGCGCAGGAACAGCTCCTCCTCGGGCAGCGCGACACGCGGCCGCGGCGGCAGGCCGGGGATCAGCACATGGCAGGTGCGGCACTTCGCCGTGCGCGCGACGTCAGGCACGGTGCGATGCATCAACATCGGAGCGTCGCCGACGCCGGTCTCGTGGCAGCGCCGGCAATTCTCGATCACCCATGCGTCGCGGTGGTTGGCGGTGTCGGGGAGCGGTGGGGGAAACGCGTTCTCGGCGAAGCGGGCGGAGTCAGCCGGCGCGGTGGCCGTGGGCGCGGCCGCGCCCGGGGCGCCGGGCCGAGATGACGGCGGCTCCTGCTTGGCGGCCGGGGCGGTCGTCGCCGTTGGCTGGTTCTGTCCAGTCGGCTGGGAGGCGGCCACCACCGAGGTGCCGTGCTGAGCTGGGAGGGTTGGCCCCGGCTGCGCGTCGTCCGGTGGTCCGGCGCTGCGGCAGGCCAACGTGACGAGCAGCGCGACCGCTCCGACGAATACCGATCCACACCAGGACATGGTTGGGCTCCTGATGATCATAGCCTCAGACTCGCGCGAGCTTGACGGCGCAGATCTTGAACTCCGGTTGCATGGAGATGGGGTCGTAGGCGTCGATCGTGACGCGGTTGATGAGGCTGTCGTGATCCTCGAAGTGCCAGGGCACGAAGACCATGCCCCGCCGCGGACCCTCGATCACGCGCGCCTTGATTGTGGCCTCGCCTCGCCGCGACGTGATGCGTACGGCGTCTCCGGTCCGCACGCCGAGATCGCCGGCGTCGAGGGGGTGGATTTCGACATAGCACTCGGGCTGGGCGCGGCGCAGCTCCGACGCGCGGCCGGTCATGGTGTTCGAATGCCACAGCTCCAGCACGCGTCCGGTGGACAGAATGAAGGGGTACTCTGCGTCGACCGGTTCGGCCGGACCCTTCATCGGCCGCAGCCAAACGATCGCGCGGTGATCCGGCGCGCCGTAGAACTTCACGTCGCCTTGCGCCAGCGTGTTGTCGGCGTAGGGGCCCTCGTCCAGCAGCGGGTCCTCGCCCTTGACGAAACGGCGGGCCGTGCCTTCGTGCGACTCCGTGGGGCAGGGCCAGCGCAGGCCGCGCTCCTTCTTGAGCCTGTCGCGGGTGATTCCGACGAAGTCGTAGGCCGTGCCGCGCGAGGCCTCGCGCATCTCGTTCCACACGTCGTCGACGTTCTTGAGCGCCGCGGTATAGCCGCGCGTGACGACGCCGCGCTGCTCCAGCCGGCGCGCGAACTCCATCATGATGTCCAGGTCGGCGCGGGCCTCTCCCGGCGGCTCCTGGATCTTGGGCTGGTACTGGTAGCGCCGCTCCGACATCCCAAATACACCGGACTTCTCGGACCACATGCCGGCCGGCAGCACCACGTCGGCCAGCTCGGTCGTGCGGGTCGGATAGGCGTCCGACACGACCACGAACGGCTTGCCGGGGCGCTGCTTGGCCATCGCGTCGCGGTAGGGCGTGACATTGGGCATCGACTGGCCCGGGTTGGTCGTGGTGATGTAGACGGCCTTGATCTTGTCGGCGGCGAGGGCCTTGAACAGCTCGACGGTGTTTAGCCCGGGCTTGTCCGGAATCGTGCCGGGCTTGGAACCCCAGAGCTTCTCCATCTCCTCGCGATGCTTGGCGTTTCCGACGACGCGCCCGAAGGGCAGGATGTGGCACAGCGTACCCGTGTCGCGCACGCCGCCGCAGGCGTTCGGCTGCCCGGTCAGCGAGAACGACGTGGCGCCCGGCTTGCCGATCTGTCCTGTGATCAGGTGCAGGTTGTGGATCAGGTTGTTGGCCCAGACGCCGACGGTGCGCTGGTTGAGTCCCATGGTCCAGAACGACAGGGTCGGGCCGGCGGCAAACAGCCGGGCCGCCTCGATGATGCGCTGCGGCTCGACGTCGCACATGCGGCCGGCTTTCTCCGGCGAGAAGTCGTCCAGGAAGCGCACGTAGTCGTCGAATCCGACGGCGACCGGGTTGCCGTCCTTGACGACCTTGAACTGCACGTTGCGGTCGATGAAGTTCTTGTCGACCTTGCCTTCCTTGACGATGACGTGCGCCATGCTGTGGTACACGGCCAGGTCGTACCCGGCGATCGGGTTCAGGTGAATGTCGGCCACGGTGTGGATCGGGCTGCGGCGCGGGTCGCAGACGATCACGAGTACGTCGCGCGAAGCTTGCTTGCGGGCCAGGATCTGGTCGAAGATCACCGGATGGCACTCGGCCGTGTTGGAGCCGACCAGGAAGAAGACCCGGGCATGCGCGATGTCATCGTAGCAGCCCATCGGCTCGTCCTTGCCGAAGGTCGTGACGTAGCCGCCGACCGCGCTGGCCATGCAGAGACGCGGGTTGCCTTCCACGTTGTTCGTGCCGATACCGCCCTTGAACAGGCGGTTCATGAAGTAGCTCTCTTCGGAGAGGCACTGGCCGGAGCCGTAGTACGCGACCGAATCGGGGCCATGCTCGCGGATCGCACCGGCGAAGCGGTCGGCGACCAGTTCCAGGGCCTCCTCCCAGGTCGCGCGCTGGAGTTCACCGTTGCGCCGGATCATCGGCTGCTTCAGCCGGTCCTGCGCGTACACGATCTTCGGCAGAAAAAGCGCCTTGGCACAGACGAGCCCTTTCGTCGTCGGGTGCTCCGGGTCGCCGCGCAGCCCCACCAGCCGCCCGCCCTGCACCGCCAGGCGAACGCCGCAGCCCGTGCCGCAGAACCGGCAAACCGATTTCACCCACTCGGTGGTTTCGCCCACGCGGGCGACCTGGGCCAGCGCCGGGCCGCCGGCGACCGACGCCACCGCCGAAACCGCGGCGGCTTTGATGAACTCTCTTCGTGTCGGCTGCATCACCGCTTCTCCTCATATCCGGCCGACGCATGCAGTCGGCCTACGCGAGCGCCTGCGCCTCCAGGGCGGGCAAGGCGTCCTCATTGTTCACGAACACCGGCCAGACGGCCAAAACGCCCGCCGTACGCGGGATGGCGCGCTCCACCAGGTCGCGCGCCGCATCCAGATCGGGCGCTTCGATCACCAGCCCGAGCTTGCCCGCGTCGTCCAGGTCGAAGGGCTCGACGCCCGGCAGACGTGCCAGGCTCTCACGCACGACGGCGGCCCGATCGGCCTCCACCCGCAGGAACGCTCCAAGGATCGGCATCGATCGGCCCTCAACCGCCTCGGTCCACCGGCTCGGCGATCTCGTCGGCGAGCCGGCAGACGCGGCGGTAGTACTCGTCCTCACTCATCCCCAGCAACGCGGCGCCGAAGGCTTCCGCCACCTCGCGCGTGGCTACGCCGCCGTAGTTCACGCACACCAAGTGGTACGCGACCAGCAGCGGCAGATCCTGCGGCCGCTGTGCGAAGTGCGGGTGCACGAAAATGCGGAATCCGTCGCGCGGGTGTCCGCCGAGCGCCTCGGCGTGCGCGAATTCGCCGGGCTGAAGCGCTTCCGCGCTGAAGCGCACTTGCGTCGGGTAGCGCACCACCCTCGGGTCGTGCAACATGTGACACAACGCGTCGTAGTCGACGTCGCCGTATCGTGCTCTGGCTTCACGGGCGCAGTCGGCCGCGTGCGCGCACATCGCCTTTCGCGCTTGCGTCTCCAGCTTCTCGACGACGACCGGCATGCAGACACCCGTCGGGGCGCGTGGGCAGCGCGCCCGGGCTATTTTCCGCTCTCGTAGCGCTTCTTGAACTCCTCGGCGGCCTGCTTGCGGCGCTGGGCCTCCGCCGGATCCATCTTGCCGAGGTACCACTTGTGGTCGTCGGAGTTCAGCACCTGATCGAGCTTGGCTTGCAGCTTGCCCGCGGCCTCGACCTTGGCCGGGTCTTCCGACTGGAGGCCGTGCGCAACCATTTCGCGCACGGCGGGAATGAAGTGCGTGTAGAACGTTTTGGCCACCTCATACGTACCGTGCCAATGCGTGTAGTCCGGAGCCATCATGGAGACACCGTGGCGGGCGCGCCGCCCTTCGTGATGCCAGAGCTCCCAGAACGACCAGTCCGCGTCCGTTGTGAAGGGTGACTTGACTTCCTTCAACGGGAGCGTCAGCTCATACAGCTCCTTGGATGGCAGGGCGAACTTCTTGTTGTACAGCTCGATCAGGGAGTCGTACTGCGTATAGAAGTTGTCGACCCACGCCTGCCCGTGGCAGTTGGAGCAGACGTCCTGCATGTTCTTGCGCCGCACCTGCCAGGGCACGTCCTTTCCAGGAAGGCCCATCTTGGCGTCCGAGATTTCCGGGCGGATGGACAGCTCCGGGCGGTTGTTCCAACTGATGCGCATGCCGACGTCGTGCGTCACCGCCTGCGTCTTGGTGGCGGACATGTGGCACGTTGCGCAAGTGGGCGCCGCCCAATAGTCCTCGCCGACCACCCATTTGTTGCTGTCCAGGTTCATCTTGTGCTGGTTGGCGAAGAACAGGATGCCGTGCTTGGATTCCTCGTAAATCTCCTTTTGCGGGT
Organism: uncultured Planctomycetales bacterium; assembly: GCA_964394415.1. Taxonomy (GTDB): domain Bacteria; phylum Planctomycetota; class Phycisphaerae; order UBA1845; family Fen-1342; genus JAGVEP01. The sequence continues at coordinate 6,514 of CAYMXT010000157.1, forward strand.
GATCCGGGCCAAGGTGGCATTTGCCGCAGGTATCCGGATGACGCGCTTGCGCCGCGGAGAACGAGTGCCGTGTGTGGCAGGCGTTGCACGAGCCCTCGGAGCCGTCGGGGTTGATCCGCCCGATGCCGCTGTTGGGCCAGGTCGCCGGATCGAGCTTGCCGCCGGCGAGCACCTTCACCTCCGACCCGTGACACTGCCAGCAGCCGTTCACGGCCGCCGACGAGGTGCCATCAGGGAATGCCGGCGTAACCATGCCGTGGTTGCCTTCCACGACCTCGGCCAGGACGTTGTCCAGCGAACCGAGGATTCGGGCGCCCTTCGAATGGTGCGAGCCCATGTATTGCCGGGTCTCCTCCGAGTGGCAGCGGCCGCAGTCCTTGGGCGTCACCAGGATCGAAATGGTGTAGCCATAGTGCTCCATGGCGTCGGGGTCGGACTTGTCGGCGGCGTGGCACTCGTAACAGGCGACGTTGGCGCGGTAGTGCTTGCTGTCGCCCCACTGCTGGTAGACCACGACGTCGGTCTTGTTGTGGCAGGCGATGCACTCGGCCGAGATGTCGCTGAGCTTGGGAAGCCCGATCGCCTGGCCAGGGGCGCTGGGCGCCGCGCAGAGCAGTGCCGCGGCCGCCAGAGCCGCTTGCAAGGTCGCATAGCCCCGCAGCGGCCGCCGCGCATCGCTCCGAGCAGGGTCGACGAGTCTGGTCATGATAGCGCCTTTCGATGGGGGACGGGACGTGACGCGCCGCCCGCGCTGGCTGTGAAGGAGTCAACGGTCAGGCGTCCTGCCAGGACAGGCGCCGTGACGCGCACAAAGATCGTGTACAGCAGCAGGCCGAAGGCCCAGATGCCGAGGCAGATGAGCACCTCATTGAGCGTCGGCGTGTACTCGACGATTTCGCCGAGCGGCGACGGGATGAACGCCGGCACGATCAGTCCCATGCCCTTTTCGATCCAGATGCCGACGATCATCAGCACGCAGGCGACGTTGAGGAATTGCAGGCTGCGCGCCAGCGGCAGGTACAGTATCAGCAGAGCGACGACGTTCAGGAAGATCGCCGTCCAGACCCACGGCACCAGGGCCGTATGTCCGTGCAGCCCGAAGTACAGATACATCGTTGACGTCAGGTGCGCGGAGTCGGTGTAGAACTCCGTGAACAGCTCGCAGGCCAGCAGGAACATGTTGATCGTCAGCGCGATCGTGACGATGTTGCGCAGCAGTATCAGCGAGCGCTCCGAGACGTCGACGCCGGCGAAGCGGCGGATGATCTGGAGCGTCAGAATGATGAACGCCGGCCCCGCGGCAAAGGCCGATGCCAGGAAACGCGGGGCGATGATGGCCGAGTTCCAGAACGGGCGGCTGCCGAGGCCCACGTACAGGAACGCCGTCACGGTGTGAATGCTGATCGCCCAGGCGATCGCAATGAACACGAAGGGGATGTAGAAGACCCTGCTGGGTTCGACCCGGCGATACGCGCAGTAGATCAGGTAGCCGCAGATGTGCAGGTTCAGCAGCAGGTAGCCGTTGAGCACGATCACGTCCCAGCTCAGCATCGAGATGGGGAAGTTGAACCGCCAGAAAATGTGCATGAAGCGGTCCGGCCGGCCGAGATCAACGGTCACGAACAGCAGGCACATGACGATCGCGGCGACGGAGAAGAGCTCGCCGAAGATGACGAGGTCGTGCAGGTCGCGGTTGCGGTAGATATAGACCGGAATCACCAGCATCACCGCCGCCGCCGCCAGGCCGACCAGGTAGGTGAAGTTCGCGATATACAGGCCCCAGGAGACCTGGTCGGTCATGCCGGAGAGGGCCAGACCCTGGACGAGCTGGCGGCACCAGGCGTTCAGGCCCGCGAGCGCCACGCAGGTCAGCGCGAACATCCACAGGTGGTAGCGCCAATCGCCGACGAAGCTCATGCGGAAACAGCGCCACAGGAAGGTGAAGTAGGTCTTCATCCTACGCCGCCGATCGTGTTGCAGTCGCCCGCGGGGCAGCCGCCCGCGCACGCACTGCCCTGCCCCAGGACGGTCAGTGAAAAGCCATGGCGCTGCGCCTCCGAGTGCGGCGGCGCCAGAATGCGGTTGCGCGGATAGTCCTCGTCGAAGTAGTAGAAGAAGCGCGGCAGCGTGTTGGCTTCCTGCTTCAATACGAACACGTGCTTGGTCTTGAGAATGTGGGCCACCTGGCTGGTCGGGTCGAGCAGGTTGCCGAAGTTCCGCGCTCCCACCGGGCAGACTTCGAGGCACGCCGGCATTCGCCCGGCGCGCGTGCGCTGCAGGCAGAAGTGGCACTTCTCCATCACGCCGCGCCGCCGCGGGCGGTTGGAGAGGTAGTTCATGTTCGGGTTGATCTTCTCCTTGGGGACGTTCGGATTCGCGTAGTTGAAGCGGCGCGCGAAGTAGGGGCACGCCGCGGCGCAGTAGCGGCAGCCGATGCACCAGTCATAGTCGATCACGGTCACGCCGTCCGGCTCCTGCCAGGTTGCCTCCACGGGGCACACCTTGACACAAGGCGGATTGGCGCACTGATGGCACTGCACCGGCATGTAGTAGTGGTCGGGATCGGGCACCTGCGCGCGATCGTAGTAGTGATTGGCGCGCTCCAGGTCCACCGAGCCCCGCGCCATCTCCAGCACGCGGATGTACTGAATCTCCGGCGCGCGGCTCGGATTGTTCTCCGCCACGCAGGCGTGCACGCAGCGGCGGCAGCCGATGCAGCGCCCCAGGTGCAGCGCGTAAGCGAATTCGACGCCATCGAGCGGCGGCAAATCGCGCAGCTCCGGCCGCAGCTCGTAGCGCTTCTCCACCTCGCCCCGGATGCGCTCCAGGGCGCGCTCCTTGTCCTGCGGGGTCATCTCCTTGTAGTGCTTCTGGAGGAATCGCTCGAGCGTGAACTCCTCGCGCTCCAGGTCGGCCAGCGGGCTGATGGCGGCTGCGAAGGCCGTCAGGCCGCCCGCCGCGCCCAGCGCGCCGCGCAGGAAGCTGCGCCGCGACACGTTGGGTGCGTAGGGAGTCGCTCCCGGATCCGATCGTTTCGAGGGCGTCACGGCCCGCCTCCTTCGCGCCCTTCGGGTGCGTGGCCGCCGGTGGTGGCTTCGGCCGGCTGGCTGGCGGTGGGGTGGGGCAGCAGCGCTCGACGGAGCGGATCGCCTTCGGCCAGCTCCGCGGAGTGGCCCCCCTGAGCGCCGGGTGGTTTCATTCGCAACGTGTGCGGGCCGGCCAGCGGCGCCAAGGGCTCCATCGCCG
>CAYMXT010000158.1:0-9729 GCA_964394415.1 uncultured Planctomycetales bacterium
GTGCCACTGCTCTGTGAGCGGTGCAGGGGAGAAGCACAGACGGATCGTCTGTGCTCCACGCCGCGTGTGCCACTGCTCTGTGGGCAGTGCGCGGAGAGGAACGATGTCCCCCCCGCACAGCTCACAGAGCAGTGGCACACCGTTCTGGGGCGCCATGGACCTCCGCCCCGGCCGGTGAGATTGTTGCCGCGGCCCATCCTGATCCGCGTCATCAGCCTCGTGCCGGACGGACCGCCGACGTGGTTCTATGGCAGTGGCCAGGAACATGTCGTGACCCACGCCGCCGGCCCGGAACGCATCGAGACGGCCTGGTGGCGCGGCCCGGACGTGCGGCGGGATTATTTCCGCGTCACGACGGCGACCGGGGCACAGTATTGGTTGTTCCGCGAACTGAAGACCGGCGCGTGGTATCTGCACGGCGTGTTCGCGTAGCCGCCGCGGCGCTGGCGCGTTTGCGTTTGCCCGGCGGGCTACCGCTCCGCCGGATGCGCCGCTTCGAGCGCGAGGAGCGCGTACGCCGTGGTGAGCGCCGGCAGCCCCTCCATCCAGCGGTCCGCGTCGTTGACCCAACTGCCGTCTGGGCGTTGCGTGCGGGCAAGCTGCTCGACCAGCTCGCTCCGCCAGACGTGCGCGCGGCCGGCCTGGTCCGTCACGCTTGGCTCGCCCCACGCCGCCAGCGCCCGCGCGAACACGTGGTAGTAATAGAACAGGCCCTCTTTCGAGCGGGCCTCCGGCATGTTCGGGTTGTGCTCCAACGTCCAGTGCCGTCGCATCCACTCCAGGGCCGCCTGCACGCGCCGATCGTCCCGCGCCAGACCGGCGTAAAGCAGGCTCTTGAAACCGCCGTAGGTCATCGAGCCATAGCAGCGCAGCTCGGTCCGCCCTTCGACATCCGTGGTCTCGGTCTTGCTCTCGCCGCCGCCCGCAGGCGAGTAGATGAAACCGCCTTCGGTCGAACCCCGCGCGAACGCCTGGTCGTTCATTTCGCCAAGCATCTGGCAGCGCTGAATGAAGACCAGGGCCTTCTGGTACGCCGGGTCGTCCTTCGACAAACCGCTGTCCGCGAGCGCCTCCAACATCATCTGTGTGTTCGACAGGTCGGGCCGCTTGTGCTGGCCGTAGCCCGCCCCGCCGTAAAACGGATCAGCCGGCGTCTTGTCCTCGCCCTCGTCCCACTGGTTCTCCTTCAGGAACTGCTGCGCGCGGGCCATGCTCTTCGTATGCTGCGGGTCTTTCAAGGCCGCCAGCATCGACAGTGCCACGCTGCTTTCGTAGTTCTTCAGTAGCCCCTCGGCCGAGTAGATGCCGCCGTCGTCCCGCTGCGACTTGAGCACGAATTCCACGCCGCGCCGTACGGCCGCGTGGCGCGGTCCGACGCTCGGCTCCTGTGCGAGGGCCTTGACGACCAGCGCGGTCACGCCCGGCCCGGTCTGCGATGCCCAACCGCCATCGGCTTCCTGCACGGCGAGCAGGAACTTCGCCCCGTTCTCACACAGGTGCCGCGCCCGCCTGTGCTCTTCCCGATCACATTCGGCCGGCCGCGCCGCCCGCGTGGTCGTCAACTCGGTCGCCGGGCGACTCTGCGCGCTGGCCGGTTCGGTGCTCGCGACGACACATGCGAGCACGCTGACTAGCCGCAGCCGCCTCCTCCAACTCGCTACTCGCCACTCGCCATTCGCCACTCTCATTCGTACCCCAGTTCCTCGAGCCGATCTTCGTCCAGCCCGAAATGGTGCCCGATCTCGTGCAGCACCGTGATGCGAATCTCGTCCACGAGTTCGTCCCACGCCGCGCACATCTCACACAGGTTGTCGCGGAAGATCAGGATCCGGTCCGGCAGCGGCGACGGCGCCAAGTCCGGCCCCTTCTCCTCCAGCGGCACGCCCACGTACAGCCCCAGCAGATCGTCGGGCACGTCGTGCTCGCGCATCAGCTTGCGGTCCGGCCGGCCCCGCACCTCGACGACCACGTTCTCCAGGTACGGCCGAAACTCGTCCGGCACCGCCGCCAGCGCCTGCTCGACGGCCCGGTCGAATTCAGCCGCACTACAAGGTATCATCGCAACCGCGCACCTCGGCGTTCGGGCCGGCGCCCGTCCGCGGCAGTATAGGTCGCGGTGTGCAGCGAGCCAAACGGAACGGAACAATGCAGAAGGAAGAATGCAGAATGCGGAAGCACCGCCACCGGACGCGCGTTTCGACGACGGGCTTCTGCATTCTGCATTCTGCATTCTGCATCTTGCCCTTCCTGGCCGGCTGCGGACCCACCTCGTTCCTGGTCACGCCCGTCGCCGTCCGGCAGCCGCTCACCGAGGAGGTCGTGATCCGCGAGAGTCCCTGGGCGACCCAGAAGGTCGTCCTGCTCGACGTCGACGGCGTGCTTCAGAACGCGCGGGCGTCCTCGCTCCTCGGCGCCGCCGGCGAGAACCCCGTCTCGTTGTTTGCCGAGAAACTCGACCAGGCCGCCCGCGACAAAAACGTCAAGGCCGTCGTGCTCCGCATCAACTCTCCCGGCGGCGGCGTCACCGCCACCGACCTGATGTACTCTGAGCTACGGACGTTCCGCCAGCGCACCGGCAAGCCCGTCGTCGCGGCGCTGCTCGACGTGGCCGCGTCCGGCGGCTACTACCTTGCGTGCGCCACCGACAAGATCTACGCCCTGCCGACCACCGTTACCGGCAGCATCGGCGTCATCATGCTGACGCCCGACGTGTCCGGGACGATGGGCAAGATCGGCCTGAAGATGAACGTCATCAAGAGCGGGCCGCTGAAGGACATGGGGTCGCTATTCCGGGAGATGAGCCCCGAGGACAAGGCCGTCTTTCAGGGCCTGATCGACGGCATGTACGCGCGCTTCGTCGACGTGGTCGGTCAGTCCCGCACGGCCCTTTCGCCGGACGAGGTACGGACCCTCGCCGACGGCCGCGTCTACCTGGCGGCGGAGGCCAAGGCGCGCGGGCTCATCGATGAGATCGGCACGCTGCACGACGCGCTCGCCGCCGCGAAGCAGGCCGCCGGCTTGGCCGACGCGAAGGTGAAGGTCGTCCAGTACGGCCGCCCGCTCGCGTATCGGCCCAACATCTACGCCCAGACGGACGGCGCCGCCGCGCCGGTGAACCTGATCAACGTCGAACTCCCCGACTGGCTGCGCAGCCCTGCGCCGCAAGTGATGTACATCTGGGCGCCGGGGTGGTAGCTCCGAGCCGACCGCGCAAGCGGTCGGAACCGAGCCGACTGCGCAAGCAGTCGGACCAACGCCCGTAACCGAGCCGACTGCGCCAGCGGTCGGAGTCCGCTCCATCGCCTCGCCGGTCGCAATCTAAACCGACAGCTCGCGCTGTCGGCTCGGTTTTGGTGCCGCCCACGGATTACCGCAGATCGTTGCCCTGCTGCTCGACCACATAGACGCCTGCTTGCCGCACACTCTGCGCATTCCACAGATAGCGCGTGCCGGCCTGCCGTGTCCAGACGCGGGCCGCGGCGTCGAGCAAACCCGCCGCCCGAAGCCGCCGCGTCGCCCACGACTTGAGCTGCCCAACCGCAATCTCCGGCCGCTCGTCGCCGCAATGCACGACCGCATGGACATGATTCGTACGCACGTTCAAGGCAAAGAGTTCCCAGCAGCGCAGGCGGCAATGGTCCGCAATCGCCTGCCCGACAACGCGGCGGGCCGCAGCATCCAGAGTGACACACGGCGTGTTCTGGCTGGCGACGCGGGCGGCGTGGCGTTGGGGATCGGGCGGCGCGTAGTCCTCGCCGGGGATGTTGTGGGAATCATCGACCGAGCCGCGCTCATCGCCGTGGAGCCAGGTGCCGTAGGTTGTCCAGGTTAGCAGATAGGCCATTGGGGCGGACATATGTTGAAAATACCGGTCCGTGTGCCCGTGTGGCAACCCAAAACCCGAGCCGACCGCGCGAGCGGTCGGAACGGAGCCGACTGCGCTAGCGGTCGGAACCCGCTCTATCGCCCTGCCGGTCGCAATCCAAACCGACAGCTCGCGCTGTCGGCTCGGTACCGAGCCGACCGCGCCAGCGGTCGGAGTCCGCTCCATCGCCCCGCCGTTCGCAGTCCAGACCCGACAGCTTGCGCTGTCGGCTTGGATGTCGGCGGGCTTTTCGCTAATTCTGGCTTGACCCGAGGCGCACGTACCGGCATGATCGAACTTGCGAACTGGCGGGCCTCGCGCAGCGTCCGGGGGGCAGCGCGGGCGAACCGTACCGCGCACCCGGTCCTGAGCGGCAGCTAGTCACTGCGACCGGTGTCGGTGAACAGAGCCGACCGCGCAAGCGGTCGGAACAGAGTGGACCGCGCAAACGGTCGGAATCCAGACCGACAGCTCGCGCTGCCGGCTCGGTTTCGGTCGGTTTCGCTCGGTTTCGCGATCGGTCTTACTTTCGGTTTTGCGCGCGGTGCGCATGCGTGCCCCGGCCCGGCATCGCCCCGAATGGGCCGCCGGGCCGCTGGCGAGAACGCCGATGATCTTGCTGATCGACAACTACGATTCCTTTACCTACAACCTCGTCCAGCGGCTCGGCGAGCTGGACGCGACGCTCGACATCCAGGTCCACCGCAACGACCAGATCACCACGGACGAGATCGCGGCCCTGCGGCCCGACCGGATCATCATCTCGCCTGGTCCCTGTACGCCGCGCGAAGGCGGCATCAGCAACGACGTGATCCGCCGCTTTTCCGGCCGCGTTCCGCTGATGGGCGTCTGCCTGGGTCACCAGTGCATCGGTTACGTGAACGGGGCCAACGTCATCCGCGCGCCCCGGCTGATGCACGGCAAGACCAGCCTGATCCGCCACGATAGCGAGGCGCTCTTTCGCGGCCTGACCAACCCGTTCCAGGCCACGCGTTACCACTCCCTGATTATTCAGCAAGGCACGCTGTCACAAGACTTTATCGTCTGCGCGACCGCGGACGACGACCCTGGCGAGATCATGGCGATCCGCCACCGCACGTGGCCCCTGTTCGGCGTCCAGTTCCACCCGGAGAGCTTTCTCACGCTCGAAGGGCACAAACTGCTTGCCAACTTCCTGAATATCGGATAGGCATCCGGCATGGTCCGTGAAGTACTACCGCTGGCGTGCGTCCTGGCTCTGGGCTGTGCAGCCCGTAACCCGGCTCTCACCGCCACGCCGACGTCAGAGGAGCTTCCGAGAATCGCCGATCTCGGTGCCGTTACGCCCATCGATGTCGCCGTCGCGGGCACGCACGCTACCCAGCCGCGACTAGTGCCGGATTTCCGTCCTCCGCCACTGACATCGGAGGAGCAGGCGGTCATTGGCGAGCGGCAAGCGCATCGTAAGTTCCTGCCCTTCAATAGGTTCCGCAGATTCCCGCTTGGCGTCGGTACTTGGTTCGGCGGCGTCTCGGCCGCCGCATCCGGCACCGGCGGGCCGGCCACAAGGCTTGACGGACCGGTCTCCGTCAGCGGCGTCAACGGGGCCGGCGGTGCCGCGACGGCCGCCGATCCGGTTGCTGTTCACGTATCCGGCGTCCACGCGGCCAGACCCCCGGCCGCCAGGGCGGGACCGGAGGCAGAGGTTTCTACCGAAACCGATCCCGTCGCCAAGCGGATCAGCGCGCGGCGGCCATAGGCTGACCATCCGAACCCCGCACGTCCCGGCGCCGGGACGTGCGGGATTCGGATTGCTCGGCCCGACCGCTTTCCTCCCACATTCACGCCGCGCACCCGTTGTGACCTGCAAAACTCCTGCGCATAATCACCCTTGCCTTCGCGATGGTAATCGTCGGCAACGGGCCGGCGTGAACAGCTTGTCGATCCGGTGACCCATCTGAAACTGAGGGAGCGCAATGGCGAAGAAGAAAGCCAAGGCCGGGCGCCCGAAGAAGGCCGCCAAGAAGAAGGTCGCAAAGAAGACGACTCGCAAGGTCAAGAAGGCCGCGAAGAAAGTCGCGAAAAAGACGGTCGCGAAGAAGCCCGCAAAGAAGGTCCTCAAGAAGATCAAGGCCAAGGCCGCGCCCGCGCGCCCTCCGGCACCGAAACCGGCGCCCGCCGCGCCGGCGCCACCTCCGCCACCGCCCCCGATGCCGGCGCCCGCGCCGACCTTCGGCGGCTTCGGTCCGGTGGTTGACGTCTCTGCGCCGCCCACCGCGAGCAGCACCAACGACGAGCCGTACCTACGCGGGCCCGACGTCGGCGACGCCGCTCCTGAGTTCGAGCTGCGCGACGCGTCGGGCAACCTGCACACACTGGCCCAGTATCGCGGGCAACGCATCGTCCTTTACTTCTATCCCAAGGACGATACGCCCGGCTGCACCGTTGAAGCGTGCGGCTTTCGCGACCAGCTTGGCGACTTCGCGGACCACAACGCCGTCGTGCTCGGCGTGTCGCCGGACACGATCGCAAGCCACCAGCGCTTCGCGGTCAAGTTTGGCCTGACGTTTCCGCTGCTGGCCGATCCGGACCACCGTGTCGCGCGGGCCTACGGCGTTTGGGTACCAAGAACGCGCGCCGGCGAGACGACGTTGGGCATCGCCCGCGCCACGTTCGTGATCGACGCCGGCGGCTACATCACGCAGGTGTTTCGCCACGTGAAACCGGACGGCCACCCGCAGGAGGTTCTCGCACAGTTGAACCGCTAGTTGTCCGTCCACTCTGGAATGACGGGGAGCATCGGCGTCTTGCCGGTGCGCACCGGCTGGAAGCCGATGCTCCCCATCCGCAAGACCCCGATGATGCACTATGCCGATCGTTTGACCGCCGCGATCCGCACCCGCGGCACCCCCGCCGTGGTCGGGCTGGATCCAGTGCTTGAAAGCCTCCCGCCCAGCCTGCGTCCGCGCGACGCGACGCTGCGCTCTGCGGTCGAAGCCGTCGAGACGTTCGGACGCGGCGTGCTCGACGCGGTCGCGCCCCACGTCCCCGCCGTGAAGATCAACGCCGGCTTCTTTGAGGCGCTTTACGCCGACGGCTTGGCGGCATACTACCGACTGGTGGCGTACGCCCACGCGCAGGGGCTGCTGGTGATCGGCGACATCAAGCGCGGCGACATCGGTTCGACGGCGGCCCTGTACGCACGCGGACATCTCGACGCGCCGGCCTTCGCCGACGTTGACCCCGCGTGCATTCCCGACGCCGTCACGCTGGCCGGCTATCTCGGTAAGAACGCCGTCACGCCGTTCATCGCCGCCGCCCGCAAGTACGGCCGCGGCGTGTACATCCTCGTTCGCCCATCCGATCCTGGGGCCGACGAGGTTCACGAGTTCGGCGGCGGGCCGCGGTTCTACGAGCACATGGCGGATCTGGTCCACCGATGGGGCGCCGCGGCTGATTTGCTAGGCGATTGTGGTCTCTCCTGCGTCGGGGCGGTCGTAGCCCCGAAGGACGCCGCCAGCACCGCCGCGCTGCGTGTGCAGATGCCGCACACGCCGTGGCTGGTCCCCGGCTACGGCGCGCAGGGGGCGTCGGCGGAAAGCTGTCGGCCGTGTTTTCGCCCCGACGGCACGGGCGCCGTCGTCAACGCCTCGCGCTCTGTGCTCTACGCGTTCGAGAAACCGGAGTACCGGCAGCGCTGCGGCGACGACTGGCGCGCGGCGATCGCGGCCGCCTGCCAGGCGTTTGCCGCGGATGTGGCCATTCTGCTGTCATAATCGCCCCGGAGTGGGCGCGGGTGCGAGAGTCCTCTCGCGCCCCCCGCCGCGCGGGAGTCCCTGCCCGCATGTCTGTGCTGGTCCGCGCGGTCGGCTCGGATCTGCGCTGCCGAATCTCGCACGGTGATTCAGTCGCCCGTGGCGGCTTCGAGGACCGCGCGCATCGAGCCGTGCGACTTTTGCAGGCGGGGGTCTGGTCCGTAGGCGTGGATTTGCTGCTGCTTGAACTCGGCCTGTTCGAGCACGAGGGTGGCGACGATCACCCGGCCGGTGGTGTCCACTTCGCGCGCCATGTGATAGGCCGTCTCGTGACTGTGACCGAAGAGCTTGGTGAGCATCTCGACGACGTAGGCGTAGGTGTGCTCATCGTCGTCGATAAGGACGACATGCCAGCGCGGCGCCAGCCGCGGCCGCGGCCGGGCCGGGACAACCTGGGCTTGTTCTTGCAGCGGCGCTGTTACCACCGGACATGTCCTGCGGCTTTCCAATGATACCGGCTTGGCCAGTTCGGGGAGGATGCCGTCACGGCGGTCGGCGCGGTAGAATGCACCGCGCTGGCAACGGAACCCGCCACGCAAGTGGTGGGCCGCCCCGCACTTGCGTGCGGGCTGCGGAGCGCTCGCCACATGACGGAAGCGGAGCATCGCATGACAGACTCGACCGCGGTCGCAGATGTTCATCCGCACTTCAGCCCCATCGAAGACATCCTCGCTGATTTGCGGCAGGGGCGGCTGATCGTGCTCGTGGACGACGAAGACCGCGAAAACGAGGGCGACCTCATCTGCCCCGCCCAGGCGATTACGCCGGACAAGGTCAACTTCATGCTCCGCTACGGCCGGGGGACGCTCTGCACGGCGCTCACGCAAAGCCGGTGCAAACGCCTCCAGCTCGCGCCGCAAGTCTCCGAAAACACGACGCGCTTCGGCACCAACTTCACGGTGACCGTCGATGGCGGGCCGCACCTGGGCGTCACCACCGGCGTCTCGGCCTTCGACCGGGCCGCCACTATCCGCCACCTCGTGGCCGAAGAAGCCGTGCCCGAGGACTTTATCAGACCGGGACATGTTAACCCGCTCACCGCCCGCGATGGCGGGGTGCTCGTCCGCGGCGGACAGACCGAGGGCTCCGTTGACCTGTGCCGTCTCGCGGGTCTGCTGCCCGGCGCGGCGTTGATCGAGGTCTTGAACGACGACGGCACGATGGCGCGCGTGCCGCAGCTCACCGAGTTCTGCCGGCAGCACGGGCTGAAGATGTGTACCGTTGCCGCGCTGATCGAGCATCGCATGCAGCGCGAGCGACTGATCGAGCGCGTCGAGAGCGTGCCGCTCACCAACGCCTTCGGCGACTGGCAGCTTGTCGCGTACCGTGCGCGGACCGACCCGCACACGCACCTGGTGCTGTGCCGCGGCGACATTGGCACGCTGGACGCCGGCGGGGCCGTCCGCTCGGACGAGCGGCCGACGCTGGTGCGGGTGCATTCGGAGTGTCTGACCGGCGACGTGTTCGGCTCCGCCCGCTGCGAATGCGGGCAGCAGCTTGTGGCGGCGCTGGATCTGATTGCGAAGGAAGGGCGCGGGGCGTTGGTGTACCTGCGGCAGGAGGGGCGCGGCATCGGCCTGGAAAACAAGCTGCACGCCTATCGCCTTCAGGACGCCGGGCTCGACACGGCCGAAGCGAACCAGGCCCTGGGTTTTCAGGTGGATCATCGGGACTACGGCATCGGGGCGCAGATTCTCCGCGACCTGGGGTTGCACAACATCCGCATTCTGACGAACAACCCGAAGAAGGTGAGCCGGCTCCAGGCGTACGGGCTGGCGATCGTCGAGCAGCTCCCGCTGGAAATCGAGCCGACCGAGCACAATCGGCGGTATCTTCAGACGAAGAAATACAAGCTCGGGCATCAGCTTCGAAACGTCTGATAGGCTTGCAGTTCATCGTGGGCGACCGCGTTGCTGCTGCCCCTGTTTCGCGGCTCCGCTGCCCCCTTGCCTGGATCCTCAATCCGCTCGACGGGCCGCGAAACATCATCCATCGAGAGAGCAATGGCTTGTAGAGCTAGACCGAAGTTCCCAAGGCCAAAAGAGGGTAAGTGATTCTCCGGCCGTGACT
>CAYMXT010000159.1:0-9708 GCA_964394415.1 uncultured Planctomycetales bacterium
GTCGTGGAGCACAGACTATCAGTCTGTGTCGTGGAGCACAGACTATCAGTCTGTGTCGTGGAGCACAGACTATCAGTCTGTGCAGTAGCCTCGACTACGCGCGCGCACACAGACGATTGATGAGCGCCGCCTGATACCCAGCACCGAAGCCATTATCGATGTTCACCACCGACACGCCGGACGCACAGCTATTGAGCATCGCCAGCAGGGCCGCCAGGCCGTGGAAGCTGGCCCCGTAGCCGACGCTCGTCGGTACCGCGATGACCGGGACGCTGATTAGTCCGCCGACGACGCTCGGCAGCGCCCCCTCCATCCCCGCGACGACAACCACTACGTTCGCCTGCCGCAACTCGTCTGAGCGCCCCAGCAGCCGGTGCAGACCCGCGACGCCCACGTCGTAGATCGTGCGCGCGGGCTGGTCCATCATCTCGATCGTGACGCGGGCCTCTTCGGCCACTGGCAGGTCGCTCGTCCCGGCACACACGACCGCGACCAGCCCGGCCGCCGTCGGCGTGGCCGTCTGCCGGAGCGTGAGTGTGCGCGCCAGCTCGTGATATTGGGCGTTCGGAAAGCGCGCCCCCACGCGGGCCGCGGCGTCGGCGGCGACCCGCGTCGCCAGGACGTTTCCGCCCGCCTCCGCGAGCTTCCCGAACAGCGTCTCGACTTGCTCCGCCGTCTTGCCCTGTCCGAAGATGACCTCCGGGAACCCGCAGCGCAGCGCCCGATGGTGATCGAGACACGCGAAATCCAGCGCCTCAAACGGCAGCGTTTCCAGCCGGCGCAGGACCGCATCCACCGTCGTCCGCCCGGCGGTGAGCTGTTCGAGCAGGTCGCGGAGCACGTTGGGGTTCACAGCGATGACTCCGTCCGCCCACCACTTGCGTGGTGGGTTCGGAACGCACACGCCGACCGGCCCATCCGAACCCCGGACGCAAGTCCGGGGCCAGGCTGGCCCACCACTTGCGTGGTGGGTTCGGATGTCGGGCTGCGACCAATCCGAACCCCGCACGCAAGTGCGGGGCCGCCGGTCAGCCGCGCGTGGCGGGTCCCGCGGGCGGTCGCTAATATACTACCCCAAGGTGCGGCATGAATGAGACCAGCGGCAAAAAGCAGTTGGACGTGGTCGAGCCGATCGGCAAGCGTGTTCTCATCCGGAAGGACGAGGACAAGAAGACCACCAAAGGCGGCATCCAACTGCCGGGCAATATCGAGATCCCCACGATCACCGGCCGCGTCGTCGCCGTCTCGGCCCAGGTGGACCGCGACGAGGATTACCCGATCGCGCAGTACGACAAGGTGCTGTTCAACCCAAAGAACGCGGTCCCCGTCGATTTCGAGGGTGACAACCGGTTGTTCGTTGTGCCGGTCGAGGACATTGTCGCGGTCTTTCGACGCAATTCGAAGTAGGTCCGCCCCGCGCAGACGCGGGCAACGATTGAGGAACCGAGATGGGCTTTCGGAGGCGTGCCGCGGCGAAGAACGTCGTGTTGGGGCTGATCGCGCTGGTCGCAATCGGCGGGGCGGTGTTCATGTTCATGCGCGGCCGGCACGGCGACGTCCCCAGCGGCGAGTACCTGGACTTCCGCTGCACCAAGTGCAGCCAGGAATTCAAGCTCAGTTACCGCGAGTTGGACGAGATCATGGAGCGCCGGGAGGTCCAGGCCGTCGACGGGCGGCTGAAGTTCTTCAAGTGCCGCAAGTGCGGCGAATTCGCGGCCGAACGCGCGGACGAGGCGCCCCCGACGCCGACGAAGTAGCGTAGTGACTCAGGATTACCGCGTCGGATGCGGATGCGGATGGGGAGCATGGGCCTCTGGCCCGTGCCCCGGCGCGCCGGGGTTCGCACGGGCCAGAGGCCCATGCTCCCCGGGCGATGCGATTGTCGTGAGGAACTACAGGAGGTGGCGCACGCGGGAACTTCCGCCGGCGGGCGGCGTCGAATAGGCTGCGCCCCGGGTGTTGCGACACCAGCCGGGCGAAGGCGTATAAGACTCGGAGGCACGCTATGACATCGCTGCATTCTCGCTCGTTTCGCCCGATCACGGTTGGTTTGAGCGTCATCCTGGCACTCGCGGCGGGCTCAGCTTGGGCCGTCGAGAAGACCGACCTGCCGGTCACGCGGGTCGCGCTGTTCTCCAGCGGCGTCGGGTACTTCGAGTGCGACGCCAATGTCGCCGGCACGGCGCAGGCCGAGCTGAAGTTCCGCACCGAGCAAATCAACGACCTTATCAAATCGATGGTCGTGCAGGACTTCGGGGGGGGCAAGGTCGGCGTCATCAGCTACGCCTCGCGCGACCCGATCGAGAAGTCGCTCCGCAGTTTCGGCGTCGATCTGACCGGCAAGCCCACGCTGGGACAGCTTCTGGTGCAACTCCGCGGCGAGCCGGTCGAAATCGCCGGTCCGCGGACGATCAAAGGCGCGATCGTCGGCGTCGACGAATCGCAAATTCTCAGCCCGGACGGGAAAACCCTTCAGCGGATCGAGTACCTGACGGTCCTCACCGAGACCGGTCTCCAGCAGATCGAATTGACCAAAATCCAGGACCTGAAGCTCACCAGCGAGAAGATCGACGGCGAGCTGCGCAAGGCCCTCGCCACGCTCGCAACCGCACACGACGCGGACAAAAAGAGCGTGCTGGTGAACTTCGACGGCCAGGGCCAGCGCCAAATCCGCGTCGCGTACCTGCTCGAAGCGCCAATCTGGAAAACGAGCTACCGCCTCGTGCTGGCGGACGAGCAGGATCAGAACGCGCAGCGCAAGCAAGCGCCAGATCAGAACGCGCAGCGCAAGCAAGCGCAGTCTTTCGTGCAGGGCTGGGCCACGGTCGAAAACGCGACCGAGGAGGATTGGAACAACGTCCGCCTGTCGCTCGTCTCCGGCCGGCCGATCTCGTTCCGCATGGACCTCTACACGCCGCTGTATGTCCCGCGGCCGCTCGAAAAGATGGAACTATACGCGTCGTTGCGCCCGCCGGAGTACGAGGGCGGGTTCGCGGAGCAGGCGGAGCGGAAGCTCGTCGCGCCAGCCGAGGAACCTGCCCCGCAGATGGCCAAGATGGCGCGCGGCCGGGCAGGCGGTGCCGCGGACCGACTCATGGCGGCGGCGGCGCCACCGCCGGTCCCCGAGATGGCGTTGGAAGAGCGGGTGGACCTGGCGGGCGCCGGCGTGCAATCCGTCGCCACCGCCCTCGAAGCCGGCGAGTTGTTCCAGTATCGCATCGACGCACCGGTCTCGATCCCGCGACAGCACTCAGCGATGCTGCCGATCGTCAACCAGGCGGTCGAGGCGGCGAAGGTCAGCATCTACAACCCCGCGACGCACGCGAAGTTCCCGCTCAACGGCCTGGAACTGAAGAACACGACCGGGCTGAACCTGATGCAGGGGCCGGTGACGGTTTTCGACGGCAACCTCTACGCGGGCGACGCCAAGTTGCCCGACCTGAAGCCGGACGAAAAGCGGCTGGTCGCGTACGCCCTCGACCTTTCGACCGAGGTGCTCATCAAGGCCCAGCCGCATCCGGAGGAGTTGATGAGCCTGCGGATCGCGAAGGGCACGCTCTGGCACCGGCACAAGTACGTGGACGCCCGCGAGTACCAGGTCAAGAACAAAGATGACAAGGACCGCGTGGTCATCATGGAGCAGCCGTTCAGCGAGGACTGGAAGCTGGTCGAGCCAAAGGAACCGTATGAGCGGACGCAAAACCTGTTGCGGTTCAAGATGACCGCGGCGGCTGGGAAGACGACGGCGTTTCCCGTGAAGCTGGAGCGCGTCGCGGACGAGTCGCTGATCCTCAGCAGCGTCGGCCTCGACGACATCCGCATCTACCTGCGGGCGAAGGTGATCTCGCCGAAGGTCAAAGAGGCCCTGGATAAGGTCATCGCGCTGCGCATCGAAGCGGACAACGCCGCCCGGCAGCGAATGCGCCTCGAAAAAGAGCACGAGGAAGCGACGAAAGAGCAGGCCCGCATCCGCGAGAACCTCAAGACGCTGGACAAGAGCACGGACGCGTATCAGCGGCAGCTCAAGGTCTTCGACGAGGTGGACGGCAAGATCGCCAACCTCGCCCAGCAGGTTCGCACGACGCGCGATCAGGAAGAGCAGAAAAGGAAGGCCCTGGAGGAATATCTGCTCACGATCGAGGTCGAATAGCGAGCAGCGAAGAGCCGCCGGTAGGCTGGGCCCTGGTTGGCTGCGCCCCTCCATGAAGCGGTGCCGGTCAAGTAAGTCGGTCGAGGTACTTGGAACAGAAGACGCTTCCGCACCGGCCTTGAGCCTGAGGCGGAGGAAGAGCACCGCCCAAGATCAGCAGCGCAATGATCGCGACGACGACCAGCAGCTCGATCAACGTAAACGCCCGTTGGACGAGCGCGCGCATGCCGGACCTCTCCGCCGGGCGACCTCGGCCCAGCGCCCGTTCGCACCTTATCACCTTATCGCTTTATCACGTTGCCGCCCCAAATAGACGGGGCATCCGCAACACCCTGAACGCGGTGCCGCGACGGCCCACGCGGGCCGCGGCGACTAGCGGTGGTCTCCCTCACCGATGGTGAAGGTCCAGAGCGTTGCAGATGCCCCGCACGAATTGGGCTTTACGTCCCGGTTCGGGACGGACCCGTCGCCGACGAGCCGCACCGCGGTCTGGCCGACGCCGGGTGGGGGTACGCCGCTACGCCCTCGGGCGCCGGGCGGCGTACCAGGCCGCGACTAGCACTTCTTGCAGCTAGCCTTCTTCTTCGCGGTCTTCTTCTTCGCGACCTTCTTCTTGGCGGCCTTCTTCTTAGCCATGGCGCAACCTCACTAAAAAGGAACCTGAAACACTCACGCCACGTTTGGCGTGATTACACGCTCTTCAAAGCGGACGCTCATGCGCTTGCTCACACCGGGCTCTTCCATCGTCACGCCGTACAGCACGTCCGCACTCGCCATCGTCCGCTTGTTATGAGTGATTACCACGAATTGCGACCGCGTCAAGAACTCCTGCAAGACATTATTGAAGCGTTCGATGTTCGCTTCATCAAGGGCTGCATCGACTTCATCTAAAAAAGCGAACGGCGACGGGCGGCTGCGGAACACCGCCATCAGCAGCGCCACCGCCGTCATCGTCTTCTCTCCGCCCGACAGCAGCGTCAACGTCTGTGGCTCTTTTCCCGGCGGACGCGCCACAATCTCGATCCCACATTCGAGCGGCCGCTCCGGGTCCTCCAGATACACATCGGCCTTGCCGCCGCCGAAAATCTTGCGGAACATCTCCTGGAAATGTTCGCGAATCTCCGCGAACGCCGCCGCGAAGCGCTGCTGCGATTCCTGGTCCAATTCCGCGATCAGAGCTTCCAGCCGCGCCACCGCATCCGTCAGATCGGTCCGCTGCGCGACCAGATGCTCATACCGCGGCGTCAGCTCCTCCAGCTCCGCCAGCGCATCGAGGTTCACGTTCCCGAGCCGCGCAATCTTGCCCTTCAGCTCCTCGATCTCGTGCTTGATCGCCTCCCAGTCCTGCTCCGCGTGTTGGTAGCGCGCGTACAAGTCCGGCAACCCCAGCGCCAACTCGTCCCGCACGCGCGCCACCAGGTTCTCCATCCGCACTTCGCACTCCCGCAGCGCCACCTGCCGGGCATGCCACGCAGCTTCGATCTCCTCCAAGCGTCTTTGAATCTCACGCCCCGCCGCCACGCGTTCTTCCAACCGCTGCCGCTGGCTCTGCCGCTGTTCCCGCATCGTCAGCGTCTGCGCGCGCTGCTGTTCGCAATCGCTTGCCAGGGCCCCGTGCTCCGCCCGCGCCTGCTCCAACTCGCGTTCCGCGCACGCGATTTGTTCCGCGGCCGCCGCGGCCTCCTCCCCCGCGGATTCCAGCTCGCGCTCCAGCGCCGCACACCGTGCCCGCAGGTCCGCCAGCGCTTGCTCCGCGGCCCGGCGGCGCTCGACGGCCCGCCCGCGCTCGACCAACGCCGCCGTGCATTCTTCCGCCGCCGTCTGCGCGACCGCCGCATCCCGGGCCACGCCGTCCGCCAGCGCGGCGATGCGGGCGTCGTGCGACGTCTCGGCGGCAGTGATCTGTTCCTGTTCCGTCACCAGCGTTCGCGACTGGCCCTCGACCTCCGCCAGACTGCGCTGCACCCCCGCCAGCTCATCCAGCAGCAGCCGCTCCTCGCGGTCCAGCCGATCGTGCAGCTCGTCCGCGCGGGCCACTTCGTGCCGCGTGTCGGCGTGCTCACGCTGCGTCCCGGCGATGCGTTGGAGCAGCCCCGCGCGCTGCAATTCCACGTCCGACGCCGCGGCCTCCAGCTCGTTCTTGCGGCGCGTCAGGCTGACAAGGTTGGCCTCGGACCCGACCAGCTCCCCGGCCAGCGTGACGAACGCGCAGCCGGTCAGGGCCTCGCCCGCCAGCCGCAGGGCCACGTCCAGCGTCGCGACGACGAACGTCCGACCCAACAGGTGCTGCGCGAGCGGCCGAAATTCCGCGGCGCACGACACCCAGTCCGCCGCGCACGCCACGAAGCCTGGGGCATGGTCGTACTTGAGCGGCAGCGGCGCGCTCGTCAGGCGATCAAGCAGAATGGCCCGCAACGCCTCAGGTCGAACTCCGCGGCGCTCCAGTTCCGCCAAGAACGCCGGCGTATCGCGCACCGCCACGTGGCTTTCGAAGGTCTCCAGAATCGGCTGGAGGATCGCGACGCGCGGATCGTCAATCCGCAGCACGTCGGCCACCAGCCCGGCCACGAGCGCGCTGGTCGCGTCCTCGCCGCGCCACGCCAGGACGGTCCGCGTTCCCTGCGCGACCCCCTCGAGCCGCTGCTCCAGGTCTTCGAGCAGCGCCAGACGCGACGTGAGCGCGCTGCGCGTCTCTTTCGCCGATCCGATTCGCGCTTCAAGCTGCTCAGTCTCGCGCGCCAGTTCCGCCAGGCGGGCCGTCGCGGCGTGCTCCGCCGCGGTCCATTCCGCGACCTGACGATCCAACTCGGCGAGCTTCTCGGCCAGCACCGCACGCCGCTGGGCGCCGCCTGCACGCTCCCCGGCGAGTTGCAGGCGACGATCGTTGAGACGCTGCGCCTGGGCGGCGAGCCGCGCCCCCTGCTGCCGCAGATTCTCACGTTCGTTCTGAAGCCGTGCGCCCTGCCGTGCCAACTCGAACGCCGCGGATTTCTCGGCTTCCAACGCCGCCCGCGCCGCCGCCGCCTTTTGCTCAACGGCCGTCCGCGCCGCCGTCAGTTCCGCGATGCGCGCCTCCCAGCGCTGCTCCTCGTCTTGCAGCGCGCCGCCGGCGGATTCTTCGTCGGCGAGCCTGACCCGCTGCCGCGCCGCGCGCTCCGTCAACTCGGCGGCCTGCGCGAGCCGCCGTTCACGCGCCGCCGCCAGCTCCGGCAACCGCCGCTCGCCTTGCACGATCCGCTCGCTCAAGGCGCTGAGCGTCGCCTCGGCCTCACGCAGGGCCGCATCCGCCGCCTGAATCCGCTCGTCCAGCGCTTGCCGCGCGTGCTCTAACTCAGCCGCCTCGGCATCGCGCGCGGCCAGGGCGGCGCGCTGCTCCTGCACCTGCGTGGCAAGCGCTTCGGATTCGGTCTGCGACCGGATGCGGGTCTGTTCGAGCTCGTGGTATTCCGCCAGCGAGAACGAGCAGCGCAGCTCGCGCAGCCGCGCGTCGCACTCCAGGAAGCTGCGTGCCTTGCCCGCGGCCAGCTTCACGC
This sequence comes from uncultured Planctomycetales bacterium, assembly GCA_964394415.1. GTDB lineage: Bacteria > Planctomycetota > Phycisphaerae > UBA1845 > Fen-1342 > JAGVEP01. Next base: position 7,684 of record CAYMXT010000159.1, read on the forward strand.
TGCGCAGCCTCTTTTCCAACTCGTCGAGCAGATCCTGAAGCCGCAGCAGGTTCGCCTGCGTGCGCTCGAGCTTGCGCTGCGCTTCGAGCCGTCGCACCTTGTACCGGCTGATCCCCGCGGCCTCCTCGAAAATCTCCCGCCGCTCAACGGGGTTGGCCTGGAGCAACGAGTCCACGCGACCCTGCTCGATTACGCTGTAGGCGTCCACGCCCACACCGGTGTCGAGTAGCAGTTCCTTAATATCTTTGAGCCGGCAGCCCTTCCCGTCCCGGCGATACTCGCTATCGCCGTTGCGATAGAGGATTCTCGTTACGAGAACCTCCTCGGAGTCGCTGTGCAGGATTCCGGCCCGGTTGTCGAACGTCAACTCGACCTCGGCGAAGTTGGCGGGTTTGCGGCTGCGAGAGCCCGCGAAGATCACGTCCGCCATCCGCCCGCCACGCAGGCTCTTGGCGGACTGCTCCCCGAGCACCCAGCGAATCGCGTCCACGACGTTGCTCTTGCCGCACCCGTTAGGTCCGACAATGCAGGTTATGCCGGAGCCGAAGTCGAATTCGGTCCGGTCGGCAAAGCTCTTAAACCCTTGCAAAACAACGCGCTTAAGGAACACGAACTGATCCGCTGGGCGGCGACTCGGCCAGACGGTCTGGGCAACCACTCGCGCGCCGCGCCTACCACATATAGTGGTCAGCGTCCAAGTATAACCCAACGCAAACGCTCCCGCAAGGGCGTTGCTGACCCCAGGTGTTATTGGAACTACGAGCCGCCGGATGCCCCTGGGAAGCGAGCATCTGGCGCCGTGAGGCACGCCGCACTGGAAATCCGTCCGGGTGGGGGCCTACGATTTGATGACCCGAGAGAGGCATGCGCCCCCCCGGCGATTCAAGTTTGGTCGCAAGCTTTTTTATGATAAAGGCTTACGATGTTGATGGCCCCGTACATCGTGCCGACCGATCGCGTCGAGGTTTACAACCTTCGGCTCCTCCGGCTTTCCAAACCGCTCCCGGTGATTTCGCGACCGAAAGCGGAAAATTTTGCGAAAGTCTCGCTTGCAATCGTGTTGCGAGCGGGGTATAACTTACAGACGTGAGAGGAAGGGTGAGCGTCACCCACGTCAAGTTTAGGTCTCAGGAGGCTAGGAAGAAAGTCCTCCACTGGCACAATGTGAAAGGGAGAATTGGATTATGAAGAAAGCTCTGGCTTTGGTTGCACTTCTGGCAGTGGTTGGGTCCGTTAGCGCGGCTATCGACCCCGCCGACTTCCACATTCAGTTGTTCTGGTCGACCACCGGCAAGTCCGGCGCGCTCCAGTACAGCACCGCGATGACGAACTTCCTGCCGTTTGATGCGCCGACCCCCGTGGCGGATCTGGCGCCGGGCAGCCATGACCTGTTCCTGTGGGGCCGCTTCGTCGATGACGACGACAGCTACTCCTACACGCAGATCTACGGTCTGGATCTCGCCAAGAGCGGGACGTTCGGCAGCAACGTGGCCTACCGTCAGAACAAGACCGGCTCCGGCGCCTACAAGCGCTGGGACGGCAGCGCCGGAATCGCGCTGGACGGCGTGATGGCGGCGGTGACGGCCCGTGGCATTGAGTACATTCTGCCGCCGGACACGAACAACGACCTGTACCTGCCGGCGAGCAAGGAGTTCCTCATTGGTGCGGCGAACGTCACCGGTGCGGATGGCGACGTCGCGGTCGTCTCGCTTGACGTTGCCGAAGGTCTCGGCATCGCGATGCGTTGGATTGGCGGCGAAGACATCGAAGATCCCGAGGTCTATAGCGCCACCGTCACCTTCACCCCCGAGCCGGCCAGCATCCTGTTGGCGCTCGTGGGCTTGGCCCTCCGTCGTCGCTAGACCCTAGCGAATACGGTTAGCTAGCAAACCCAGGAGCCGGACAGCAATGTCCGGCTCCTTCTTTTTGCGCGCTGCCATCCGAACCCCGGACGCAAGTCCGGGGCCGACCGGCCACGAGCGCCGCGCCGCGCTCTCGCCCGGCCGGCCCACCACTTGCGTGGTG
>CAYMXT010000160.1:0-1798 GCA_964394415.1 uncultured Planctomycetales bacterium
GTGGCGGTGGCGGTGGCGGCGGCGGCCGGCGGGGTGGCCGCGGCGGACGCGACCGGTACTAAGCACCCACCAAGGGTATCGTATTACGAGCGGGCCGGCCGGCGGTTTCAACCGCCTGCCGGCCCGCCGTTCGTGAGCCAGCGCCGAGACGGCGCCGGGAACTTCGTACGTGGGTCACCGCCAAGCAAAGCCCGGCCCGCCGGCTATTCGAACAGCAGCAGATAGAGCCCCACGCCCGCGATCAGCACCCCGGCGATTCGCCGCAGCACGTCCGTGCCGCGCGTCCAGCCCTTTGAATCCGCCAGCTTCTGCACCAGGCCGATCGATGTGCCGCCGACCAGCACCAAACCGCAGTGCCCCAGGCTGTACGCAACCAGCAGCAGCACTCCGATCGCCAGGCCGTAGAGCGGCGTAACCACGACAAGCGCAGCCAGCACGGGACCTGCGCAGGGCATCGAAATCAGCCCAAAGAGCAGCCCCAGCAGCAGCGCGCCGACGAAGCCCTTTTGCTTCGGCCGCACGCCGGACGGGACCGGAATCGTGAAGCGGAGCACCCCCAACAAGTGCAGCCCCATCAACAGGCACACGACCACCGCGACGTACTTCCACCACGTCGCCGGCACGAGCGCGCTGGCCGACCACACGCCGAACCACAGCAATCCGAACATGATCGTCAGCCCGCCGGCGAACGTGAGCGACAGCAGGAACGAGCGGCGCACGCTCTTGTTCTCCTGCCCGGCCACGTAGCCGACCATCAACGGCGCGGCCGCGAGCACGCACGGGTTCGCCGCGGTCAACAGCCCGCCGACCAGCGCGGCCAGCGGCGCGAGCCACGGGTTGGTCTTGACAATCTCCGCCAGGCCGGCGGCCCATTGGTCGAGCATTTACTTCACCCCCAACTCGGCGAACTTCTTCACGAAGTCCTCCTTGGGCAGGAATCCGACGTTCCGCCAGACCTCGTTCCCGTCGCGATCGTAAAAGACCTGCGTGGGGATCACGCTGATCTTGTACGGCTCACCGGCTTTGGGGTCTTTCCAAACGTCGATGAACTCGACAATCACGCGGCCCTCATACTCCTTCTTCAGCGCCGCGAGAATCGGCGCCAGGTCTTTGCACGCCTTACACTTGTCCGCCCCCAGATCGACCACCCGCGGCAGTTTCTTCGCCCCCGCGGCGTTGGTCGTGGGCGCTGTCGGTGCGCTGGTCGGCGTCTCGACCGCGACCGGCTTCGGCGGCGGTTCGGGGCACAGCTCGCCCTCCTGGGCGGACGCCGTCGGTTGCCGGTCGGCGGCGCCGGCCGCGTCGCGCGCGGCGCGAAACCACGCGACGCCGGTTACGACCACGAGGACCACGGCCAATGTTACGAGATTGTTGACTTTCATCGGGCCTGCTCCACGTTCTGACGGAGATTGGCGCTACTTCGCAGCGGCACGAGCCAGCAGCGTGGTCAACTCCGCGGCGCTCGGGACTTTGCCCGAGAGCTTCACTTCCCCGTCAATCACCAGCGCCGGCGTCATCAGCACGCCGTACGCGGCGATCTTCCCGAGGTCTTTCACTTGGGCTAATTCGTATTGAATGCCGAGCTGGCTTGCAGCAGTCTTCACGGCGGCGGCCAGCAACTCGCACTTCCTGCAACCAGTCCCGAGCACTTCGATCTTCATCGCCGTTCTCCTCGATGTAGTGATGCAAAGGCACTGCCTCGTGCCCGGCCGGGGGGGCAGGGGCGCGGGGCCGGGGGGGCCCCCGCGCGCCCGGGGCCCGGCCCGCGGGCCCAGAGCCCCACCGGGGGGGCGCCTCG
>CAYMXT010000160.1:1808-9533 GCA_964394415.1 uncultured Planctomycetales bacterium
CCCGTGCGGACCCCGGCGCGCCGGGGCACGGGCCAGAGGCCCATGCTCCCCTCGGGCTGCGATCGTCGTTAGCCATTACACTGGCCCAGCGAACCGTACAGGACTCCCGCCACGGTGGAGAGAACCACCACGAGCGTCACGTAAACCGACATCTTCCGCGTCCCCACCACGGAGCGAATGACGAGCATGCTCGGCAGCGACAACGCCGGGCCGGCCAGTAGCAGGGCGAGGGCCGGGCCTTTGCCCATCCCGGAACCCATCAGCCCTTGCAGGATGGGCACTTCGGTGCAGGTCGCGAAGTACATCAGCGCCCCGGCGACGGACGCAAAGACGTTCGCCGCCAGGCTGTTGCCGCCGACCGCTTGCTCAATCCAGCGCCCGGGCACGAGAGCTTCATGTCCCGGCCGCCCCAGCAGCACGCCCGAAATCAGCACGCCGATGAGCAACAGCGGCAGAATCTGCTTGGCGAACGTCCACGTCGCGGCCAGCCACTCCTTCAGCTCGTCGCGGGTGAACCACGTTTCGAGCATCACCGCGAGCAACACGAGCAGCACGCCGGTGATGATCCACTTGGCGGAATACACCGCCGCCCAGACGGCGTTTGGCGTGGCCGGCGCCGCCCAGTTGGCGAAGACGAGGATGCCGACCATGACCGCGAAATACGCGGTCGTCTTCCAAAGCGGTCGGTCGGTGGCTCCCTCGGGCAGAACGAACTGACCGTTGGCCCGCGCGGCCTCGACGCGGGCCTGCTCCTCCCGGCGGTAGACCAGGTACATGAACACGCCGATGACGAAGCTGAAGCCGATCGCCCCCACGGCGCGGGCGACGCCGATCTCGGCCCCGAGCACGCGGGCCGTCAGGATGATCGCCATGACGTTGATCGCCGGGCCGGAGTAGAGGAAGGCCGTGGCCGGCCCCAGCCCCGCGCCGCGCGTCCAAATGCCCGCAAACAGCGGCAGAATCGTGCAGGAGCAGACGGCGAGGATCGCACCCGAGACGGATGCGACCGAGAGGGCCAGGCCTTTGCTGGCCGCCGGTCCCAGGTATTTCATGACCGCGGCCTGCGAAACAAAACACTGGATCGCGCCCGCGATGAACATGGCGGGGATGAGGCACAAGATCACATGGTGGCGGGCGTAATCCTGGAGCATGAGCACGGCTTCGCGCCCGGAGCGGGTTAGCGTCGCTTCGGCCGGCAGGCTCTCAAACGGCAGCAGATACGCCAGGAGGAAGACCGCGACCATCAGGCCCAGAATCACGGCGGCATGCAGCTTCGCGCGGGGGGACCGCGCAGTTAATGGCTTCATGGCCACATCGCCATTGCATGCCGAAAAAGTAGCGGCGGCGGCGCTTAGTGCCCCATCGCCGCCTGCTGCAACTTCAGATTCTCCTTGAGCACTGACTCGATGCATTCCCAGAATCCTGTGAGGCAGCACATCGTCAGGCGGTAGTACGTTTTCGACCGCTCCTTGCGGTCCGCGATGATGCCCGCCTGTTTGAGGATGGCGAGGTGCTTGGAGACCGTGGATTGGTCGGCGTTCACGAGCTTGGTGAGTTCGCAGACGCACCGTTCGCGGTCGGCGATGGCGTCCAGGATGAGGAGCCGGCTCGGGTGCGCCAGCGCCTTCGCCACGCGCGCCCGGGCCTCATACTGGAGCTGCGAGTATTTCACCTTCCGTGTAATCGCCATATGGCTATTATGCCATATCGGCATTGATTGTCAAGTGCGTGTGGCACACGCCACGCACGGTGGGTGTGACCACGCTTTGTGGCGGGGAAATGGAGCCGCACGGTGACGGGCCAACGCCCTGAAAGGGCGGCGGGGCGAGTGCGGGGCCCCGTCGAGACCCTGCCCACAGTCGTGGGTCACACCCCGCCCGGCGCCGCGTCGGGCGCAGCGCCCAGCCGCCGGTGCAGACCCCACATCTGGCCGGCCGCCCACAGGAACGCCGCGGCGGCCAACAGCAGCGGCCACACGAAGCTGCCGGTGAGACGGTAGAGCAGCATGCCCAGCCCCTGAAAGACGATGCCGCGCACGCCGACCAGCGTGGTGTGAATCGCCACGTACTGCGGCACGCGGCTGGCGTCGCCCGCCAGGGCCACGGGGCCGAGCATCCAGCCCATCGACACGCCGGCCATGCCGATGCCGTATACCACGCTGGCGACACCGACGCCCGTGGGTCCGCCCGCGAGCGCCAGCAGCAGCGGGTACAGCGTGAGCACCGCGAACGCGAGCGCCGAGGTGCGCATGGGTCCGAAGCGATCGAGAATCCAGCCCATCGGCAGCATCAGCGCGAGCGTCGCCAGCTTCAGAATCACCTGCGTCGAGTGGGCATAATCGCGGTATTCCATGCCCAGCTTCGTCGTCGCCAGCACCGGCAGCAGCGCGTCGCACAGCATGAACGCCGCCCCGTACGTCATGAACGCCTGCTCATACCGGCGGAAGACCGGGTCGCCGCGTAACACCGCCCCCAACTGGCGCACCGGCCGCGTGAGCGTCCCCCACGTCCACGGCGGGGGCCGCGGCGGCACCGCGTCGATGCCGTGTTCCGCCAAGCGCCAGAGCACCGCGACGCCGAGGAGCTGCACCAAGGCGGCCACCGGAAGGTACGTACGGAACGCCTCGGGATCGGCGTCGAGCCAGCGGCCGACCCCGTAAACTGCCACGATGCCCGCCGCCAGCGCGGCCGCGTTCAGCACGGCATAGACGCGCCCGCGAATCGCATCGGCGTAGAAATCCTTGAGCAGCTTGCCGCCAATCGGCGTCCACCCCGCCAGGCCGATCATCGCGATGACGTGGCACACGACAAGCTGGGCGTACGTCTGGGCAACGCCGATCGCCCCCAGTGGCAACGCCGCCGCCAGCCAGAAGATCAGCAGGTACGTCCGCACGCGAACCCGCCGCAGCACCTCGTGCCAGAAGATCGAGAGCACCATGAAGGTGGGAATGGCGGCGGTGACGAGCGTGGTCTGCCAATCGCGCGTGGCGGGGTCGGCCGCACCGAAGTGCAGCCGCACCAGCATCGGGATGAGCCACATGACGTTCGCAAACAGCGCGGTGTTCAGCAGCGTGAACGCGAGGTGTCCCGCGAGCAGCGGACCGAGTGGCCGCGTGGGGGCGGCCGGGGCGGGCTCGGCGGAGCGGAGCGCGGGCGTGATGGACATTCGTACCTGGGGGCGGTGAAATCACGCCGCACAACGCGGCGGCGCTGGGAGTGTCATTATAGACCCGCCCGCCGCGTTCGCTGCGGGCTGGACGCCGTGCCGCGCAACGCCGTGATTCTGCTGATTCTGCTGCTCGTCGGCGTGTTCGCGCCGCTGGGGTATGTGACCTACTACCGCGCGCTGCAAAGCCCGGAGCAGCGCAGCGACTACGTCGTGCTCCATGCAGCCGGTCGCGCGGCCCTCGACGGCGGCGACGTGTACGCAGTCAAGCATCCGCGCGGCTGGCCGTACTTCTACCCGCCCGGCGGAACGCTCTTGCTCGCGGGGCTGGCGTGGCTGCCGTTTCCGGCCGCGGTCATCGCGTGGTATTTGCTGAACGCGGGGGCCTATGTGTGGGCGTGTGCGCGGCTGGTGCGAATCTGCGATGAAATCGCGGGCCGGCCGGTGGGACCGCTGGTGGTGCTGGCGGGGCTGCTGAACATCCTGCCGCTGGGGACCGCGTTGCAACGTGGCCAACTCGCACCGCTGCTGTTTGCGCTCATGGTCGAAGCCCTGTGGTGCTACCGGAAGGGACGCACGGTACGCACCGGCGTGTGGCTGGGCCTGGCAGCGGCCATCAAGCTCTACCCCGCGGTGGTCGTGCTGCCGCTCATCGTGCGGCGGGAATGGCGTGGCCTGGCGGGTTTCGCCGGCTGCGTCGCGCTGCTGTGGTTCGTCCTGCCCCCGGTGGTGTTGGGTTACGAAGCCGGCTGGCAGACCACGACCGACTGGCTGCGTGGCATTCTGCTGCCGTTTCTGACGGAGGCACGCTTTGCCGAGCGGCCCGTGTTCGAGGGCATCAACCAGTTCGCGATTTCCAACCAGAGCTTCTTCGGCGTGCTCTCGCGCTGGCTGGCGCGCGATGCGCTGCCGGCCCACGAGCCGTTTGCCGGGACGTTTGCGAACCTCTCCACCGGCACGGTCCGCCTGCTTGCCGGGGGTCTGTCGCTCGTCCTGATCGGGCTGATGGTGTGGCTGGCGCTCCGGCGGACCGACCGCCGCGGTCTGGCGGAGGCGGCGCTCTGGTCGCTCCCGATGCTCGCGGCGAACTTCATCTCGCACATCGCGTGGAACCACTACTTCGTCGTCCTGACGCTGCCGTATGCCCTGCTCGCGGTTGCGGTTCATCTGGAGCTCCCCGGCCCGCGTCGCCGCTGGCTCCTCGCGACGCTGGTGCTGGCCGTCGGGTGCAACTGGGTCAGCTTCGGCGTGTGGACGTTGCGACAAGCCGGGCTGCTGCTGATCGGCAGTCTCGGACTGTGGGGGGCGCTCGCTGCCGGCGTGCGGGCCGCGCGCGGCCACCCGCAATCGCGGCGCGCCACGTGAGCCGTCCCGCCGCGCAGGGTGGTCGCTACCAGTCCTTGTCAACCGGCTTCTGCTTGGCCTCGCGTTCGCGGGCAAGCTTCTCACGGCGGGCTTGCTCCGCGTCGCGGATCATCTGCAACAGCCGCTCCGCTTGCTCGCGCGGCAAATGCAAGACCTTTTCCGGTTGCTCCGGTTCACCTTGGGCGGGTTGGGTGGCGGCCGGTTGCGTCGCCGGTGCGGTAGCCGGCTGCGTTTGTGATTGCTGTTCTTCCTGCTGGTCCTGCTCTGATTCGTCCGCAGGTTGCGGTTGCTCCTCGTCGGCGGGCTGCGACTCCGGCTGCTCGGACGCCTGCTGTGATTGGTCCTGCTGGTCGGACGATTGCTCCCGCTGCTGCTGGTCCTGCTGCGAGGGCTGACTTTGCGACTGGCTCGGCTGGGACTGCGGCTGCGATTGGGGTTGCGACTGCGGCTGAGATTGCGGCTGCGAACTCGGCTGCGACGATTGCTGTTGTTGCTGCTGCTCCTCCACCTGAGCTTTGAGCCGCTGGGCCAGCTCGATGTTCGCCCGCGCGTCCGTCAGCGTCGGATCGAGCCGCAACGCCGTGCGATATTGCTCGACCGCCGCCGCCAGTGCGGCGAGCGACTTCTTGGCATCACCCTGCGGCGCGGCGGCGAGCGCGTCGGCGTAGTCGCAGTTGCCGAGGTTGTAGCGCGTGCGGGCCTCAAACGCGGCGTCGCCGGACTCCTTGATGCGCGTCCACACGTCGCGGGCGTCATCAAGCTGCCCGAGCTTGAAGTGCGCCGCCGCGAGATTGTGCAACAGCTCCGGCGTCTGGCCGCCTGGCCGGGCCGCGGCTTGCCGGTAGCTTTCGAGCGCCTCGGCGAAGCGGCCGGCGGTGTAGTGTTCATTGCCACGCGCTGCCAAATCGTGCGGCGAATCCGCCCGGCCAGTAGGCACGGCGGCGAGCAGAAGTACAGCAACGACGCGAGCCGCGGTGGGCTTGCTTACGGTTAGCCGGCCCGCCACTTGCGTGGCGGGTTCTGTTAGCCGTGCCGCCCGCGGCCCCTCGCGCAGGAACGAGTCGATGAGCACCAAGACCAGAGCCAGGACGGCGAACGGATACGCCTGGAGCGGCTGGCGCACCTGGCGCTGCGAGCGGTCCTCCTCGACGCGGATCGCCTGTACGACCCGGCTGTAGATGGTGCCGAGGTCGAAGTTGCTGGTGCCAACCGGGACGAACACGCCGAGCGGCGACGCGCGGGCCACCTGCTCCAGCGCGGCGAAATCCGCCCGGCTCCGCACGACCTCCCCGCCGTGCTGCACGAAGCTCTCGCCAGGGGCGCCCTCCAGCGGAATGCGGCTGCCCTGCTCCGGGTCGCCGAGCGCAACGGCGATGATGGGCACCTGCTGGTCCTGCCAGACGCTGGCCGCGGCTTCGACCGGAAAGCTCTCGTGGTCCTCGCCATCGGTGATAAGCAGGATGACCTTGTGGCTCTCGATGCGGTCTTCGGCGAACAGCCCGCCGGCCCGCCGAATGGCGTCGCCGATCAACGTGCCGCCGCGCGGGGTGCTGCGTGGGCCCACGTCGTCGAGCGCGAGCCGGAAGAAGCCGTAGTCGGTGGTGAGGGGGCAAGTCAGCGTAGCGGCGCCGGCGAAGGTGACGAGCCCGACGCGGTCGCCGCCGAGCGTGGGCAGCAGGTCATCGCGGATGGCGAGCTTGGCGCGGTCGAGCCGGTTTGGAGCAATGTCGCGGGCCAGCATCGACCGCGAAACGTCGAGCAGGATCAGCGTATCGACATTGCGGCGGAGCAGCGTTTGGGTGCGCTCGCCCCAGCGCGGGCCGATCAGGGCGGCGACCAGTGCGGTCAGGCTCACGATCGCCAAGCCCAGCCGCACCAGCACGCGCGGCCAGCTCGCGCCGGTCGTCAGCCGCGGCAGCAGCACCGCGGCGGCGAAGCGGCGCAGCGCGACCTGCCGCCGCCAGAGGCCGAACACGCCGACCGCGGCCAGGCCGACGACGACCCAGAGGAGGTGCAGCCAACGGAGGTCGTCGAACGTCACGCCGGTCATTTCAAGGCACCTTCCGCAACCACGTTGCACCCAGCAGCGTCTGGAGGCCCAGGCTTGCGAACGCGGTCATCAGCAGCGGCCAGGACAGGTCGGCCCACTCGACGAAGCTGTGTTCCTCCGTCTTCGTCCGCTCCAGCTTGTCGATCTCGCCGTAGACCCGCTCCAGCGCCGCCGCGTCGCTGGCCTGGAAGAATTGCCCGCCCGTCGCCTCGGCGATCTTGCGGAGGTCGGTGTCGTCGAGCGGCAGGCGTCCGCCAAAGGGCAGACGCTGGCCGGTGCCGGCCATGATGGTGTACACCTTGATGCCGTAGGTCGCGGCCAGCTCCCCGGCCTGCTGCGGGGGGATCATCCCGGCGTTGTTCTCGCCGTCGGTGAGCAGAATCACGACGCGGCTGGCGATGACGAGCTGGCTGCCGGACCCGGTCGTGCGCTTGAGGTCTTTGAGGCGTTCGACGGCGAGGGCCAGGGCATCCCCGATGGCGGTCTTGTCCTCGTCGCGATTGCCGCGCCACTGGCCGCGCTGGTCGAGCCACAGCACGGTCTGCGTTTCGTCGAGCACGCTCGCGAGCACGTCGCGGTCGAGCGTCAGCGGGCAGACGCTGTCGGGGTAGCGGGCGAAGCGGATCATGCCGATCAGGTCGTTGGGCCGGCCCGGCAGCGCCCCGCCGCCCGTAACGAACCGGCGGAACACCTCCTTGACCACGTCCAGCCGCGTTTTCTGCTCATTCGGCGGCGAGAGATCGGTGTCCAACATGCTCGTCGAGCGGTCGAGCACCATCTGAATCGCAATGCCCTCGACGACTGTGCGCCGCGATTCGTTCGGCGACTGCGGCCGCGCGGCGGCGACGACCAGGCAGGCCAGGGCCACGGTCCGCAGGATGGGCAGCAGCAAACGCAAATGCCGGCGCCACGCGCCGCCTGCGGCGCGGAGCGTCGCGAGGCTGGAGAACCGCAACACGGTCCGGCGATCGGGTCGTCGCCATAAGCGCCACAGCAGCGGCAAGGTGAGCAGCAGCATCAACGCCCAGACCCAGGGCTGGGCCCACCACAGCCACGCCGGCGTCAGCGGCAGGTGGACGGGGGTCATGGCTGCTGTACTCCGCTGTCTTCGACGGGGCGCTGTGCGGACATGCCCGACTGCGAAG
>CAYMXT010000161.1:0-9508 GCA_964394415.1 uncultured Planctomycetales bacterium
ATCGCAGAGCGTGGCGACGGCGCGGTACGCGGCGGCCAGGCGGGCACGCACCTCGGGTCCGAGTTCCATGCCCCCCACACGGCAGGCGTGCCAGCCGAGGGTGGCCAGTTCGAGCATCAGGCGGTGGTAGGTCGTGGAGCACTCACGGTTGAAGCCGTCGGGCGCGAACTGCTCTACGATCTCGCGGCGCAGCTCGTGGGCCGCGAAGGTGAGCCAGTCAATGGCAGGGGGGTAGGGTTGCAGAACGGCGCCCAGCACGGCCAGCCCCACGATGTCGCTGAAATAGTGGTTGGTTCGGGCGCCGTAGACCCATTCGAGGTTGTCGCGCACAAACGCGGCGTGGGTGACCAGGGCGGCCCACATCTGGCGGAGCGTCGGCTCATCAAACGTGCGGCCCCACGCGGCCAGGGCGGCGGTCCAACTGATGCCGCGGAGAGCGACGTCCATCGCGCATGCCCAGTTGACGCCGCGGGCGACGGGGTTGCGATTCAGCCAGTCGCGCCATTGGGCCAGGAAGACATCGCGATAGCGGTCTGGGTCGGTCCAGAGGAAGGCGAACACGTGTTGGAAGCGTGAGAGTTCCCACGGCACCTTGATGTCGGGGCCGTCCTGCGGCAGTCCGATCGGCACGTCGAGGTACAGACAATCCGCGGGGAAGGCCACGCCGGCTTTCCAATCGTCGTGCCAACGGATGCAGCCCTGCGCGTCGAGTGCCGAAATCAGCCCGCTGCCAAGCAAGTCGAAGCGGCCCGCGGCGGCGGCTGCCGCTTTTGCGCAGGCTGCGGCGTGCAGCTCCGGCCAACGTGTGGCGGCCTGTGCGACCCACGTGCGATCCGCCGCACCGGGCCAAAGAGCTTCAGCGGCCGCTGACGTGAAATCGGCCGGCATATCCTGGCCCGCAGCGACGACTCCAGGTTGGCTCCAGCGTGCCCGTCGTCGCGGGGTGACCCGCCGCCGCCAGGCCCGATCGAGGAGCTTGTACAGTGGTGTGGTGGGGTGGTCCCACCAGAGGCGCAGCAGCAGGCGCTTCAGGTTCATGGCGCGGGAGTGGGGCCCGGGCAAGCCGGCATGATGCCGGGTGTCGCCGGCAGCGCGGTCGGACTCCCCGGTGGGCGGGCTGCGGGGGTCGCCACGAATGGACCGGGCGGGACGCCGGCCGGGCTCCAACCTGGCGCGCGCGACGGTCCGGCGAACTGCCGGCGGCGTGCATGCACCGTCATGGCCAGGACGGGGAAGAAGAACACCGTGTGCGCGAACACATAGTTCTGGGGCCGGCCCGAAGTGAAGGGCAGGTTGGTACACAGCAGGAGCAACAAGACGACCCACGCCGCACGGCAACCCAGCACAAAACGCTGCTCTTCGTAGGTGAGATGCGTCAAGCTTCTGGCCCGTACGAGCGTGAGGGTGGTGCCGAAGAGCAGGCCGAAGCCCAAGGCGCCTAGCAAACCGGTGTCAATCAGGATTCCCACGGCGGAACTGTGTACGGATTCGAAGTGATCATCCACGACGACCCAGTTGTTCAGTCCCAGCCCCGTCAAAGGGCTGGCGGCCCAGTAGTCCAGGCCGCGCTTCCACAGGATCCAGCGCGATTCCTCGCGAATCCCGCGCTGTCTCATCTCCAGAAACCGCTCTACGATGAGGGACGTATCGAGCGTGGTCCGCTCCAACGAGTAGCGCACCACCCAGGCGATCGAAACGACCCCGATGATCAGGAGTATCAGGTTCTGAATGCGGAAAAGGTGTCGGAAGAAGTGCCCAGGGAGCCACCAAGCCACGAGCACCGCAAAGAACACCAGGGGGCCGCGGTGCCCGCCGATCCAGAGCAGCACGCCAAACACGCCGGCCATGGCCAGCAACAAACTGCCGGTGAGGATCGACCGACGCATCGCCAGCGCGTGCCCCAGCCAGAGCGCCGGGCCGACCACGTAGAACGTCGGGATCGCAAAGCTGCCCGTCGCCCCGGCGTGCCGCTGCCCCACCTTGGCGGCGTACCAAGGCAGCTCCCCCATCACTGCCCGCTGAAAGTCGAACACCCCCACGGCCAGAAAACCCGCCAGGAACCCGAACCAGACGATCTGGTAGTCGGCGACGCTCCGCAGACGCCGGAACGTGCCCAGCGCGACCAGCATTGGGACAACGAATCGTCCGGCGAACGTGTAAACGGCCACGTCCGGTGCGCGGGCCAGCGCCGTGGAGCAAACCGCGGCGGCGGCGACCAGCAGCCAAGCCGTCCGCATCTTCCCCGGCAACGGCTGATCACCGTGCGCCGCCGACGCGCGCGGGCCCAGCCACGCCGCCGCCAGCAGGGGCAGCGCGAGCACCATTTCCAGCGTAACCGCGCCGTCGTCGTCCCCGAGCAGGTGGTACGTCACGTTCACGGCCTGCCCCACGCCGAGGAAGCCGTAGTACACCGCCGCGGCGTACGGAAATGTGCGCGCGCTCCACGCCAGCCCCAGGATCAGTGCGGCGGCCACGGGGCAGTACACCATGGCCACGCGGGCTGAGAAGCTGATCCCAATCTGAGGGCCACGCAGCACGCTGAACCCGACGCCGAGCAGCGTGAGGCCCAACACGAGGCCCACGGCCGGCAGCCAGCGAGTGATCGGGCTGCGTTCTGCGGGAACCGCAAACGTGGCCCGGAACGGATCGGTATGGCCCGGCCAAGCGTAATCCAAGCAACGCACTCCTTCGGGGGCGCAAACGCGACGCCGCGGTCAACGCGCCCATGCGGTCCTGCCGGCCGCCCGTGGACGCCGGGCCGCTATTATCTACTCGGCAGCGGCGGGGGGAAATCGGAACTTAACCGGTTTCGCCGGCACGCCGACGGCGATCGCGCCGTCGGGCAGATCCCTGGTGACCACGGCGCGCGCCCCAACCACGCAGCCGCGGCCGATCCGCACGCCGGGGAGAACGCTGCAACCGGCCCCCAGCCACACGTCGGGGCCAAGCTCGACCGGGCGCGATTCCAACGGTTGCTTGCGCATCGGCACTTCCGGCGCGGTGCCGTGGTTGACGTCGGTAATGTGGCAGTAGGGGGCCACCATCACGTGTGGTCCGATCCGCACGCTGCTATGTGCCAGGATGATCGTGCCGCGCCCGATGTACGTGTCATCTTCGATCACCAGCCGCGCGCCGGGCCAGACGTGGATGTACGTGCCGCGCCCGAGCCACACGTCGCGGCCGAGTTCGACGGCGCCCGTGCCGTCGATGGTTGTGCCCGCCTCGACCAGTAGGTTAGGTCCGTATTGCACCCCGCGCGCGTACAGGCCGAGCCGTCGCCAGCGGAAGCGCAGCGGCGTGCTGAGGCGGCCCCACACCTTCCAAATGAACCAGCAGATCTTGCGCATCATCGCGGGATGCTCCCGTCGGGCGGACGCGCCGCGGTCGCGGGGGCGCCCGCCGTCACACGCGCCAACATCACGGTGGAAAAGCCGCTGGCGACCAGTTGCGCCGCTGCGGTCGCCCCCGCGGCCCCGAGCAGGCCGTACGCCGGAATCCACAGGAAACAGCCGAGCGTGTTCAGCCCCAGCAAGATCAGGCTCGCCAGCACGTTGATGCGCACGTGGCCGAGCGCGAGCAAGCCCTGCGCGGCGGCGGCGCTGATCGCGAATGGGATGCCCGCGATCAAGAGCATGGTGGCGGCGCCGAAAGCGTCCGCGTAGCGCGCCCCGAACGTCAGGCGAATGACCGCGGAGCCAACCGGCCACCACAGGAGAACCAGTGCCCCCATGACGAGGGCTTGTTTCAGACACAGCTCCCACACGCGCCGGCGCAGCCGGCCGGGGTCGTGCAGCAGACCCGACAGGTGCGGAAACGCGGTTTGCATGAGCGCGGCGGGCAAGAGGCGCGTGGCATGCATGACGAGCGCGGCGATGGAGAAAACACCGACGGCTTCGTCGGAGCCGGTCAGATGTCGCAGGAGCACGGTCGTGACGGCGGCCGTGGCCAGCCCGGCGGCGTTGGCCATGAGGCTGAAAACCCCGAACGTGCCCAGCAACTTCAACACGGTCAGCGACGGCGCGTACCAGCGCAGCTCCGTGCGCGTCGCCCAGAGCAGCAGGAGCAGGTTGCTGGCGGGGGCCACGGTCACGACGGTGAAGAAACCCCACAGTTGAAAGAAGTATGTCGCGCCCACCAGTGCGAGCAGGCTCAGGGCCTGCGTCAGGGCCGTGTAGCGCGCCGCACGCTTGATTTCCTTGCGGGCCTGCATGAAGACCAGCGGCGTCCTGACGATGGCGGCCAGCGGAATGTAGGGGACCACCATCCACATGAACACGAGCAGGCTGCGTTCAAGCGGCAGCGGCAGCAGCGCGACTGCCGCCAGGTACAGAACGCCGACGACCGCGGCGGACAGTCCGCCCCAGAACAAGCCCGCGCAATACAGCTCGCGCTGCCGCTCCGTTGAGACGCGCTCGGCGGCATACTTGAGCACCGCCGTGCAGATGCCGAAATCCGCGAAGACCACCACGAAGTCGGCGATCTGCATCACATAGGTCATTTGCCCGAGTTCGGCCGCCGTCAGCAGGCGCGCCAGCAGGACGCGGCGGATGAGCGCCAGACCTTGCGTCAGCGCCAGGGCGCTGAGCAGGTGCGGCACGCCCGTCGTCATCAGCCGCCGGGCGTCGTTGCGCAGCACGCCGCCGAGCCGATCCCACACGCTCCGCGGGAGGGCGGGCGCAGCGCACGGCGGGCCGGGGGGTTCCGAATTCGGTGTCACAGACGCCATCACCACGTGTGCCAGGATTGTGCCACGAGTTCGAGCAGCTTGCGGCGGTAGAACTCGACGTCCCCTTCCGCCGCGACGCGGGCGACGCCGGCCTCCGCCATGCGCTGCTTGAGCTGCGGATCGCGGATGAGGCGGGCGATCTTCTCGACATACTCCTCGATCCCGGCGCCGCCGCAGAGGAAACCCGTCGCGCCATCTTGGACGAACATGTAGTAGCTCTCGATGTCGCGCACCACGGGCACGGCGCGGCAGTACATCGATTCGAGAATGCTGACCGGGAAGGCGTCGAACGGGACGGTGTTCAGCGAGCAGTCCGCCAGTTGCAGCGCCAGGGCCATTTGCGGGGCGCTGAGGACGTGCGGCAGCAGCGCGACGCGGTCGCCGAGCTTCTGCTCCCGCAGCCGCGCGAGCAATTCCTCCTCATAATCAGGTTGCCACATGCTGCCGCGGACGAGCAACAGGAACACGTCGTGGCCCTGTTTCGCCAGCGCGATGAAGGTGTCGACGGCAAGATCGACGCGGTACATGCGGTGCAGGTGGCGGTTGTGAATGATGACGAACTTGTCCGCGGGCACGCCCCACTCCGCCCGCGCCGCGGCCAGCGCTTGCTCGTCGCGCGGCGCGAACACGTCGAGGTCGATCCCGCGCACCAGCAGGTGCAGCTTCTCCGCGGGCACGTCGTAATTCTCGCGGTAGATGCGGGCGACGACCGGGCTGGACGTGTGAACCGCGTCGCACGCGGCCAGCGCCGCCATCTCGCGCCGGCGAATGCCGTCAAAACGGGGCTTGTAGCTGAACAGATGGGCCATCAGGCCCGGGCGGCGGGCGGGATCAGCTCCCATGCGGCGCAGGTAGTAGTACGTTGCCATGCCACCGACGTCCATGCCCTGCACGTGGACCAGGCCCGGATGTTCCCGGCGAACCAGCCGCGCTAGCGCCCGGCCGCGCAGCCAGCCGCACAGCAGGCGGCCATAGAGCGACTTCCGGCGGGTCGGCTCCAGAATCTCCAGCGGTTTGATCGGCGGGGGCGCGCCTGGGCGTGCGACCAGTTGTCGCCCGGCGACGATCCGCCGCTCCGCGCTCGTAATGACACATTCGATGGCGTCGAAACAGTCGCGCGCACCGGGTGCGATCGCCGGCTCGGTATCCGCCAGCACCACGCGGTAACCGGCCGCGCGCACCATCTGCGCCGGAATGCGCGCGTGCGTGCTCGAGCTGCCGCCGAGCACGACCACGGTGCGCGGCGCGGCGTTCATGCCGGGAGACCCTCGGTGCTGGGAATGGTGCGGCACGCCCCGTCGATCTGAAAGCTCTGTTCGGTGGCCCGCCACGTCGCCGCCGCAGGCAGCGGCTGCGGCCCGCGGCCGGCCAGGTAGTCCCCCAGCGCAACCAGCTCTTCAAAGTGCCCCTTCGTCTTCTTGTCCGCCGCGCCGCCGGCTGTGCAACCTACCCCGAAGCTGCGCAGGTAGTCGTCGATCACGTACGACTTGCCGTCCCACAGCGCTTCCAGCCGCTCCTTGCCGTTCTCCTTGCTCTTGCGGCCCAGGACGGAGTACGTCAGCGTGCCCAGCGAACCATCGGCATACCGCAGCGTGGCGACGAAGCTGTCGCCCGGTGGACCGACCACACCGGGCGGCGGGGCGGCCACGTCAATCTCCACCGTCGGAATGTCGTCGCCGACCAGATAGTTGAACAAATCCAGCATGTGACAGGCTTCGCCGATGACGCGCCCGCCGCCGGCCGGCGTGTAAATCCAACTCGTCGGCGGGGCCGGGTCGGCGATGATCCGCTGCACCAGCACCACGGGGCCGTGCCGGCGGGCCAGCAGCTCGCGCAGCCGCACGGCGTGCGGGCTGAACCGCCGATTGAACCCGACCATGAAATAGCGGTCCGACTGTTCCAACGCCGCCTTCAGGTCCGCGAGTTGGTTGGCGTCGATCGCCGCGGGTTTCTCCGTGAACACGTGCTTGCCGGCCCGTAGCGCGGCGATCGCGAGCGGCGTGTGCGTGTCGTGCCGCGTCGAGATCATGACCACCTGTACGTCGGGCTCCGCGAGGAGTTCGGCCGCGTTGGAGCAGGCCAACTTCGCGCGGCACTGCCGGGCCACGTCCTGGGCGGCCGCGCTCTTGGTGTCACACGTCGCCACGATCTGATAACGGTCCGTCAGCACCGCCAGGTTTGGCAGGTGCGTGTTCGTGCAGAAGTTGCCCAGGCCGATCAGGCCCAGGCCGATGCGGCCTGGCAGCGGCGCGGGCACCGGAAAATCGACCCGGGTCGCCAGCTTGCTCGGCGGAGCCGCATCGACGAGGTCGTACTTCAGGACCACGCCCAACGGCCGGGCGGCGCCTTCCGCCGTCAGCGCGGCGAAGGCCTCGTCCGCCTGCGCAACCGGATACTCCGCGGAGATCAGACGCTCGAGCGCGAGCTGGCCGTCGGCAATCATGCTGAGAATAGCCTGCATGTTGCGGTTTTCAGTCCAGCGCACGTATGCGTAGGGGTAGTCCTGCCCGCCTTCCTCGTAGGCCGGGTCATAGCGCCCGGGGCCGTAGCTGCACGAAATCAGGAAGTCGATTTCGTGCCGGTAAAACGGCTCGCGGTCGAACTCCAGCGGCACCGCGCCCACGACAACCACGCGGCCCTTGCGGCGGGTCATTTCGATCGCGTGCTGACAAATCCCGCCCACGCTCGTCGCCGCGGTGATCAGCGTCGCATCGGCACCGGCCTGGGCGGTGCGCGTGAGCACCTCCGCCACCGCGTCTGCCCCGACGGCCGCGAAACAGTCGGCAAATCCCAGCGCCTGAGCCTCCACCACGCGCTGCGCATTGCCGTCGAAACCAAGCACGCGAACGCCGCTCGCGCGCAGCAGTTGCAGCGCGATCTGCCCGAGCAGCCCCAGGCCCAACACAACCGCCGTCTCGCCAAGGCGCAAATCCGCGCGGCGGACGCCCTGGAGTGCGATGGACGCGACGGTCACACCGGATGCCGAGCGAAGGTCACAACCCGGCGGCAGCTTCGCGACCAGGTT
This sequence comes from uncultured Planctomycetales bacterium, assembly GCA_964394415.1. GTDB lineage: Bacteria > Planctomycetota > Phycisphaerae > UBA1845 > Fen-1342 > JAGVEP01. The sequence goes on from CAYMXT010000161.1 coordinate 7,752, forward strand.
CTTCGGGACGGCGACCACCTCGGCGTGTGAGGCGTAGCCCATGCCCGCGCACGCCACCAGGTCGCCGACGGCGAGGTGTTGCACGTCCGGCCCCAGCGCGATGACCCGCCCCGCACAACTGTAGCCCAACGGCAGGCGCGTTTCGAGCTTCGACCGCACGCGGGCCAGCGTCTTCTTGATGCCGTTCACCCGCACCATGTCCAGCACCTGCGCGACGCGCTGCGGGTGCTGCTTGATCTTGTCGAGCACGCCCCCGGCCGCGGCCTTGACGCCGGCGACCTCGGTCCCGGTTGAAATGAACGAGTACGCGACCTCGACCAGCACTTGCCCGCGGCCCAGGCCGGGGGCGGGAATGTCCGCGACGACGACGCTCTTTCCCAGCAGCAGTTGCTTCATATCTACCGTCGATTCGCCGGCTGTGTACCCGAGACGGGGCGCGCCGGCAACAGCCGCGCCAGCGCCTGGGCCGCCTCAACCCAGCGCGCGGCGCCGGGGTAGAGGACGGCCTCACTTTCCTGCACTTGGCGGAGAGCCTCGGGCACCCGGTCATAGGGCCAGTACTTCGGCCCGCAGCAGTAGATCATCCGGACGGGCGGGCGACGTGCGGCGGCCGCGAGCCGGCTCGCTACGTTCACGGTCCCTGGCTGACCCGCGAATTGCGGTGCATGCAAGCTGGCGTGATCGATGAAGCGCACCTCCGGCAGTTCGGCAACCACCGCTTCGCAAAGCCGGATATACCGCTCCAGGGTCTCGCCGGCGCCTCCGGCGCTTGGATACCACCAGATTTGGCACGCGCGCGGCAGCAGGCGCAAGCCGGCCCGCAACCGGTCCCAGTCCATTGCGTACTGCCCGTCGATGTACGCCTTGATCGCGGATTCATGCTCGAGTATGACCGTCTGCTCGCCCGTCACTTCCGCCAACGACTGCACGAGCCGGGCGATCCGTGTCCAACCTTCGAGCGCGTCGAACCCGCCGTGCTGGCCCAGGATTCCAGAGGTCTTCAGCCCGGGGATGATGTGTAGGTCTGGATAACGCTCTCGCAGCCGGGCCAGCGGACGAATCTCCTCCGGTCCGATGGACACGATCGCCGTGTCAGTTATGAGACGCCAAACGAGCAATCCCTGCGCGGTCTGATCGAACGCTTCGCGGCCGGAGGCGAGCTCCATCCACGGGATGAGCTTGGGAAACGCCGCCTGCGTTGTCGTGCCGCCGATCGCGGGAACCCGCGACTGCGCCGCCGACGGTCTTGACGCGGCCAACGCGGCGACCACAAACACCGCAATTCCTCGAACCAACAATCGGCCTCTCCGCATGTTGGGGGTGTGACTCGCAGTTATCGAGACATTCGACGATTCTATCGGTCGCGCGCGACGGCCGCTACAGCGCCAGGGTGGCAGACGCCCGGATGTTCCGGCGACTGCGGCGGGCGTCATTCGTTCCTATTTTCACGCCTCGGGGCGACCGGCAGTTGACTCAGTCTGCGCCGTTTGACAGCATTACTACTGAGCGGTCGAACGCGAGTGTTCGGTCCACTCAACTGGGACGGGCGGGACGGCAGCGAGAGAAACAATGAGCGGAACTACGACAAACACTGTGAGCACTCTGATTCTGCGCGCGGGTTGCGCCTGGTTCGCCCTTGGCGCCGGCCTGCTGAGCGTCGGTGGCTGCGGCTCCTCGTCGCTCCCGGCGGATCCATTGCAGCTCGACACGTGGCTGCGTGAGGCCGGCTCGGCGGACGAGGAAGGAGTTGATATTGA
>CAYMXT010000162.1:0-9494 GCA_964394415.1 uncultured Planctomycetales bacterium
TACGACTATTACGAGACCCACGACGTCGAGGCAGGCTAGCGATGACCAAACTGTACGGACTGTACGGCACGTATCTGGCCTCCGCCGCCAGCGGCTCGATCGAGCTGCCGACGCGCGGCGAGCGCAACTACAACATGGAGGACCCGTCGTTTCCGCTCGATGACCCCGCGAGCTGGACCAGCGACAGCGTCGTTTCGAGCGCCGGCCGCAAGGTGTCGGAGCGGACGGCTCTGCATTTGCCGGCCGTCTACCAGGCCATCACGCGGATCGCGAGCGACGTGGCCCGCTGCCCGCTCGAACTGTTTGCCGAGAACGACGACGGTTCCTACACGGCGCGCAAGGACGATCCGCTCTATCGTCTCACGGCCATCCAGCCGAATCGCGAGATGGACGCCTTCAAATTCTGGGTCCGCGTGATGGCCCAGCGGCTGGTGTGGCAAAACGCCTACGTTTACCTCGCCCACGACGTTCGCAACCAGGTGGCCGAGCTCTTGCCCCTCTTGTCCGACCGCACGCGGCCGGTCCGCAAGGCGGGCGTCTTGCAATACGAAACGGAAACCAACGGCCGGCGAGTCACGCTGGCCGCGGACCGCGTGATCCATTTCGAAGGCATCGGCTTCGACAACCTCGCCGCGCTGCCGCTGCTCGCGCTGATGCGGGACGCGTTCGGCCTCGCGCTGGCCGAAATCGACTTCACGGCCCGCGTCTACAAGGCCGGCGGCCGGCGGGGCGGCGTCCTCGAGATCCCGCTGGGGATGTCGAAGGGAGCGGCCGATCGGGCCGAGGAAGGTTTTCGGCGCAAGTATGAGGACGCCAACGCCTGGTTCACGACCGTCATTCTGCGCGACAACGTCAAGTTTCACGAAGCCCAAATGTCGCTTCGCGATTCACAGGGCATCGAGAGCCGGGAGGAGTCGGTGCGGAGCGTGGCCCGCGCGTTCAACATCCGGCCCGGTCACCTCGGCGTCGAGACGAGCGGCGTCTACGGCAACAAGTCCGACGACACCCGGGATTATCTGGACATGACGCTGCGGCCCTACATGGCGGGCATCGCCGGCCAATGCCGGATGAAGCTGCTCGCGCCGGAGCGGCAAGCGCGGCACTCGTTCGAGCACAACACGGACGACCTCTTGCAGATGAGTTTGCGCGAACAGTTCGAGGCCTACGGCATCGCGGTGGAAAAAACGATCCTCACCTCGAACGAGGCCCGCGGCAAACTCGGCTTCCAGCCGCATGCGGAGGGGGACAAGCTGCAGAATCCGAACACGCGATCGAGTGCGGAGGGTCGAGGGTCGAGGGTCGAGGGCCAGCAGAAAAAACCGAAGCGTAACGGGGCGGCCGATCCGGAAGACGACGACGAACCGCTGAACGCGGCACACCGCCGGTTGGCGATGGCCACCGTGAAAGGTGTGGTGGCCGTGATTGGCGGCAAGGCGGAGCGGGCGGCCGCGAGCGGGGCGAAGTTCGTGGCCTGGCTCGACGAGAAGTTCCCCGCCGAGTTGGCCAGCCTGCAGGCGGCGCTCGCGCCGGTGGGCGAGTGCATCGAGGCGCGAGAGGAGCATTGGAAGCCGGGCGGCTTCGCCCGGCATACCGCGAAAGACGTGCATCGCCGGATGAATTTGTCATTACAAAAACTCGCGAACACGAAGAGTGCGGCCGAGCTCAAAGCGGCGGTCGTGGATTACTTCACAACCTGGGAGAAGGACGAATGGCCAAAATCGGAACCATCCAATTGGAAGCTGACACGAGCCGCTTGAGCCACTTGCTGCCGGCGAACCGCACGCCACCGGCGGAGCGGCATTGGCCGATGAACAAGAACGGCCGCACGGCTGAGATCCTCATCTACCAGGAGATCGGCTACTGGTACGACTCGCGGATGTTCATCGATCAGCTCAACGGCCTGGGCGAAGTGGACGTGATCGATGTCCGCATCAACAGCGTCGGCGGCATCGCCCAGGAAGCCGTGGCCATGTACCAGGCGCTCGTGCGCCATGCGGCGAAGAAGCGGGTCTGGATCGACGCGGCCGCCTACTCGGCGGCGAGTCTTTTGGCGATGGCCGCGTCACCGGGCGAACTGCGGATCGCATTCAACGCGCGGATGATGATCCACAATGCGTGGAACATCATCCTCGGCGACAAGCGCGAGATGGCCAAGGAGGCGGAACTGCTCGACATGCTCGACGGCACGATCGCGGCGACGTATGCCAAACGAATGACTTCGGTGTTGAAGGAGGAGATTCTCGGCCTGATGGACGAGGAGACCTGGTACGACGCCGAGGGCGCCGTGGCCGCCGGCCTGGCGGACGAGATCTTCGAGGGCGATGAAGCAGTCGACGTGCCTGGCGACGCCACCAATCTTGCCAGCCGCTATCGGAACATTCCGCGGGACCTGGTCGATCGACTGGCGGCGAGAGGCCAGAAGGTCGAGGGTCGAGCGTCGAGGGTCGAGAGCCGGACGAGCGGCGAGGGTGAGGACACTGCGGTGGAAGTGGCCGCGCGCTGGGCCGAGGTCCGCGAGCGAGAGACGGCGTGAGAGTGTAAAAAGTGCCCCGTTCGCTAGCGAGGTGCCGGCCACGGGGCCACGGCCGGCACAAAGGGTTCTACTACGCGCCAATCGGCATTGGCTCGATGGCGGTCATCGTCACCAGCGGCAGGTAAACATGCCGCAGTTTGCCGTCGTCCGATCGGTGCAGCACGGAGGCAGCAATGTCGCTCACCGTGGCAAACTCCGAGCTCGGAATCTCATAGGCCCGCCCGTCGTTCATGCGGATGCGGACCGGTCCCTGCCGAATAATTGCCGTGAGTTCCTCGCGATCCATTTTATTCCCTTTCTAGCTGTTAGAGCTGGCGTGCGACCGTCGCTCGCCTCTGCCCTCATTATAGTCGGCCGCCATTTACTGTCAATCCATAAAATAGCCGGAAAGACGAAAATATCTGGATTGACACAAAATGTGACAGGCTATACACTTGCGGCATGGCAGCCAAAAAACCCGCAAAGAAATCCGGCCCTCGCCCCTCGCCCCTCGACCCTCGACCCAAACGCGGCCGCCCCGCCACCGGCCACCAGCCCCAGCGGCAGTTCCGCGCCTCCGACGAAGAATGGGAGGCGTGGCGGCTCGCCGCCGAGGCCCGCGGCACGACCCGCGCCGAGTGGATGCGGGCCACACTCAATCGCGCCGCCGGCCGCTGAGGCAGGCGCGAGTTGCGAGGCGCGAGGGGGAATGAAAAGATTACAAAGGCGCGCCGGCCGGCCGCTCACGCCTGGCGTCTCGCAACTCGCGCCTCGCAACCCGCAACCCGTTGCGCCGCAACGCCTTTCCGGCCCTCGGCCCTCGGCCCTCGCCCCTCGACGCGTCCCACCGGCACGCCACGTGCAAGGGGTGGTTGATCGACAAATCACCCCCCGCGGCCTCGCCCAGCACCGAAGGTGCGGCGCGGCTCCGGTGGTTAGGAGCTGACGCGAAGCGGCAGCGGCCTAGCCGTGGTACTTCCCGTACCGCAGCTCGGCCGCTGCCGTTTTTTTGTTGCTGGCCGACTGACGGGCAACACCAGTCACGAGGCCAGCAATGTCACAGAAGCTCAAGGAACTCAAGGACAAACGGACCGCCCTGTTCGGCCAGATCTCCAAACTCCGCGACGAGTTCAACGCCGGCGGCAAGAAGTGGAAGGACGGCGAGCAGCAGAAGACCTGGGATCAGGTCAACAAGGACTACGACGCCTGCCTGGCCGAGCTCACGGCCGAAGAGCAGACCTCCCAAGTCGAGGCCCGGTTTAACACGCTCGAAGCGGCCAACCAGGCGCCGGTGAACCCCAACAACATCGGCCTCGACGACGCCGGCCACGGCCGCGTCGGCGGCCGACCCGCCCCGGGCAAGAACAAGGCGAGCGCCGCGCGGCAGGAGCAGCTCCGCGTGTTGGCGGTCAATGGCTGGTTCCGCGCGCAGATGAACGCGCCCGTGAGTCGCGAAGAGCGCGCCGCCGCCCGCGAGTTGGGCTTCGCGCTGGGTCGCAAGGTGCTCACGATTCCGCTGCCGCAGGCGCGGGACCTCAACGCGCTGCGTTACGCCTACCTCGAGCACCAGGCCAAGAGCCGCGGCACGCGGCCGTTCGAGTACAACGCGCCGCTCACCACGGTGACGCCCTCGACCGGCGGCAACACGATCGTGCCGCAGACGCTCCTGTCGGCGATCGAAGTCAATATGCTCCACTATGGGGCCGTCCGGCAACTGGCCGAGACGATCACGACCGGCTCGGGTGAGCCGCTGGCCTGGCCGACCTTCGACGACACGTCGCAAGAAGGCCGCCAGCTGCCGGAAAACACGACGGCCGACGACAATGCGGGCACCGGCACGAGCGGCGACGGCGGGCCCAATCCGTCATTCGGCAAGACGGTCTGGGGCGCGTTCAAGCGGACGAGCGACACGATCCTCGTGCCGTACGAGCTGATGGAGGACGCGGTGATCGACATCGTCGCGATCATCGGCGCCGCCCTGGGCGAACGCTACGGCCGCGGCACCAACCGCGTGTTCACCACCGGCACCGGGGCGAACGAGCCGCAGGGCGTCGTCACCGGCGCAACGCTCGGTGTCACGGCCGCGGGCGCGGCCGCGATCACGGCGGACGAGGTGATCGACCTCGAGCACTCGGTGGACGTGGCCTACCGCACGGGCGCGGCCTACATGATGCACGACCTGGTGCTGGCCCACCTCCGCAAGTTGAAAGCGAGCGGTTCGGGCGAGTATATCTGGCAGAGCGGGTTCAACTCCGGCGCGCCGGACATGCTCAACAACCGCCCCTACAGCGTCAACAACCACATGGCCACGCTCGCCACGACGGCGAAGACGCTCCTCTTCGGCGACTTCAGCCGCTACAAGATCCGCCGCGCGGGCACGATCCGCGTCTACCGGCTCGAGGAGCGGTACCGCAACAAGGACCAGGACGGTTTCGTGCTGTTCGGCCGCGAGGACGGCGGCATCCTCAACGCCGGCACCGCGCCGATCAAGTATCTGCAGCAAGCGTAAGCGGGTTGAGGGTCGAGGGTCGAGGGCCAGAATCCAACACACTGTTTAACCGCGACGCGACCACCCCGGGGGGCGGTGCCCCTCTGCGAAGCGGAACGCGTCGAGAGGAGTTCCCCAAAAATGTTACGACTCGAAAATTGCAAGGTCACGCAAGCCATCACGCCAACGGCGGGCGCGGCCGGGACCGCCACGATCAACGGCGCGACGCTCGACATGCAGGATTGGGAGGGCGTCATCGTGGTCGTGGAGTTCGGCGCGATCACTGCCACCGGCGTCCAGAGCGTGAAGGGCCAGCAGGGCGCGGCGTCGAATCTGAGTGACGCGGCCGACCTGGCCGGCACCAAGACCGACGTCGCCGACACAGACGATGAAAAGGTCGTCGTGAAGATCTTCCGCAATATCCGCGAGCGGTACTTCCGCGTCGTGGTGCCGCGGAACACGGCCAACTGCGTGGTCGCCGGCGCGACCTACATCCAGTTCGGCAAACGCCGCCAGCCGCACAGCGGCCTGGGCACGGGCGTGTTGGCCGCGACCGAACACGTGGGCGTCGCGGAAGGTACGGCATAGCGCGGTCGAGGTTCGAGAGTCAAGAGTCAAGAGCCAGAGTGTTTAACCGCGACGCGGAGGCTTAGCGGAGCGGAACGCGTCGGGAGGAGCAGATCATGTCGGCGGCGAAGAAGGTGCGGCTCACGCACACGAGCAATCTCAAGGGGGCCGAGGGCACGCCCGGCGACGTCGTCACGGTCGATGCCGACCTGGCCGAGCGCTGGGAAGCCGTCGGCGGCTGCGTGGTCCTCGACGACGAGGACGCCAAGCCCGCAGCCAAACCGGTCGCCAAGCCCGCGGCCAAACCCAAGGAGTAGCGACGAGGCGCGAGTTGTGAGACGCGAGTCTCTCGCGGCTCGCGCCTCGCCACTCGCAATCTCCCATGTACAGCCTGCGGCTCGTGAGCACGGTGCCTTCGCCCGCACCGCTGGAACTGGCGGTCGTGAAAACACATTGCCGCGTGCTGCACGGCGGGGACGACGTGTACCTCGCCCAGCTCTCGCTGGCGGCGCTGGAGGCGGCCGAGGCGGCCACGCATCGGCAACTGCTCACCGCGACGTGGGATTTGCAGGTCGATCGATTCCCTGACGATCGGCAGCCGCTACGGCTGCCGCTCGGGGCCTGGCAGGCCACGACGAGCGTGAGCTACGTCGACACGGCCGGCGACACGCAGACACTCGACGCGGCGAAGTACACGACGGTCGGCACGGAGCCGGCCCTCATCTGGCCGGCCTACGGCCAGGTGTGGCCCGCGACGCGGGTCCAGGCGGGCGCGGTGACGGTGCGATTCACGTGCGGTTACGGCGACAGCCACGAGCAGATTCCCACGCTGTTGAGGCAGGGGATGCTGCTGTTGGTGGGCCACTGGTACGTCAACCGCGAGGCGATCATCACCGGCGCCATCGCCACGGAAATGCCGATCGGCGTCGCGGCGATCTTCGCGCAGTTCGCGTTGGGCGACGACTTTGACGACTACACATGAGACTCGGCGAGCTCAACACGCTGGTGACGGTCGAACGCAAGGACGATGACTTGGGGCTGGGCCTGAAACTCCCCTACAAGCCGTGTGGCATCCAGTTGTGGGTGGCGGTCGAACAACTTGGCGGCAGCGAGCTCGCCGCCGCCCAATCGATCGACGCCCGCGCAAACGTCCTGGTGCGGTCGCACTGGCGACCAGGATTGCGGGTGCGGGATCGTCTGGTGGACAGTTCGGCGGGCCGCGTGTTCAACGTCGTGGCGATCGACAACGTCAAAAACCTCAACCGCGTGCTGCGGCTGACCTGCGTGGAGATCGTGGCATGAACGCGAAGAGGGTCACCTTCCCCCGCTGGCCGACGTGGAACTACCACTTTCCGGAGCCGGATGTCGTGGAGATCACCGGCGTGAAGTATTACGACACCGCCAACGTGGAACAGACATACCCGCTGGACAAGGTCCGGCACACCTGCGGTCACAACGGTGTGGCAGGGATCGTGTTCAAGGAGAAGCATGACCTGCCGCCGACGGCAGAGCGGCCGGACGCGGTGACGATCGAGTACGAGGTGTAGCATGGCGGCCGCGGCCGTATTCGTCACGGGCGTGCCCGAGCTCGACTACATGCTCGCCCAGCTGGAACCGAAGGCGATCCGGCCCGCAGTGGTGAAAGCAACCGACGCGACGATTCGCTACCACGTGGTGCCCGCGTATCGCGACAACATCGTGGCGGCCGGATTCGTCGAGACCGGCGCGACGCGGGACGTGGCGAGAAAACGCCGCGTCAAGCGGTCGCGTCTGCAGTTCGGGAGCGAACTGTGGCTGGATCGGAGAAAGGTCGTGGAAGTCCGCCTTGCCCGCGGAGGGCGGATCGGATTCGACAAAAAACGCGACGAGGATTTTTTCCACCCGATCGCGATCGAGTTCGGCACCGACCGCACACGGCCGGAGCGGCCGATGTATGACGCGCTGATGGGCAACGTGCCGCAGGCGCTCGCGGAGTTCCACAAGTACCTGCGCGCGGTGCTGACCGGCGTGAAATTGGGCGGTTTCAACTACGACCGGAGATTCAAGGTGTGATCGGCCGACGACTCAAAAGCTACCTGGAATCGATCGCTGCCGTGGCGAGCCGGCTCACGGCGCCGCAGTGGGGGATCCGGATCCGCGTGGGGACGATCCCGCAGGGGATGCCGCTGCCGTATGTGCGGCTGGCCGAGGTCGGCGCCCATCCGGAATATCACCTGGGCGGCGAGCTGGCGGACCTCGCCGCGACGGTCCAGGTCGACGTCTGGGCCGAGAGCGAGCAGGAGGCGGACGAGATCGCCGAGCTCATTCGGCTTGCGCCGCTGTCCGGCTTTCGCGGCACCTGGACTGATCGCGACGGGGCGGCGACCGCCGTCCAAGCCGTCACGATCCAGCACGAGCTCGGCACGTTCGAGGATCCCAAGGACGGCGGCGACTCGATGCGCTACCGCCACACGCGAGACTACAGAATCCACTACCAACGCGCGGTCACTTAACGAGGGCTCTACCCATGGCAGCAGGCTCCGGTTCGCTCCTAGGCAACGGCACGACGCTGGTCTTTTCGGCCGGCGGCGTGGGTGTCGTCGTATCGCTCGATCCCGAGGAGGAGTCGGTGGCGTCCGTGCCGGACGATAGTCTGGCCACGGTCGGGCATCACGAGGTGATCCCGGGCAAACTCATCACGGCCGGCGAAATGAGCGGCGTGAGTGTGTTCAATCCCGACGATGTGCCGGCGCTGGGCACAGTCGTCACGGCCACGCTGACCTACGTGCCGCGAACCGGCCAGACCGTGGGCGCGGTGCGGGCCGGCACGGGCTTCCTCACCAAGCGCAAGGTGACGGCGATCGAAAACGACTCGCGGATCCTGCTCAACTGGAGTTTTCAGTTCAACGGCAAAACGGACCCGACCTACACGGCGGGCAGTTAGACGCGAGTTGAGGGTCGAGGGTCGAGGGTCAAGAACCAGAGAGGACAAGTCATGGCGGAGGTTAAACGGGACATCCGGTTGCAGCAGCTTGTGGGCCGAACCGACGACGGCCGCGAGGTCGGCCAGGCCGTCGACGAGATCTTTCTCAACGGCGTTCGTATCGGTTATGTCGGCCACTCGCCGACCGATCCGATCAACTTCATCCGGCCGGGCGTGCTGACGGACCGGGAAACGCTGGCCGAAATTCGCGCGGCGGTCGTCGCGCGGTTGGGCGGCACGGACCGGCGGGCCAACGGCGTGCCGGAGATCACGAGCGAAACCAGCCTCGATCGGGCGGAAGGGATCGACACGGCGGACGACCGGGCAGAATGAGGAGTGAGGGACAAGGAGCGAGGGGCGAGGTGCGAGGAGTAGACGATGGGCGACGAAACGGAGACGGCGTTCGCGACGAAGGATTCGCTCGCGAAGTATCGCAACCGCCGGCGGTTTTGCGAGTTTGATTGGGTGGACGTGGGCCGCGTGGTGCTGCAGAGCGCTCGGGCGGCCGAGTTCATTCGCATCGATGCGGCGCGGCAACGGGCGACGATGGCCGCGATGGCCGGCGACGTGGCCAAGCACGAGCAGGCGACGCGGGAGTTTTTGCTGCTTGTCTGCTACCTCTTGGTCCTCGACGAGCACCGGCAACCTTTCTTTTCGGAAGACGACAAGCAACTGATTCTGGACCTCGACTCGGCCGTCACCGATCCGTTGGTGGACGCGGCGACGCGGCACTGCAGCATCCGCGGCCTGTCGCTGGAGGACGCCCAAAAAAACTAGCGACCGACGATTGGCGGAAGTTCGCGATCTGGCTGTGGGCCCTGGTGCCGCGGTGGAACACGCCCGATGAGATGCTCGAGTGCCTGTCGCCGGAAGAATTGATCGAATTGCGCGCGGCCCGCGGCGTCGTGCCGCTCGAGGACGGGTGGCGGCAGGCCGGCACCATCGCCGCCAGCGCGCACAACAAC
>CAYMXT010000163.1:0-9467 GCA_964394415.1 uncultured Planctomycetales bacterium
CGACAAACCGCTTCGCACCGGCGGGACGCCGATGCTCCCCGCGCCCTACGGCGCGGTTTTCGTGAGACGGTATACCAGCAGTTCGCGTGCTGAGCGTTGGCGCTTGCTAGCGCTGCGCGTTCTGATGCACGGCGCTTGCTAGCGCTGCGCGTTCTGATGCACGGCGCTTGCCAGCGCTACGCGAACTGATGCGTGGCGCTGGCTGGCGCTGCTCGTGCGCTAGCGGCCCTTGCGGCGATTGCGGCGCAGCCATTCGTTGATCTGCGCGCGAATTTCGTATTCGCTCGTGCTGGCGCCGCCGCCGAGCAAGGCGCGGTCCACAATCGCCGATGCGATGCGGGCTTCACACCCGGCGGCCAAACCGACGAACGCGAACCCGTCCTCGAGCGCGTTGCCGCCCACCGCGGCCAGGGCGTCCATCGCCTCGACGATGGTGCCGCAATCGTACGGGTTGTAGTGCCAGTGGCTGATGAGGTAGTTCTTGACTTTGGCTTCGACGATCGAGTTCATGATTCAAACTCCATTCGGGTTAGCTGGTGGTGTAACGGGACCGGGCGGCCGGCTTGGCACGTTCGACCGGGTCCGCTTCTTCAGCGGGTTCGACCCGCACATACTCGATGGACTTCCGCTCACTGATGTATCGCAAATGGACCCACGGGCTGCGGGCGTTGCCGCCGGCGGCCAGCAGGCCCGGGCAGTCCTTCAACGTGATCTCGCGGCCCGCGACCTTGGAGAGCGGCTGAACTGTGCCGCGTGCCGTGCTCCCGTAGTAGAGCTGGTCCTTCCCGTCGGCCAGCAGCAGCGCCAGTTCGTAGGTATAGGTCACGGCCGACGAAACCACCCGCGGATCCTTGATGCCGTCGGTGGACAACGTCGGCCCCGCCGTCGGCGTCCCGGACGCCGCGTTCACCCGGGTACACTTCAGGCCGCTCGCCGTTTCGCTCACCGCCCAAAGCATGAACGCGGGGGCCGGCGTGGCAACCGCGGTGCCTTGCTGGTCCGGCGGGCGCAGCTCTTCCAGATACGGTGCCCCGCGGGCGGGCGTATCCAGGTCGAGGTAGGCGTCCAGCCACAGCAGCGCATCGTCGGCGACCCAGGCCGAGCGCGTGGTGAAACCGAGCTTGGGATCGTCCAGCGGCAACCGGCCCCAGAACACCTCGCGGGCGCGCGGCGCGGCCCAGGCGAAGTGCAGCCGCCGGCCGTATTCCCAGTAGCACACGTACGGACCCAGCGGCTTGGCCGACTGCAAATCCAACTCGGTCGCCTGAAACGCACCGTTGGTCTCGACGCGCAGGATGGCAACGCGCTGCCGCGGTTCGTCCGCAAACGGCAAGAAGAGCACCCCGCCCGCGGCACTCAGCGGCGACGCCAGCGGGCGACCCTTGAACGGCGGTTTCAGCTCGACCCCCGCGGTCGGGCGCGGCTTGCTCGCATCGACCGCACCGACCAGCAGTTGCCCGCGCTCGTCGGCCCACACCAGGTGCCCGCCCGAATCCGGTTCGAGCACGGTCGCGGCCCACAAGCCGCCGACCTCTTTGGCTTCGGACACCTTGGCGCCGTGCAGCGGCGTGCGCGGCAACAACGGGCTGCGTTGCTCGTAGAACAACTGCACACCCTGGCCGGCCTTGTGGGTCCACGCTGCCGTCAGCGGGGCGGAGGGGCTCTGGGCGGCGATGCGCGGCGTGTCGGCCAGCAGCGGGGCGGCGGGCTGGACCGTCAGCGCCACCGGGTCGGAGCTGACTTCCATCAGCCGACCCGCGTAGACGGCGGTGACCTCGTACTTGCCAGGCGGCAGCTCGCCGAACCAGGCCAGCAGGTCGTCGCGCAGGCTCAGCTTCTCGCCGATGCCGAGCGTGATCGTGTGCTGCTCCTCCGCGTGGCGGTAGATGCCCTGGCGTTCGCGGTATGACCCCTGGTGGGCGGTGCGCTGCTCCTTGTCGCCCTGGGCGACCAGTTGCAGGACCTCGTTGGTGGGGTCGAAATCCGGGAAGTCGGCCAGCGGCGCCTTGGCGGTGTTGGCGACCACGGCCTCGAAAAAGACCGATTCGCCGCGCACGCAGGTCGCCGTTTCGAGCTTCAGGTTGACGCTGATGAGATCATCCATCGCAGGACCTCGCGCAGTGGTCAGACCACCTGGAAGTTCACCTCGGCGGCGAGGTTACCCTTCGTGAAGCGGAGCGTGACATTGCCGGCCGCAACCGCGGTCACCCGCATCGCACCCCCGGACGCGGCCACCGTGACCCGGCCCGCCGGATTGGCCGTCCAATTGCACGGCGTCGCGTGCGTGATGTTCACGCGGCCGAGGCGGGCGGTCCCGCTGCGGTCGGTGTAGTTGCGCTGCGGGCCGACCGCCAGCAGCAACATCGAGTGCAACGCCCCCGCCGCGACGGTCAGGTTCGGGATCGTCTCCGACAACTGCGGGCCGGGCGGGGCGTTCGTCTGCCGCACAATCGTCACGGGCCCCAACCCGGCGTGAATCTCGTTCTGGTAGTTCCCGGCCCGCTGGACCTCCACGCGGTCGTAGAAACGCACGGTCAGGGCGCATACGCCGCACAACTCCGCGGTCAGCGGACGGGTGTAGCCCATCAGACAGGCGAACGCGTCGGCCTGGTCGTGGTCCTGGAGGTAGCAGTTGGAGGTGCCGTCCACCAGGCGGATGTTGGGCGCGATGCCTCCCGCCGGGGCGGCGCCGGCCTGGTAGCCGACGGCGACTTGCGACGTGAGCGCGTGCCGCAGGTAGACCGCGTGCCCCAGCTCGTGGGCGCACGTGCTCGAGGTGCTGGCCACATCGTTGGCCACCGTTGAGTCGCGGTTGACGAACCAGAACATCCGGTCGCCGAAGGAGGCGCCCATCGTCGTCACGCCCGGCGCCGGCCGGCGGATAAGAACTATGAAGAACCCGTCGGGGTCTTCCTGTCGCCGGCCCGCCGCCGAGTCGGGCGACGTGGGCACGGCGGGAATCGCCCACTGGCAGGCGTGGTTGATGATCGCCCGCGTCAGTGGCTCCACCTGGTCAGACAGGGCCAGTCCGCCCGCGCCGCCGCCGCCCCAGTTGTACTTGTTCGTCAGCACCGGCGGGAAGAAATTGCCGCCGTAGATGGTATTGAGGTCGTTGGGCGCCGCGGCGGTCTTGATGGCTTCGAGGTCGGCGGCGTCGGCCGGGAAGCGCGTCTTCAGTTCCTCGATCCACTGCACGGGGATGAGGTTGTAAAACCCCCCGGGGTTGTCCGGCGCTACGACCTCGATGAACGCCTTGCGGTAAATACCGCTGATCGTGGCCCAGGTGATGTCGGCCTGCGTCGTGCGGTTGACCAGGACGCACAGGCGAATCTTGATCCGCCGCCAGATGACGAAGCGGCCGGTCGTGTAGGCACGCGGCTTGGGCAGCTCCCGGCGGGCGTCGTCCAGCAGCTTCGCGGGGATGCCGTTCTCCTCGGTCTCGCGGACGTCCTTGCCGCCGCTGTCGACGAGCGTGAGGAGAAAGCGGTAGTTGTCGCCGCCGCACGGCCCGCCGTTGTTCGCGGTGGGGAAGAAGACCACCTCGGACACGCCGACCTTGTTGCCGTTGTCATCGACCTCGGTCAGGTCGAAGATGGCGTTGTTGGTTTCGTGGGCGGTCGCGGCCTGGAGCGACGCAAACGTCACGTTGTTCGTGCCGGCGGGGGCCTGGTCGATCTTGGGCGGATCGGCGTAGGCGGCTTTCTTGAGCACGTCCACAGCCTTGACGCCGGGGCTGCCGCCCGCCGCGGGGCGCAGACCCTTGAAGGTCGTAATGGCGTTGTCGTCGCCGACGTCCGGGTTCTTGTTCTCGCGGTTGTACTTGGCGAAGAAGCCGCGCAGGAACCGGCGCGGGGCCGTGTCGTTGGCTTCGAACTCCTCGACCGGGTCTTTGACCTCGACCACGACCTTCTTCGACACGTCCATGTCCACTTGCGTGTCGCCGATGAACTTGCGGACGACAACGCGGAAGGGCACGGCGGGGCGCACGTCGGGGAGCCAGTCGCGCTTGTTGGCCCCGTCCACCTGGGCGTAGTTCACCGGCTTGGAGATGTTGTTGCCGTCGGGAGCACCGCCGTCGCCGAGCAAACCGTAGGCCGGCGGCTGCTCGTCAGCGGAGCGCATCCCGTGGTTGTCGGTGATCATCACGCGATACACCTGGTCCACGGGCGGATTGGTGTAGTCGCCGCCCTTGGACGACGGCTTGGCGGCCTTTTCGGCGGCTTCGCGGTTGTCGTCGCCGGCCACCTGGTTGGCGATGCGGTCGGGCTTGGTCGTGATCGCGGTTTCGCCGCGCTGCAATTCGTACTTGCAGCGGTAGTTGGCCGCGTCGTGCTGGATGCGGTCGTGCCCGAGGTACCAGAAGGCGATCTGGTACTTGACGGGCTGGAGTTGCAGGACCGTTCGCTTTTCGGTCGCGCCGGCCTGCTTTTTCTGACCTTTGGCGGCCATGGCGGCGGGTCTCCTGACTACGGGTTACCGGCGGGGACGCTCTCCACCCGGAGCAGCGCCCATTCCGCATCCAACCGATCGGGGAACTGGATCAGGTACGTCCCGGGGTCGATCCCGTCGAGCCGGGCGACGCCCTCCCCATTGGTCGTCCCTTCGACCTTGCTGCCGTCCGGCTTCCACAGCACGTACTTCTCGCCGGAGACCGGCTTGTCCGGGTCTTCCTTCTTTTCCTTGGCCTTGATGAGCTTGAATTCGACCCAGGTCTTCTTCTCCGGCTCCTCGGTCTCGGGGAATTCGTAGCCCGGCACCTCCGGCAGCGGCGTCACGGGCGCGACCGGGCCGCTGGCCCCCGAGTACGTCACGTTCTTGCCCGGCTGCGAGCTGTCGGCGCCGCTGGCGTCTTCCGGGGCGGCGGGGCATTGGCCCGACGTCGCGACCGCGGACACCGACGGCCCCGAGCCGCTGTTGATGAACACCATCGGGCCGTTGATGTACACGCCCGCTGGGCACACGATCACGCTGCTGCCGCCGCAGACGATTTCGATGCCGACATCGGCCTCGAGCTTGATGCTCATCGCCTTAACGTGGTGCGTGCTCGTGACCTCGAGCTTGTGGTTGGCCTGGAAGAGGTCAATCACATCCTTGGTGACGGCGATCGAGCGCATGCCCTGCACTTCGATGAGCTGGTCGCCGCCGACGGCGCGGCCCTCCATCTTCTCGATCCAGCAAAGCTGGTCACCCTTGATGTGGATGTGCTTGGCCTTGTAGATCAGCTCGCGCAGCTCGCCGGAAAGCTGCCCGTCCTTCTCGCCGCCGACGACGACGTGGTAGCTGCCGCCGACGGTGTGAAAATGGCTGGCCTTGACGCGCGTGTCCATCTGCCGCTGGGCCTGGAGGAAGAGCTGCTCCTTGCCCTTGAGGTCCTCGAAGCGGATTTCGTTGCAACCGCCGCCGCCCTTGCTGGTGTGCGTCTTGATGACGCTCTTGGTCTTCTCCTTGGGCAGCTCATACGGCGGCATGTGGTCGGCGTTGAACACCCGGCCGACGATGATCGGCTTGTCCGGGTCACCCTCCAGGAAATCGACGATCACCTCCTGCCCGACGCGCGGGATGAACATCATCCCGTACGCGCCGCCCGCCCAGCCCTGCGCCACGCGCATCCAGCACGACGACTCCGAGCCGTGCAGCTTCGGCTGGCCGCCCTCGTTCCCCTCGCGGTCCCAGTCGAATTGCACCCGCACCCGGCCATACGGGTCGGTGTGGATTTCTTCCCCCTGCGGGCCGACCACCCGGGCCGTCTGCGTGCCCCGCATGACCGGCCACGGCGTCACGCGCGGCGGACGATACGCGACCGTCGCGGGGATGCACTCGAAGTTGTTCTGGTAGACCGGCGCGTCGTAGTCGATGATCGTCGAGCGGGCCACGTCGCTGATGAGATTCGGAATCGTCAGCCAGTCCACCGGGCTGCCGCCGGACACCACCGCGGCGCTCGGCAGATCGCGGGCCACCTGCCCGGCGTGGTAGAGCCAGGCGGTCAGCGCGCGGCGGGCCGTCGGGTCGCCGGCCTGGAGGCGGGAGACGATCTGAAGCAGCGCTTCGGCCAGGTCCCGGACGACCGGGCTGTTGTCGGTCCGGGCGGCGAGCAGTGATTGTCGCAGGCGCGCATCGAGCACGCTGGCGCGGCCCTCCGCCGCAGTGGTGCGCGTAACGGACTGCTTGCCCTCGTGCGTGATGCTCGTGATGAGGTACTGGCCGTTCAGGCTGCTGACCGAATGCTCGGTTAGCTCAAACGTCCGCCCCGGCGAGAGCCGCTTGCAGATGGCCTGGCCAGCGGCGTGAATGCGGGTGGACTGGAACTCTTCCTTGCGCAACTTCGCCAGCGCCGTGCCGCGGCTGTCGTCCGCGAACTCGCCGGGGAAATCGCAGAATTCGAGGCTCTGGTCGCGGCCGGCGTCGTCCTTGGCCTCCAGCTTCTGCGCGGGCTTCTCGAAGTTGTAGTCGTTCAGCACGACCGCACCCGGCCGCACCGACTGCCCCAACCGGAAACGGAAGACGTGGTCGCCCTCCGGCAGCAAGCCGCTCGGCGCGCGATACTGGAGCTTGGCTTCGCCCTCGATGGCGGCATACGCCGACGGCGAGTCGGCGATGATGAGGACGTGCTTGTCCTTGGAGTGCTCAAAGCACCACCAGATGCCCTCCTCCTCCATCAGCCGGGCGATGTAGTTGTAGTCCGTCTCGCGGTACTGGACGCAGTATTCGCGCTGCGGATGGTCTCCGCTGAGCTGCCACTTCACGTGGTCGGAGGCGACCCCCGCGTCGCTCAGAATCGTCGTGATGATGTCCTTGACCGACTTCTTCTGGAAGATGCGCGAGTGGTAGCGGTGCGTCAGGAGCCACGTCGTCGGCACCAGCTCGGCGCGGTAATACGTCTGACCGACGGTCTCGCCGGTGATTTCGAGGCGTCCGACGATGCCGTGGAACCAGCGCTCGCCGGTCGGGGTGTTGATGCTCAGGACGGCCGTTTTGCCGACGAGGTCGTTGAGCGGCAGGCCGGTGCCCGCGGCGGCCATGTCGATCTCGAAGCGATAGAGCTGGCACAGGCCCTCGGTGCCGCGATAGCGGATGACCTCGAACTGGTCCACCGGCTGGCCGGAAATCTGGAAGGCGATCTGCGCCTGGCTGAGGTCTTGTACCAGCGGCATCTTCAGTTACCTCGCTGTCCACCACGCCGGCGAAGGCAGAAGTACGAAGTCGGAAGTGAGAAGTCAGAAATGCGCCGCGCCACGCGGTGTGCTCCGCACTTCTTACTTTCAGCTTCTGACTTCTGACTTCTTACTGCTGCCTTCCGCATTTCCGCGTCCTCCGTGGTGAGTCCGGCCTACACGGCGAATTCGTACGTGTATTCGCCGCTCTCGTTGACGCCCATCGTCACCCGCGTCGGCATCCGGTCCGCGGCCATCTCCTCGAGCAACCGCCGCGACAGCACCGGCAGCACCGCCTGGTCGATCTGGTGGTCGATCTGGCGGGCGCCCAGGTCCACCTGCTGACAGCGCGAGGCGATCGTCGCGTAAACGGCTTCGTCCACCTTGAACACGATCTTGTGCGCCGCGGTCAGCCGCTTGCCGACCTTGGCGAGCTTCAGCTTCGCGATGTTCCGCAGCACGTCGTCCTTGAGCGTCAGAAACGGGATGACGGTCATGCGGGCCACCAGGGCCGGCTTGAAGTGCTCGCGCAGGTGCGGGTAAATCGCCTGCTTGAGATCTTCGATTGTCACCGGTTCGCCGGACTCGCAAAGCTGCTGGATGTTGTCGGTGCCCAGGTTGCTCGTCAGGAAGATGACGGTGTTCTTGAAATCGATGATGCGGCCTTCGCCGTCGGCCAGGTTGCCCTTATCAAAGACCTGGTAGAACAGGTTCATCACGTCCGGGTGGGCCTTCTCGACCTCGTCGAGCAACACCACCGAATACGGATTCTGCCGCACGGCCTCGGTCAGCACGCCGCCTTCGCCGTAGCCCACATACCCAGGGGGCGAGCCCTTGAGCTGCGAAACCGTGTGCTTCTCCATGAACTCCGACATGTTGATCGAGGTCAGGAAGCGGTCGCCGCCGAACAGCAGGTCGGCGACGGACAACGCCAGCTCGGTCTTGCCCGTGCCGCTGGGTCCGACACACAGGAACACGCCCATCGGCTGGCTCGGGTTGCCGATGCCGGCCCGCGAGGACCGCAGCTTCTCCGCCACGATCTTGAGCGCGTCGTCCTGCCCGACCACGCGGCCGCGCAGGCGGTCCTCCATCTGGAGGATCGCGGTGATCTGGTCACGGACGACCTTGCCGACCGGGATGCCGGTCCAGTCCGCCAGGACCGCCGCGATGGCCGCCGCGTCCACCTGCGGGTGGACCAGCGGATCGTCGCCCTGCATGGCCTTCAGTTCCGTGATCGCGGCGTCAATCTGGCGGCGCAGCTCGGTCTCGTCCACCTGCTCCGCGGCGGGCGCTTCGGCTGTGGCCGGCTGGCCATCGCTTTTTTCCGCCTTCCGCGCCAGGGCATCGGGGCTGTCCGGCCCCTGGAGCTTGGCCCGCAGGTCGCGAATGCGGTTCACCGCGGCCAGCTCGGTTTGCCAGCGCGATTCCGTCTCCTGGCGCTGGGCCAGCAACTCCGTCCGGCGTTGCTGCATTTCGGCCTGGGCCTTCTCGTCGATCGCGAGACCCGCGGCCAGGTCGCGTGCCAGAGCCTGAAGGGCGACATCCAGATTGTTGATGTCGCGGTCGATGTCCTCCAGGACCGCCGGCCGCGTCGTCAAGCCGACCGCCACGCGGGCCGCCGCCGTGTCGATCAGATCAACCGCCGAATCGGGCAGGAAGCGGCCGTTGATGTAGCGTTTCGCCAACTCCGCGGCCCCGACGACGGCCTCGTCCAGCAGAATGACCTTGTGGTGCTTCTCGTACTTGTCCTTCAGCCCCCGCAACATCACGATCGTGTCGGGAATCGCCGGCTCGTTGCAGCGGACAAGCTGAAAACGGCGTTCGAGGGCCGCGTCTTTTTCGAAGTACTTCTTGTACTCACCCCAGGTGGTCGCCGCGATGGTGCGCAGCTCGCCGCGGGCCAGCGCCGGCTTCAGCAGGTTCGACGCATCGCCGCCGCCCGCGCCGGCCCCCGCGCCGATCATCATGTGGGCTTCGTCGATGAACGCGATGACCGGCTGCGCGCTCTCCTTGATCTCGCGGATCACATTTTTCAGGCGGTTCTCGAACTCGCCCTTGATCCCCGCGCCGGCCTGGAGCAGCCCCAGGTCCAGCGTGAGCAGCTTCACGCCGCGCAGGAACGGCGGCACGTCGCCCTGCACGATCCGCAGGGCCAGCCCCTCGACGATCGCGGTCTTGCCGGTGCCGGGCTCGCCGACGATGATCGGGTTGTTCTTTCGCCGGCGGCCGAGGATGTCGATCATCTGGCGGATCTCGGGCTCGCGGCCGAAGACGGGGTCGATCTGACCCGCCTGGGCCTTGGCCGTCAGGTCCACG
>CAYMXT010000164.1:0-9453 GCA_964394415.1 uncultured Planctomycetales bacterium
ACGCCCAGCCCACGGCGGGCGGGGACGCCCAGCCCACGGCGGGCGGGGACGCCCACCCCACTGGGGCGACGAATCATCACGTAACCGCGGCGGGTGCGCATGGCGTCGGAGCGAGACCATTTCGGGCGCGACGAGCTGGCGGAGGTGCTCAGCCACTACGACGTCGGCGTCATCCGCAGCGCCAAGGAATTCAGCCGCGGCTCACGCCGGGCCCCCAAGCTGCTCCTGGAGACCCCGCGCGGGCGGTTTCTGCTCAAACGCCGCGCGACCGGCCGCAACGACCCCGGCAAGGTCGCGTTCTCGCACGCGCTGTTGGCGCATCTTCAGACGCAGGGCTTTCCGGTGCCCGCCCTGATCAGCACCTGCGATGAACCCGCTTCGCTGCTCCAGCTCAGCGGGCACGTGTACGAGATGTTCGAATATGTGCCCGGCGACCGCTGCGACAACTCGCTCGAGCAGACGACCAGCGCGGGGCGTACGCTGGCCGAGTTTCACCTGGCGGTGGCCAACTTCCAGACGGACTGGAAGCCGCCCACGGGCAGCTATCACGGCACGCCCAACGTGCGGGCCGGGCTGAACGCGATTCCCACGGTGACCTCCGGCCACGACTCGGTTTTCGGCCACGAGGCCGAACTCCTGCACCTCACGCAACACCTGCACGACGAGTACGACGAGGCCGCGGCCGAGGTACAGCGCGGCGAACTGCCGCGCTGGCCGGCGACGATCATCCACGGCGACTGGCACCCGGGGAACATGCTGTTCCGCGAGGGGCGCGTGTGTGCCGTGCTCGATTTCGACGCGGCCCGCCGCCAGCCGCCGATCATCGATGTGGCGTACGGGATGCTCCAGTTCTCGATCCTGCGCGGCACGACGGCCCCCGACCTGTGGCCGGATTTTTTCGATGAGACGCGAATGCGGCGGTTCTTGTTGGGCTACCAGGGCGGCCAGGCGTTGTCGCCGGAGCAGCGGCACGTGATTCCGCCGCTGATGATCGAGGCGCTGATTGCGGAGGCGGCGGTGCCGATCGCGGTGACCGGGTCGTTCGGGCAGTTGCCGGGGCTGGGCGTGCTGCGGATGGTGGCCCGCAAGATCCGCTGGCTGCGTGAAAACGCGCCGCGGATGCAGCAGTGGCTCACCGAGTAGGGTTCGTCGAATTCTGTGGGGCGCCCGGGGGCGACGTGGCGGAGGTGGACCGAGCCGGTACAATGGGGCTGGAAAGGGAGCGGTCATGAGTGAATCTGTAATTGCGACCGCACACTCCGTCGGCACGCGGGGCAGCGTCCGGCCGCACAGCGGTACGACGACCCGCCGGCGCCTGAGGCGGGGCGGGCTGATCTTGGGCGGGGTGCTGGCGCTGGGCGGGCTGGTCTCGGCCCCGGCGTGGTGGAAACGGGTGTTTCCGACCGCGCTCGATCACGGCGCGCTGCACGTCGTGCGGCGGGGGCCGCTGAGCGTGACGCTGAAGGAGGAGGGGGAACTCAAGCCCGTGAAATCGGAGGAGTTGAAGTGTGAAGTGCAGGCGCAGAGCCTGAAGATCGAGTGGGTCATCGACGAGAGCACGCGCGTCAGCAAAGGCGACGAGCTGATGCGCCTGTCCGCGGACGACCTGAAGGACCGCGTTGAGCAGGAGGAGATCGAGCTACGGAAGATGGCGGCCTCCGTCGAGGAGGCGGAGGAGAATCTCAAGCTGACGACCAGCGACAACGCCACCCGGCTGCGCAAAGCGGAGGTCGATTTGGAGGTGGCGATCCTGGAGCAGGAGCGCTACGAGAAAGCCGAGAAGGAGCGTTCCACGACCGGCGCCGAGATCGAGATCAAGCAGGCGAAGATGAACCTGGCCCGCAAGGAGGACGAGCTGAACAAGAGCCGTCCGCTCGCCGTCAAGGGCTTTGTCACGCTCGCCAAGATCAAGGAACTGGAGGACGAGGTCGAGCGGCTGACGATGGCGTTGGAGCGGGCCATGCTCGAGTTGCGGATCCTCATCGACTACGAATTCAAGAAGAACGAGAAGCAGAAGTCCACCGCGGTCTCCCAGGCTACCGAAGAGCTGGACCGCGAGCAGCAGCGGGCCACGTCGCGCGAGAAGCAGGCCGAGGCCAAGGTCGTCGATCAGAAGGGCCTGTTCGAAGTCCGCCAGCGGCGTTTCCAGCGCCTCAAGGAGCAGGTCGAAAAATGCATGCTCGCGGCCCCGGTCGATGGCATCGTCAAGTATGGCGAGGCCGGCGAGGAGCGCTACTGGGGCCGCCGCATCGCCGTCGGCGAACAGGTCTACCAGGGGCAGACCCTGCTGACCATCCCCGACACCAGCCAGATGATGGTCACCACGCGCATCCACGAAGCCGACCGGCACCGCGTCAGTGAGGGGCTGACGTGCGTCGTGCGGGTGCAAGCCGTTCCCGACCACACCTTCTCGGGCAAGCTCACCAAGATCGCCCAGTTCGCCGACTCCGAGAACCGCTGGCTGAACCCCAATCTCAAGGAGCACACTGCGGAGATCCGGCTGGACGACACCGATGCCCCACTCTCGCCCGGCGAATCGGCGCAGGTCGAAATCCTGATCGAGGAAGTGCCCGACGTGCTGACGGTTCCGGTGCAATGCGTCTTCACACGCGGCCCGAAGCACTTCGTCTTCGTCCAGGGCACGGTGTCCGCCAAGCCAGTCGAGGTGCAGACCGCGCGCGGCTCCACGACAATGATCGAAATCACGCAGGGGTTGAAAGAAGGCGAGCGCGTGCTGCTCGCGCCGGACGAGCGCCTGCTGGCCTTGCTTCCGACGCCGACGTCGCAACCGGCCAAAGGCGGCCCACCGCCGCAGGCCGCCCGCCCGCCCGGCGGCCCCGGCCGGCGCTAGTGTCGTTCCGCGCAAGCCGGTCGAGTGCCTCCGCGTTTCTGGCCCCGTTAGGCCTGCGGATCTGCTCCGGATTCCGGCCATGTTGCGAACCGAGACCATCCTCTACGCGGTCGTCCGCCGGCGCACTTCAGGATCTTCGCGTTCCGGCCGGAGTACTTGGAGGCCCTACACATGTCTGATCACTCCCCGATCCCCGGCATGCTGGAAACCGACGCGGCCCTGTCCCGCCGCGCGTTCCTGAAAACGTCGGCCGCCGCCGCGGCGACTGTGGTCGCCGGCTGCGCGACCCTGCCGAAGGGCGGCCCCGCACCCGCGATCGGCCGCAGGCTGCCGGAGCGCGTTCGCGTCGGGCTGATCGGCTGCGGCGGGCGCGGCACCGGAGCGGCGCTCGATTGCCTGCACGCCGACCCGCAGGTCGAACTCGTCGCGCTCGGCGATGCGTTCGCCGACCGCGTTGAAGCCTGCCGGAACAAGCTGACGGAATCGGACGTGGCCGGCCGCGTCAGGGTCACGCCGGAGCACTGTTTCACGGGTCTCGACAATTACCTGGCGGTGCTTAACTGCGACCTCGACTTGGTCCTCCTCACGGCCCCGCCGGGCTTTCGTCCGCTGCACTACGAAGCCGCCATCGCCGCCGGCAAACACGTGTTCATGGAGAAACCGGTCGCGGTTGATCCCGTCGGCGTCCGACGGGTGCTGGCCACGTCGGAGCTGGCCACGAAGAAGGGTCTCGGCGTTGTCGCCGGCACGCAGCGGCGGCACGAGCCGGTGTACCTGGAGACGCTCAAGCGCATCCGCGACGGGTCCATCGGAGAGATTACGGCCGCCCAGTGCTACTACAACATGGGTTCGCTGTGGGTCAAGTGCCGGCAGCCCGAGTGGTCGGACATGGAATGGCAGTGCCGCAACTGGCTCTACTTCACGTGGCTTTCCGGCGACCACATCGTCGAGCAGCACATCCACAACCTCGACATCATCAACTGGGCCCTCGGCTCGCCGCCGGTGAAGGCCCTCGGGATGGGCGGTCGCCAGGCCCGCACCGCGCCCGAGTACGGCAACATCTACGACCATTTCACCGTCGAGTACGAATACCCCGGCGGCGTCCGCGTCCTGAGCATGTGCCGCCAGATCGCCGGCTGCTCCGAGCGCATCTCCGAACGCATCGTCGGGACGCGCGGCGTGGCCAACCCGCGCGGCGAGATCACCGGCAAGCGGCCATACAAGTTTGAACAGCGGGGCGAGCCGGTGAATCCGTATGTGCAGGAACACGCGGACCTGATCGCGAGCATTCGCAGAGGCCAGCCGCTCAACGAGGGTCGGCGCGTCGCGGAGAGCACGCTGACCGCGATCATGGGGCGCATGTCGGCGTACACCGGACGCGAGCTATCGTGGGATTGGGCGTTGAACGCGTCGCAGCTCGATCTGTCCCCGCCGGCGTACGAACTCGGCGACGCGCCGGTCGCGGTGCCGGGGCAAACACAACTCGTGTAGTGGTCCGCGCCGCCGCTCGGTGAATGATTATGCACACTTATCGGACGCACATCGTCGCGGGCGGTCACGCCGGCGATCGTGAAACGGCCGTCGATTCTCCGCGCCAACAGTTTTCGACAGTAGGAACCGCAGTCCGGGAACATTACAATCGACATTAGTCTTGCAGGCGGCGAGGGGCGCTTGCGAGCGGGCTGTGCCTGTTTCACGTCCGCCAACAGCGGCCGGCACAGCCGCGAGACCAGAGTGACCAGGATCTGTGCCTGCGCTCGCCGTCGGGCGGCTCCCGCGGCGCGCCGGCCACATTTGACTTGCGCAACAGCGAGGAGAAAACATGACACTGCATTCCTGTTCCGTTTCCGCGTCGTCGCTTCGTTGGACTCATGCGGCCGTCCTGGCCGCCGTGTTGTGCTGCGGCACCGCCCTCGGCGATGCTGTCCCATCGGTCGGCGTCAGCGTGCTGGAGAACGGCACTGAGCGCATCGTGCTCCAGTACGACTTCAACGAGTACGCGACGCGCACGGTGGAAGTGGACGGGCAAAGCTACCTCAGCATCGCGATCCCGCACGAACCGCTGTGGCTCGGGGCGGGCGAGCCGGCGGTGCCGTACGTCGTGCGCAGTCTCGCGATCCCGGCGGGCAGCGCGGTGAACGTGCGGCTGCTCGACGGGCGCTACACGGACCAGGAGGGCGTGCAGCTCATTTCGGCCAAGGGCAACCTGCTCCGCACGATCGACCCGGCAACGGTGCCGTACACGTTCGGGCCGGCGTATCAGACCGATGCGTTCTTCCCGGGTCAGATCGTCGAGTCGCAGGAACCGTACGTGCTGCGCGACGTGCAAGGCGTGGCGGTGGCCGTGTACCCCGTGCAGTACAACGCCGGGTCCGAGACGCTGCGCGTGTACTCGACGATGACCGTCGAGGTCACGCCCTTCGCCGCGCGCGATGCCGCGGAGACCGGCATTCGTGAGGACCGTTCGCTGAGCCAGGCGTTCTACGACCTGTACCGGCTGCACTTCATCAACTACGACCTGAATCAGCGCTATGCCCCGCTCGATGAGACGGGCGACCTGCTGATCATCTGCCACGACGCGTGGCTGGCCAATGTCCAGCCGCTCGTCACGCACAAGAACTCAATCGGCATCACGACGACGGCCGTCGGCGTGAGCACAATCGGGAACAACACGACCGCGATCAAGAACTACATCCAGAATCTCTACAACACGTCCGACCTGGCGTTCGTGATTCTGGTCGGCGATTCGACGCAGGTGGCCACGCCCTCGGCGTCCGGCGGGGCCGCGGACCCGACGTATGCTAAGCTGGCCGGCGGGGACAACTACCCGGACATCATGATCGGCCGGCTCTCGGCGGAGACCCCCGCGCACGTGGATACGCAGGTGCAGCGGACGGTCGAGTATGAGCAGAACCAGTATGTTCTGACGCCGTGGTTCAAGAAGGGCGTCGGGATCGCCTCGAACCAGGGGGCCGGGCAGGGCGACGAGGGCCAGGCGGACAACGTCCACATGGCGGAGATTCGCACGTGGCTGCTCGGCGCGGGCTACACCGTGGTCGACGAGGTTTACGATCCCACCGGCACCAAGGCGATGATCACGAACGCCCTGAACCAGGGCCGCGGGATCATCAACTACTGCGGCCACGGCAGCACGACGTCGTGGGGCACCACCGGCTTCAGCAACACCGACGTCGCCGCCCTTCAGAACGACAACAAGCTCCCGTTCATCACCAGCGTGGCCTGCGTGAACGGGCAGTTCAACGGCTACACCTGCTTCGCGGAAGCGTGGATGCGCTCGATGCGGGCTGGCGAGCCGATCGGCGCGATCGGCGTCTACATGTCGTCGATCAACCAGTCGTGGGCCCCGCCCATGGAAGCGGAGGACGAGTTCAACCTGCTGCTGACCAACCCCAACCCCGTCTACCACTGCTACGGGACGTTCAGCTTCGCCGGGTCGTGCTCGATGATGGACGACTACGGTAGCGGCGGCGTGGACATGTTCAACACGTGGCACCTGTTCGGCGACCCGTCGCTGCGCATTGTCGGCACGACCGCCCCGCCGACGGGCCTGGGCGTCACGCCGGGCAGCGGCCTGAACGCGCAGGGTCCGCAGGGCGGCCCGTTCACGCCGAGCAGCATTACGTACACGCTCGAGAACTTCGACCCGACGCCGCTGGACTACAGCGTGACCAAGACCGCCTCGTGGTTGTCGCTCACCAATCCGACCGGGACGATCCCCGGCGGCGGCACGGCTACGGTCACGGTGAGCGTGGCCTGCGGCGCGAATTTCCTTGGCAACGGGAACTACAACGACACCGTCACGTTCACGAACCTGACCAACCACGACGGCGATGCGACGCGGGCTGCCCAGCTTAAGGTCGGCGTCGCGGCGGTGAAGTACGAGTGGAAGCTCGATACGAACCCCGGCTGGGCGATCTCCGGCGGGCAGTGGGCCTTCGGGCATCCCGTCGGACTCGGCGGCTCGCAGCACGGCTACCCGGACCCCAATAACGGCTACACCGGCGCGAACGTGTACGGCGTGAACCTCGGCGGCGACTACTCGACCACGCAAGGCGGGCCGTACAACCTGACGACCGCCGCGTTCGATTGCAGCAACACGACCGAGGTCGGGTTGAAGTTCCGCCGCAAGCTGAACACCGATTACGAACCCTACGTCTACGCGACGCTCCAGATCTCGACCAACGGGACGAGTTGGACGCAGGTGTGGTCGAACGGCAGCAGCGAGATCGCGGACAGCGCGTGGACGCTCCAGGAATTCGACCTCGCCTCCTACGCCGACAACCAGCCGAGCGTGTATCTCCGCTGGGGCTACCAGGTCGGCAGCGGCGCCTGGGCGTACTCCGGCTGGAACATCGACGACATCGAGCTCTGGGGCCTGTCCGGCGGAGCGCCAACCTACGCGCTCGGCGATCTCAACTGCGACGGGGCCGTCAACTTCGACGACATCAATGCGTTCGTCCTGGCCCTGACCGATCCCACGGCGTACGGCGCCGCCTACCCCGGCTGCAACATCATGCTGGCGGACTGCAACGGCGATTGCGTCGTGGATTTTGGTGACATCAACGCGTTCGTCGCGTTGCTCAACCCGTAGAGGCAAGGGTTGAGTTCATCCGAACCCCGCCCGCCGAGCACCGCGGGCGGGGTTCTTTTTGCGCGCCGCGCGCTACACGGCCGGAATGTCCCGCCGGGAGAAGTGCCACAGCCCGACCAGCCACGCCCCCAGCCCGACCGCGAGCAGGATCGACATCTCTCTCAGCGGTAGCGCGGCGTTGCGGACGACGAGGAGCGGGCGGTAGTAGTAGAGAAACCCGAGAAAATCGAAGTGTTGCACGAATTCCCAAAACTGCGCCAGAACGTTAATCAGATCCGAAACGAGAATGCCGGCCAGCAGCACGCCGAGCGCCTTGCCCCGGCGTGAGGTGCAGGCTGAGACCAGCGTGCCGAGCCCCGCCAGACACACGTTCAGCGCCAGCAGGTTGACCGGCACGCGCCACAGCCGGTGGAAGTCCAGCGGCTCCGGCAAGGACCAGATGTGCTGCCCCAGCCACAGGCCGAGCAAAGGCGCGGCGCTGACGAGGACGGCGGCCAGCACCAGCACAAGCGACGTGCTGACGTACACGCCGCGGCGCGAGACGGGCAGCGCGAGCAGCAGATCGGCGGTGCCGCGGCCGACCTCGCCGGCCAGAATGCCCGTGCCGATCGCCAGCAGCAGCGTCCAGGCGAGCGCGAAGTAGACGGGGTGGACGAGGATGAAGGTCGCCAGCGACGTCGAGGTCAGGTCGCCGGCCAAATCGGCCCCCAGCGCCATCCGCATCATCATGCGGACGAACGGCCGCTCCAGCCACATGCGGACCAGCGGCAGCTCCTTGTGTGCCTCGATCAACATCCGGGCCGCCAGGATGTCGAACAGCACGAGGCCGACGCCGAGCAGCGTCAGCAGCAGGGCCGCATCACGCAGCGTCTTGCGAAAGACCGCCCCGCTCATGGCCCGCGCTCCCGCGCGCCGTAGTAAGCGAGGAACAGATCGTCGAGATCGGGCGGGGCAATCGACACATCCGCGAGGCCGGCCTGCGGGAGCCACGCCAGCAGCGGCGCGACCGGTCCCGTCCACGTGCCGCGCAGATACGCCGGGGCCTGCTGAAGCGTGCGGAAGCCGTCCGGCGGCGCGGGCAGCGGCGACGCGGCCGTGTGAAAACGCAGCTCGACGTGCCGCACGGCCCGCGTGCGGAGCACCGCCATGCGCTCCTGCTCGACGAGTCGTCCGTCCCGCAGAATGGCGACCTCGTCGCACAGCTCCTCCACTTCGGCGAGCGTGTGGCTTGAAAAGAGCACCGTTCGTCCCTCGGCGGCGATGGCCCGCAGCTCCGCGTACAGTGTCTGCCGCACGAGCGGATCAAGCGAGGTCGTCGGCTCATCCAGTACCAGCAACCGCGGGCGGTGCATCAGGGCGGCAATCACACCCAGCTTCTGCTTCATCCCGCGCGAGTAGTCGCGCACGCGGCGGTCCAGGTTCAGGTCCAGCAGCCCCACCAGCCGCTCGATCTCGGGCCAACACGCGCCGCCGTGGGCGGCATTAGCGAACGCGAGCGTGGCCCGGCCCGTGAGCCAATCGTAGAACCGCACGTCGCCGGGGAGGTAGCCGATTTCGCGGCGCGCGGCGGGGCCGTCGCGCCAGGCGTCACGCCCCAGCACCTCGGCCCGCCCGGCCGTGGCGCGCAGCAGCCCGAGCAAGATACGCAGCGTGGTCGTCTTGCCGGCCCCGTTCGGGCCGAGAAATCCGAACAGGCGTCCGGCGGGGACGTGCAGACTCAGGTCATGCAACGCCGTGTGGCGGCCGTAGCGTTTGGTCAGACATTCTGTGGCGACGGCGTTCAAGCGTCTGGCTCCGCATGGTAGCGGCCCGCGCGCCCGAATCCAAGCCGCGAACGCAGGAGCGATTCAGAGCCGCGACGCGTTAGCGAGCGCACGCGAAGCGGAGCTTCGCGGTCCCTGTTCTGCCGGGGCGCTCGCGGTGTCGCACAGACGAATCGTCTGTGCTCCACGCACAGACGGATCGTCTGTGCTCCACACACAGACGGATC
>CAYMXT010000165.1:0-9390 GCA_964394415.1 uncultured Planctomycetales bacterium
TGCGCGAGGACGCACTGCTGGTCCTGCAGGGCCGGGTGCAACTCGACCGTTTCGGCGGCGGCGTGCGCCTGAACGTGCAGCAGCTGTGGGACCTGGCCGGCGCCCGGGCGCGCTTCGGCCGCTTCCTGCAGGTGCTGGTCAACGGCCAGCCGCCGCCGCTGGCCGAGGTGCTGAAGCGCTGGCCGGCGCGGCAGCAGGCCACCGAACAGGGTGCGCCGCGCCAGGGCCTGCCGGTGCGGCTGCGGCTGCGGCGCACCGGTGCGAGTGCCGAGCTGGACCTGGGCGACGACGCGCGCTTCTGGCCGAGCGACGAGGCGCTGGCGCTGTGGCGGCGCTGCGCCGAGGACGAGCAGGCCGAGGTGGTCTACCACTGATCGTTGACCGGCCCGCTCTCCCGAGCGGCCCGGCCGGCGTGCGGCGGCGGCGTGGCCAGCGCGGCGATCCGCGGAGAGTGCGAAGGTTGGGGCACCCTTGTGGTCAGCCGCTGGCGCGGCTCGCCCGGGGCCTTCGAGACCTGCTGAAGCGCATGAACAGAGTACGCCGCGGCCCTGGCCGAACTGATATAGCCTATGCGGATCCGCAGCCCGAGGGGTGGCGCGCGTGGCGGGCATGCCGGGCGCCGGCGACCTCGTTTCCCCCGATGGCGCACCGGTTCAGCCAGCCTTTCAACGAGGTCGATCGATGCGTTGGTTGTTTTCCCCAGCCCTTCGGCCGCTGACGGTGCTGGCCGGTCTGGCCAGCCTGGTGCTCAATCTGACCCTGCTGGTGCCCTCGCTGTACATGCTGCAGGTCTACGACCGAGTCTTCGCCAGCGGCAGCCTCGAGACGCTGGTGATGCTGACCCTGGTGGCTGCGCTGAGCTTGGTGTTGATGTACTTCATGGACACCTCGCGCGCCGCGGCGCTGGCGGCGGCGGGCCGTGCGTTCGAGCGCCGCCTCGGCCCGCGCACGATCGACCTGCTGATCCATGACGCCTCGCGCTTCGGCGGCGCTCGCCGCGCCTCGCTGGCCCGCGACGCCGGGCTGCTGCGCAACTTCCTGACCGGCAACGGCATCTTCGCGTTGTTCGACGCCCCGTGGCTGCCTGTCTACCTGGTCGTGATCTACCTGTTCCACCCGATGATGGGGCTGGCGGCGACGGCCTGCGCCTTGATCCTGTTCACCCTGGTGTACCTCAATGAACGGCTGACCAAGGCGTTGACCGAGGAGACGCTGCGCAAGTCGACCGAGGCGACGCGCTTCATCGACGCCGCGACGCGCAACGCCGAGGTCGTCACGGGCATGGGTATGGTCCCGGCGGTCGTGGCGCGCTGGCAGCAGATAAACCAGGGTCTGGTCGACGCGAACCGGCGGCTCGGCGCGTTGACGATCCCGATCGGCGGCTTCGTGCGGGCGTTCCGCGCCAGCACCCAGGTCGTCATCCTCGGCATCGGCGCCTGGCTGGTGGTCGAGCAGCACCTTTCGCCGGGCGTGATGATCGCCGGCACGATCCTGCTGTCGCGCGCGCTGCAGCCGGTCGAGTTGCTGATCACCGGCTGGAAGGCCTTGATCGAGGCCCGGGCTGCTTGGCGTCGTCTGTCCGAGATGCCCGATCCGCGGGCCCAGCCGGTTCGGGTCGAGCTGCCGGCGCCTCTGGGCCGCCTGGAGGTGGAGCGGGTCGTCTTCGGGGCGGTTGCCCAGCGTCCGCCGATCATCCGCGGCGTCAGCTTTACGCTGCGGCCGGGCGAGACGCTGGGTCTGATCGGCCCGAGTGCGTCGGGCAAGACGACGCTCGCCCGCCTGCTGCTCGGGATCTGGACGCCCAGCACCGGTAGCGTGCGGCTCGACGGGGCCGACATCGCGCAGTGGGAGCGCAGCGCGCTCGGCCGCCAGGTCGGCTACCTGCCGCAGGACATCGAGCTGTTCGCCGGCAGCGTAGCCGACAACATCGCCCGCATGCAGGCCCCTGATTCGGCGGCAGTGGTTCTGGCGGCGCAGCAGGCCGGTGCCCACGAGCTGATCCTGCGCCTGCCCCAGGGCTACGAGACATCGTTGGGCGAAGCGGGGTCGGCGATCTCGGGCGGCCAGCGCCAGCGGATCGGCCTGGCCCGCGCCCTGTACGGCGAGCCGCGACTCGTGGTGCTGGACGAGCCCAACGCGAGCCTCGATCGCGACGGCGAAGCGGCGCTGGCCGCGGCCGTCGCCGGCCTGAAGGCACGCGGCTGCACCGTGGTCGTCATCGGCCACCGGCCGTCGACGATGCAGATGGTGGACACGATCGGCGTGCTCGTCGAAGGCGTGCTGAAGGACTATGGTCCTGCCGAGGGGATCCTCGACAAGTATTCGCCGCGGCCGACCGCGGTGCCGAAAGCTCTGGGTACGTGAGGCCGGCATGAAGAGCGCATACGCAGACGCCTTCGGATCGGCCGGCAGCCTGGCCGACGTGCTGGACCAGCCGATGGACGATCCGCTCGAGCGTCGGGCCTGGTCGTCGCTGGTACGGCGCGTGGTGATCGCCACGGCCTCCGTACTGCTGATACTTATTCTGTGGTCGGTCGCCGCGCCGCTGAGCGGAGCGGTGATCGCGCCCGGTGTGGTCAAGACCGAACTCAACCGCAAGACCGTCCAGCACCAGGAGGGCGGCATCGTGCGCAGGATCCTGGTGCGCGAAGGACAGTCGGTGAAGGCCGGTGAGGTGCTGGTCGAGGTCGGCGATGTGCGCACCGACGCCACGCTCGACCTGCAGCGCCAGCAGCGCGTGGCCGAGACCATTCGCCAGGCACGACTGATTGCCGAACTCAATCTCGCCACTGATTTCGTGCCCCCCGTTCAAGTAGCCCAGGCACCCGGCGCAGCGGAATTCATCGCCCGCGAGCGCGAGCTGTTCACCGCACGTCGCAAGTCGCTGACCGAACAGCTGGCGTCGTTCGAGGCGCAGAGCAGCGAGACCGATCTGCAGATCAAGGCTCTGAACGCGATGATCGAGTCGATCGAGGTCGGCGCCAGCAACGCCAAAGAGGAGCTCGAGATCAACCGCAACCTGGTCGAGCAGGGCTTCATCCAGCGCACGCGCATCCTGTCGCTGGAACGCGCGGTCATCGACTACGAGAGCCGGTCGGCCGAACAGAAGAGCGAACGGGCGCTGGCGCGGCAGCGCCTGGCCGAGATGCGCTCGCGTGTCGCCCAGGCGCGCAACCAGTATCAGCAGCAGGCCGCGGCCGAGCTCAACGACACGGTGGCCCGCCTGCGTGAGCTCGACGAGCGGCTGCGCCCGGCACTGGACCAGGCCGAGCGCCAGCTCGTGCGGTCGCCGGTGGACGGCACGGTCATGGCTCTGAGGGTGTCAGCCGTCGGCGCCGTCGTCGCCCCGCGCGAGCCGATCGTCGACGTGGTGCCGGCGCAGGAACGGCTGGTGATCGAGGCGCGTGTGCGCCCCGAGGACATCGACAACGTGCACCAGGGCGCGGCCGGCGAAGTCCGGCTGACCGCTTTCGAGTACCGCACGATGCCGGTTCTGCCGGCACGGGTGACCTCGGTGTCGCCGGACAGGTTCGACGACACGCGCACCGGCAACGCCTGGTTCAACGTGCTGCTGGATGTCGACGCGACCGACCTCGCGCGATTTCCCGAAGCGCGCCTGCAGGTCGGCATGCCGGCCGAAGCCTACGTCATGACGCCGTCGCGCAGCTTGTTCGAGTACCTCGTCCGGCCGCTGACCCTCTTCAACCAACGGGGCATGCGTGAGCCCTGACGCCGACGTGGATAAAGTCCTGGGTCGTCCACCAGAGGTCGATACAAGCAGCTGATCGGGGCGCTGGGTGCCGCTTCCTGGGTGCCCCGGTGGTCGCGTTGGTCGGCGACAGGAAGCGTGAAGAGGCGTTCGGCGCCGGCGGGAGCCGAACGCCCGGCCGGCGGCTCCGATGCGCGCCGGCGCCACGTCCGGCCCTTTTGGCTCGACAATTCGATCGCAAGATGAACCCGTCCGTGCCTCGGCTGCCGGCCAGCTCCGAAAGCTCGCGCTTGAAGGCGGTGCGCCCCCGCGACAGGCACGCGGCGCTCGGCATGGCGGTCTCGCTGCTGGCGGCCGACCCGGCGTTCCAGCGGTTGACATTCGGTCATTGGTCGCGGACTCTGATCGGGCTGGTGCGACGCGAGCATTTCCTCTTCGTTGTGGACGGCAACGCCGTCGTCGGCTTCGTCGGCTGGGCGCTGACCACGGCGGACAAGGCCGAGCAATGGCTGGCGGGGCGCCTGGAGCTGTCGTTCGACGACTGCCTGGACGGCGAGATGTTGGTCATCAACGTGTGGAAGGCGTCGACCCAGGCGTCCAACCGTCTGCTCGTCGACGCGCTGCGCACGATGTTCCGGACGAAGACCGCCGTCTACTACAAGCGCTTCTACCCCGATGGCCGGGTCCGGCCGAAACGGCTGAAGGTCAATGCCTTCGTCGAGAGTCACGTCCGCCGGCGGCCGTCTCCAGCGACGGCCGCTGTTTCCCCCCAATATGGGTGATAGGAGTCGTCAAGTTGGGGAGTGCATCCCTGGGGCCTTTGGCGGACCATCCTGGTCTGCAGGTGGCGCGCATCTCGGTATGGGGTGCGTGGACGCTCGTCGAAGCTGATGGAGATTTCTAGATGTCCTCGATCAACAAGGCAGGTATCTGGACCCTGAGCGGCGTCGCCGAGGCTGGGCACGCAGCGGCTCGAAGCGCGGGCGCTCTGAATCTCTCGCCGTGGCTGCTGGATGACTCTTCGGCTGATGCCCTTGCGTCGACGTTGGCCGGAGCGCGCAGCACGTCCGCGGTGGTGCCTGGCGATGCCTCGGCAGCGGACGCCGGAGCGGCCGCCGTTGGAGGGCAAGCCCGCTCGGCCGTCCCAACGGTGCTGATGGACGGATCTCTGGGTCTGGCTGATCTTGCCGCCTTCGCCCCGGAAATCGGCTTGCCCGAGGCGGCATCGACGCCGGCCGTGGAGCCTGGTGCCGCGGCTGGCGGCCTGGTCGCATTGCTCGGTGGGGCCGATTCTGCGGAAGGCGGCGACGCAGGCGCGTCGGGATCGGGCAGTGCCTATGTCTGCTTCTGCGCCGGTTGCACGCGTCCAGCTCCTTACGCGTGGACATCCGCTGCCGACGTGGCCGACGGTGTCGACGGGGCACCTGGTGCCGCCGGCTCACTGCAAACGCTGGCGAACTACCTGAGTTCTGGGTACTGGACGGACACCGGCCGCACGTCCCGCTGGATCAATGTGACCGGGTCGGGCACCGGCGCCAACTTCGGCACCGTGTACTACAACCTATCCTGGTCCCAGACCGACAGCAACGGCATATCCGATGCCCGGAAGGTGGTGGCGCGCGAGGCCTTCAACATCTACGAGGCAGTGCTCGGCATCAACTTCGTCGAAACCACCAGTACTGACACCTTCGTCGACATCTTCTTCGGTGACAACGATTCCGGGGCCTACCAGACGGCGACGCTCTACGGCGGCACGGGCGGGGCCATCGACTACAGCCGGATCAACGTCGCGTCGACCTGGCAAGGCGGCGAGTCGACCCTGACCGGCTATACGCTCCAGACGTTCATCCACGAGATCGGCCATGCGTTGGGCCTCGGCCATCAGGGCAACTACAACGCCGGCGCCGGGACCCCGACCTACGCAAACTCCGCCATCTGGGAGAACGACAGCTGGGCGCTGTCGATCATGTCCTACTGGAGTCAGACCGAGAACACCTGGTCCGGCACCGCCGACTTCGACTACGCGTTTCTGGTCAGCCCGATGTCGGTCGACTGGATTGCCCTGAACACCCTGTACGCCTGGCAGGGCTACGGGTCCGGCAACGCGTTTACCGGCAACACCGTCTATGGCGTCGGGACGAACATCTCGGCCGCGACCAGTGCCGCCTTCAACGCACTGGCGAGCAACGCCGACACCAACGTCTTCACCATCGTCGATGGCGGCGGCACCGACACGATCAACTTCTCGAACTTCGCGGTCGACCAGCTTTTCAACCTGAATGCGGCCAGCACCGGCTCGACCAACGCCAACTTCTCGAACATCGGCGGCCTGACCGGCAACATGTCGATCGCTGCCGGCACCATCATCGAGAACGCGATCAGCGGCGCCGGCGACGACACGATGTACGGCAATGACGTCGGCAACGGCCTTTGGGGCGGCGGCGGCGACGACACCCTGAAGGGCGCCGGCGGCAACGACGTGCTGTACGGCGAGAGCGGTCACGACTACCTGTACGGCGGTGACGGCAACGACACCCTGTACGGCGGCCTCGACGGCGACTATGCGTACGGCGAAGCCGGCAACGACGTCATCGTCTTCACCGCCGGCAACTATTTCGACGACGTCAGCGGCGGTGACGGCACCGACACCCTCGACGCCTCGGCAGTGAACTTCGTGGTCACGGCTCCTCCCGTGTACGACTTCGAGGCGGGCACGATCACCGGTTATTCCGACCCCGCGACGCACGCCGGCCCGGTCAGCGTGTCGGGTATCGAGATCTTCCAGGGGGGGTCGATTGCCGAGGTCATCGTCTCGAATGGCTCGGGCTCGTACTACGGCAACGGTGGCAACGACACGATTTACGCCGGACTCGGGACGCCCGAGGTGCTCGACGGTGGCGCCGGAACCGACACGCTCGATACGACGGCGTTCGGTGGCGGATGGGATTACACGATCAACATGGTCACCGGGTTGACCAACTACTCCGGCGAATCCTTCACCAACTTCGAAAATCTGATTTCCGGCA
Source organism: uncultured Planctomycetales bacterium (assembly GCA_964394415.1). Taxonomy (GTDB): domain Bacteria; phylum Planctomycetota; class Phycisphaerae; order UBA1845; family Fen-1342; genus JAGVEP01. The sequence goes on from CAYMXT010000165.1 coordinate 6,736, forward strand.
GCACGACCGATTCGCTCACCGGCACGTCCGGCGCGAACGTCATCACTTCCGGCGACGGCAACGACTCGATCAACGGCGGCGGCGGTGCCGACACGATCAATGCCGGCGCGGGTGACGACCTCATCACCGACGCGAACTCGTTTACCGGCGACAGCTTCGATGGCGAATCGGGCATCGACACCTTGGTCGCCGACTTCACCTGGGTCGACGATGTCAGCTACGACCTGGGCCTGGGATGGATGAAGTTTCCGGGCACGACCGGCACCCTCTACGACACGATCCTGAACATCGAGAACCTGACCGTCGGTGGCGGCGCCAACGTGGTCGGCTCGGCCGCGGCCAATCGGGTCACGATCACCGAGACCGGGACGATCCATACCAACACGATCAGCACGCTCGACGGCAACGACTGGGTCAGCGCTGGCAGCGGCAACGACTCGATTGACGGTGGAGCCGGGAGCGACACGCTCTACGGCGGCACCGGCGACGACACGATCCTCGGCGGCGCCGACGGAGACTGGATCGAAGGCGACGACGGCAACGATTCGATCGGCGGCGGTCTCGGCGATGACACGCTCAACGGCGGCAACGGCAACGACACGGTGATCGGCGGCGGCGGCGCCAGCAACGACACCATCATCGACACGGGCGGGATGTCCGCCTCCAATGACGACGTGTTCAACGGCAACGACGGCATCGACACGTTGATCCACGACCTGAACTGGGTGTCCGCCGTCAGCTTCGACCTGACCGACGGCTGGTCCCGCTACAACGGCAACCGCGACCAGTTGATCAACATCGAGAACCTGATCGTCGGCGGCAGCGCCTCGGTCCGCGGCAGCGCCGTGGCCAACGTGCTGCGGGTGAACGGCACCGGCGCCAACACGATCCTCGGAGAAGGCGGCAACGACACGGTCTATGCCGGCGGCGGCAACGACAACGTCGATGGCGGCGCCGGCAACGACAGCCTCTACGGCGAGGACGGGAACGACACCCTGAACGGCGGTGCCGGTGCCGACGCGATGGACGGCAGCTCCGGGGACGATACCTTCGTCGTCGACAACGCCGGTGACACGGTCACCGACAGCGCGGGCACCGATACCGTGCAGTCTTCGATCACCTATGCGCTGGGCGCGACGATCGAGAACCTTACGCTGACCGGTGCGGCGGACCTCGACGGCACCGGCAACGCCCTCGGCAACGTCATCGTCGGCAATGGCGGCGACAACGTCCTCGACGGTGGCAGCGGGACCGACTCGCTCTATGGTGGGGACGGCGACGACACGCTGATCCAGAACTTCGGCGGTCCGAACGAGGTCATGGACGGTGGTGACGGGAGCGATACGGGCGACTGGTCCTACAGCAACACCGACGCTTGGAACATCGACCTCGTGGCGGGCACCGCGAAGATCGGGGCGACCAGCTACGCGCTCTTGACCTCGATCGAGAACGTGGTGGGCGGGCAGCTGTCGGACACGATCACGGGTGACGGCGGCGCAAACCGCCTCGACGCGCAAGCCGGTAACGACCTGATCAACGGCGGTGCAGGCAGCGATACGGTCATGGGCGGCAGCGGCAACGACACGATCAATGGCGGCGCCGATGGCGACAGCATGATGGGCGGTCTGGGCGACGACACCTACTACGTGGATTCGTCCCTCGACAAGGTCAAGGAATCTGGCGGCCAGGGTACCGACACGGTCTACTCGACGCTGGCCGCCTACAAGCTGACCGGCAACGTCGAGAATCTCACGCTCAACGGGGTCGCCGCCAAAGGAACCGGCAACGGCTTGGACAACGTGATCACCGGCAATGCTGTCGCCAACAGGCTGTACGGCGCGGCTGGCGACGACAGCCTGTATGCCGGTGCGGATGCGGTCGAGGACAGGTTCTACTTCGACACCGCGTTGAATGCTGCGACCAACGTCGACACGTTGTTCCAGGCCGAGTTCCCGGAGGACCAGATCTTCCTCGACAACGATATCTTCTCTGCGCTGCTGTCGACCGCAGGCACTCAGGTGGGCAAGCTCGGGGTGGGCTTCTATTTCGAGGGAGCCGGCCTCAATGGCGGTGGTCTGAACGCGGACGTGGGCATCTGGTACAACTTGACCACGGGCGGCCTGTACTACAACCCGACCGGCAACGTCGCGGGCGACAGCACTCTCTTCGCGACGGTCAGTGGTGCGTCGGCCTTGCTGGACCGGGTCGACTTCACGCTCTACAACGACGCCTGAGGTCGTCGCCTCTCGAGTCCTGGCCGGCGCGCAAGCGGGCCAGGCCTCGTTCATCGAGGCCGGCGTTGCGACCGGAAGCGAAGCAGGGACGGCCTGCGGAGAAATCCCATAGGGGCGTCCTCAAACCTGCTGGGGGCGACGCAGCGAGGCTGCGGCGCGCGCTAAAGGCGGCCAAGAAGGCTCGCCAGAAGATCGTTAGGCGCGCGGTGGCGCCGCGTTAGTTAGCCGCTGCGCTGTGGCTCGCCGGCTGCGCCGCACCGGCGATCAACGCCGAGTGGCGCGACCCGCAGTTCGCCGGCCGTTCGCTGCGCGGCGCGAAGGTGCTGGTGGCCTGCCAGGCCGCGGACCCGACGCTGCGCCGGATCTGTGCCGACCGCGCGGCCGCGAAGCTCTCCGCGCTCGGGGCGTTCCCGCTGCCGAG
>CAYMXT010000166.1:0-9358 GCA_964394415.1 uncultured Planctomycetales bacterium
GTGTGGAGCACAGACTATCAGTCTGTGCGTGGAGCACAGACTATCAGTCTGTGCGGCGGGGCACAGACGATCCGCCTGCGCGCTCACCAATACCGTTCAAAGTGCAGGTTGCCGCGCCCCTGGTTGCTGTCCGCCTTGAAACCGCGGCCCGCCAACAAGCGTTCGGTTTCGTCGATCATGTCCGGGTTGCCGCACAGGAACACGTGACATTCGCGGGGATCGAGGTCCACCCCCACCAATCGTCGATACGTCCCGGGCTCGAGCGCCGTCTGCACCCGGCCTCGCAACCCTGACCACGCCCCGTCCGCCGGCTCGCGTGTGGCCAGCGGAACGTAGACGACCGTGGAATCCTGCTGTGCCAGCGCGGCGAGCTCCGTGTCATAGCCCAGATCGCGCGCGTACCGCGCCCCCTGAATGAGTACGAACCGTCGCCACCGCGGCGACGCGCCGCGGGTGCGCAGCATCGAGACAAATGGCGCTACGCCCGTTCCGGTCGCCACCATCACCAGGTCCACGCCCGGCGGGGCCAAATCCAGCGTGAATTCGCCCTTCGCCTCCACGTCCATCCACAGTCGGGCCCCGGGTTCGAGGTCCCATAGCTTCGGCGTGAGCTGCCCCTGCTCGACGCGCACGACGAAGAACTCCAGCGCGTCCGGTGCGTCTGCGGCGGAAGCGATCGAGTACGCCCGGCGCGTCAGGCGGACGCGGCCAGGATTGCCCGTCGGCGGAGGCTGCGGCTTGGGCAGCCCCAGTCGCACGAACTGTCCCGGTTGAAACGCGGGCACGGTCCCGGACTCGTGGCGCACCGAGACGACGCTCAGGCTCTCGGTGATATCCTGGCGGTGGACCAGCACGGCGTTCAACGGGTCGGCGAGCATTCTCCAATGTTAGCACCCTCACGCCGTCGCGTGTCCGGCCGCGTTGGCGCTGTCGGCCGTGGGTCTATCCGAACCCCGCACGTCCCGGCGCGCCGGGACGGGGCGTGCGGTGCGCCGCCAGGCGGCCCGCCACTTGCGTGGCGGGTTCTGACGGCGGCTCGTAGAATGCGACCCTCCATTTGTACAGGAGCACCTACGCATGACCACGTCCGTTGAGACGCTCGAACCTTCCGCCGTGTGGCGGTTCTTTGCAGAACTCTCGGCCGTTCCGCGGCCCTCGAAACACGAGGAACTGGCCCGGGCCTACATCCGGCAGGTCGCCGACCGCCACGGCTTCGCGGTCCGCGAGGACGGCGCGGCGAACTTGGTCGTCGACGTCCCCGCGTCGCCGGGCGGCGAAAATGCCGCCACGACCGTCCTTCAGGGCCATCTCGACATGGTGTGCGAAAAGAACGCCGGCACGCAGCATGATTTCTTGCACGATCCGCTGCGGTTGCGCGTGGATGCGGACGAGAAGGGGGTGCAGGTCGTCCGCGCCGACGGCACCACGCTCGGCGCTGACAACGGCCTGGGCGTGGCCCTCGCGCTCGCCGCCGCGACCAGCGCGGATGTGCTGCACGGCCCGCTTGAGATTCTCTGCACGAGCGACGAGGAAATGGGCATGACCAGCGCGAAGGCCCTGGACCCGGGCCTGTTGCGCGGGCGGCGCATGATTAACCTCGACTCCGAAGAGGACGATTGCGTCTATATCGGCTGCGCCGGCGGACGCGACACGTCGTTGATCTGGGAACACAAGCTCGTGCCGGCCCCGGCCCGTACCGCCGCGTGCCGCGTGCAGGTCGGCGGCCTGCGCGGGGGGCACAGCGGCGTCGATATCCACCTGAACCGTGGCAACGCGCTCAAGGTCCTGACGCGCGTGCTCAGCGCGGCCGATCCTCAGCGGTTGCGTCTGGCCGCTTTGGCCGGCGGCAGCAAGCGCAACGTGATCCCGCGCGAAGCATCGGCCGTGGTCGTTGGTCCGACACGCATCGCCGAAACGCTGACCCGCGCCGCGGCGGAAATCGAGGCGGAAACGCGGCAGGGGGGTGACACCGAATGCGCCATCACGATCACGCCGGTGGCGCTGAGCGAATTGCCCGGCGCGGTCGGCCCCGGCGACACGCAGCAGCTTCTTACGACGCTCGCCGCGCTGCCGCACGGCGTGCTCGCGGTCGTGCCCGACATTCCAGGGTTGGTGCAGACCTCCAACAGCACTTCGACGATCGAGAGCGCGGCGGCCGACGGCAAGTTGCGGATCGTGGTCGGGTGTTTGTCGCGCAGCTCGTCGCTGCCGGAATTGCGTGCCACGGCCCGGCAACTGGCGGCCATCGGCAAGCTCGCGGCTGCGACCGTCGAATCCGGCAACGAGTATCCCGGGTGGCAGCCGAACCCGCATTCGCCGCTGCTGGCGACCTGCCGGCAGATTTACGAAACGCTGTTCCACGCGAAGCCCACGGTGGCCGCGATTCACGCGGGGCTGGAGTGCGGCATTCTCGGTGAGCGGGTCGGCACGGGTGCGCTGGACATGGTCTCGTTTGGACCGCACATCCGCGGCGCGCACAGCCCGGACGAGCGCGTCTACGTCGCTTCGGTGCAGAAAACATGGACGTTTCTGAAGGCCGTGCTCGCGGAACTCGCCCGCGCGTAGCGGCGGGCGCGGGGGCGTGGCTTGCCCTGGCGCTCGTTTGGGCGTGTGGCCCCGATCCGTGCGGGGAGCACGTGCGCGACGCAGCGCTTGCGGAGCAAGCCGCGCTCGTGCAGGCCGCGCCGCTCCTGGCGGACACGCCGGACGTCGGGTTGTCGGCGTTGCAGAGGTGGGGCGACCTGCCGCGCCTGGGGACCGCGCGCTACGAGCAGTTTTCCAGCCGCTTTCGCGGCGCGGAAGCGACCGCCGCGCACACGCCCTTCGGCGGCAAGGACTTCAACAACTTCCTCGCGCTTCTGGGTCCGTTTCAGCCGCTGCTGCTGGCGGTGCTGGACAATCTGGATTTGCCGGCCGGCGACGAGCGGGGCTATGTGCTCGCCGAGGCTGACGACGGGCCCGGTTACGTGTCCCGCGTTTTTCTCACGCGCTTCCGCGTGGGCGACGCCGCCCGGGGACCGGAGTTCTTCAGCCAGACCGATCTCGGCGCGTTCGAGAACGAGGTGCTGCGCATCTACGTTGACGACCTGGCGACCCCCGCGTTCGTCATTCCCGTCGCGCACCTCGGCGTGACGCCGCCGTTTGGGGCCCCGCTGGCCGGTCTGAAGTCCGGGGCGGTCACGAGCTATGTTCCGATCGGTTTCGGCGCGCGTCTGCGCGTGGCGCTCGACGGTCTGTGCCCCGCAAACGGCTATTTCTATCACGTGGACGTGCAGCGGACCGCTGCCGCGACTCGGCCGTTTTCGCCGCGCCTGGCGGACGACGCCGCTTACGCCGCTGCGCTGGCTACAATTACCGCGCGCGATGCGCGGTTGACGGGTGAGCTCGAAGCGGCGGTCACTGACGAGCTCCAGACGTTGCCGGCGGGCTCGTCCGCGAGCGTGTTTGAGCACGCCGGGGCCGGCACGATCGCGCTGCTGCGCTTCACGGCAAGCGACGCTGTGCTAGCCGCGCTGCCCGCCGTGCGGCTCCAGGTTCGCTACAACGCGGCTCCGGACGCGGCGATTGACGTGCCGTTCGACGCGTTCTTCGGTTGCCGCGAGCGAGTTGCGGCGTTCGACACGCTGCCGCTGAGCGTGCAGCCGCGCAATGGCGCGTGGGAATTTACCTGCCGTCTGCCGTTGCCGTTTTCTGCGGGGGCGCACGTGGCGCTGGCGAACGATGGAACGACGGAGGTCGCGCTGCGTGTGAGCGTCGGCATTCACCCCGACGTACCGGCGGAGCCCTGGGGCTATCTGCACGCGTCGCATCACGCCGTCGCCGGCGCACAGCCCGAAGGTACGCAGCACGAAGTTGTGAACGTGACCGGCCGCGGCCGTTACGTCGGAACGTTTCTCTTCGCCGCCGGCAACAGCGACCGGCGCCCGGGGGAACTCGGCGCTTCGCTCAACATCCTCGAAGGCAACGAGACCGGCGTAATCGACGGCGAGACCCGCCTGCGTGGCACCGGCACGGAGGACTACTTCAACGGCGGCTTCTACTTCGCCGGCGGGCCGTTCGATGCGCCCTTCGCCGCCGCTAATTACGTGAAGGGCGGCGTGGACAACGACCCCGGCGTCGTCTCCTGCTGCCGCTGGCACGTGCTCAGCGACGCGATCGACTTTCAGCAGTCGTTCGCGCTGCGGTTTCAGTACGGCAACGACAACCCCGCGCTGGTCGTGCGCTACGCGACCGTGGCGTATTACTACCTCGACCGGCCCGTGCCCTGACGCGCGCCGCAGGCGCAGCGACGGGTTATACTGGCCACGATGATCCCGGCCCTGGTGCTGCTCATCGCGGGAACGCAGCCCGGCACGCTCGTCGTCGCAGCCGGCGACGTGACCGTTTCGGTCAGCGTCCGCGCCAGCGTCTATGCCTACGAGGTTCACAACCGCGGCCTGGAACCGCTCATGCGCTTCGAGGTGCCCTACGAAGACGGGTACGACTTCCAGGCGCCGACCGGCTGGACCATCGCCGCGGACCGCGGCGTGTTTCGAGCGTTCACCGACAACGCCGGCTACGCGATCGGTCCGGGTTTGCGCGGCCGCTTCGCCTTTCGGATCACGAGCCGCGGCGCGCCGCTGGGGTTCGTCACGGCGCGGCTGGTCACGCAGACGGGGCGCGAACTGGCGGCGCCCGGCGTGTGGGGCGTCGTGCCCTGGCCCCACAGCTATCTCGCCCTCGTGGCCGGCGCCGTCCTATTCCTGTCGCTCGGGCATTTGCGCTGGTCACGACGCGGTTGCGAAAGCCCCCCGTCCGGAGATCACGGCCCGCGCAGCGTGCTTGTCTCTGGGTAGTGCTCGCGGGCCAGCGCCGTCAGCGCGTCGCGCAGCAGCGCCTTACACGCCTCCAGAGCGGCGGGGCGGTCCTCATCGCTGCGGTACGAGGACATGGCCTCGACCTTGCTGAAGTACACGTACCGATCGCCCGGCCACGCAATTCGCCAGCGGACCGCTTGCCGGTCGTTGAAGAACTCTCCGTTCGCACAGAAGACAAAAAGCAGCACCGCCCGCCACGGCCCCTTCTCCAGGTGTAACACCCGCGCCCGCACCGGCGACGCCGCGCCTAGCTCCGGAACTTCGATGGGCGCCTCGTACAGACCGCTGACCGTCACGCCGACCTGCCGATAGCACACGTCCGGCGAGTGCGGCACTTTGCTTTCGGCTTCGCTGTAGTATGTGATCAACAACCCAACGTGCTTGCCGCGGCCGCCGCCCGCCCCGCGCTGCGCAAACTCCCGCCAATACAGATCCGCGGTCCCCACCTCGGCGTCCTGCTCGGGCCGCGGCAGCGTCGGACGCTCGGCCGGTTGAAACGACGATTCGGGCCCGAGCTTCAAGAGCGTCAACGGCCGCCGCAGGCTGATCGGCTGCTTTTGCAGGCTGTGCGATACGGCAATCATGCCCCGGCGCAGGCCCAGGGCGGCGCCGCCGGTCAGAATCAGACACAGGAGAAACAGCGGCGAAAAGAAACGCAGCGACGCAGGAAGTGGGGCCGGCATGGGTTCAGCTCTCCGCGTCGTCGGCCTCGTAAGCCGGAAGGGTCAGTCGCCGCACAATGCCCGACGCCAGCGCGAACACGAGATACGCAACCAGCAGCGAGCCGACCGCACTCAGGGCGCGCGGAACCGCGCTCCCGGGATCCGAGGTCACGTAGATGTTCGCCAAGCCCCACAGCACCAGCCGCAGAAAGCTGCACAGCAGCGCGAGCGGCCCCGCCACGAGCCCGAGAAAGACCGTTTGCCCCAGCGACCGCGGCTGCGCGAAGATCACGCACGTCCCCACGACCAGGTACGTGACCACCAGCGATGCCCCGCGGCGTGGCTCACCGAGGGCCACCGTGCCCTGCTCCGAGCCGCGCTTGAAATCCAGATCGACGCTGTCCCGCGCCACCGTCACGCCGGGCAGTTGCTTGAGCACCATTTCCGCCGCCGCGATGGCGTACATCTCCGGGCGGACGATCAGCGCCGCGGTCTGCCGCGCGCCCAGCGGCAGGCTGAGCACGAGGATGAGCAGCATCGGCCCGCACCAGCGCAGAATCCGCCAGCCGCAGGTCGCGACAACGAGCCCCGCGACCGCCGGCACGAACGCCAGCGCCCGCGTGTACGCGTAGGACACGGGCCAGAGGTTCAGTGCGAAGAAGCCCAGCCCGCCCAGCAGCAACACCAGGCCCCAGCCGGACCCGCGGGTCCGTGCAAGCGCCAGCGCTTCCCGGCGTTGCCAGACGAGCAGCAGAATCAGCACCGGCGCGACCAACCCGTGGCACCACTCGCCGCCCGTCACGAACTCCTGCACCGCCAGACGCAGCTCCGCCTCGAACACTCCCACCGTCACCATCAGCAGAATGAACAGTTGCGCCACCGCCACGCGCACGGGGGGACGGTCCGTGCCTGGCATGGCTGCGGCAACACTCGCTTCACTGACCGTCATCACGCACTCGGCTCATGGTACGTAATACGCGCGTCCGTAACGCCCGGAACTGAACGCCCACCAATGATCGTACAAGAACTGCTTCCGAAAGCGCGTTGCGGGGAACGACAGGTACGACGCGCGCGTCCAACTGAGCACATCCGCAATCACCTGCTCACGTGCCGGACCTTCCACGGTCACGCCCTCGCGTTCCAGCGGATCGCCGGCCAGATCGAACGCAAACACGCGCCCGCCCTGCGGCCAGTACACGAATTTGTGCCCGGCTTCGACGTACCCGGACGGGCTGCCTGGATACCACGAAGAAAAGTATAGCCGCCGCGCCGGATCGCTCGCCGTCAGCGCATCGCGACCGTCAAACCCCGCCGCCGACACGTCGAACCCCAGCAGTGTCAGTAGCGTCGGAGCCACGTCAAGCTGCGAGCATGGCCAATCATACCGCGTCCCCGCGGGCACGTGGCCGGGCCAGCGGATGACCCACGGGACGCGCAGCACCTCTTCGTACGGCACCCAGCGGTTCTTCCGCGACTCCGCCCGAAAGCTGTCGCCGTGATCGCCGAGCACGCAGAGCAGCGTGTCATCCCGCAGGCCCTGTTGCTCCAGCCGCCGCAGCAGTTCGCCCAGAAACGCGTCCGTGTACCGCAGCGTCTGCACGTACTTCGCGTGGTCGCCGCCCGTCGCCGGCGGCTCAAACCACGCCGGGACTTCGTAGGGGTCGTGCGTCGCAGAGGTGATGAGCATCAGGAAGAACGGCCCGCCGACGCGCCGCAGCCAGTCAAACGCCGGATCCAGCAGCCGGAAGTCGTCGCCGGCCAGGTAGCCCAGATCGGCCGTCTGGTCTTCGAGGTTCTCGCGGAACCACGCCCAGTCGAAGCCGAAGTTCGCAAACAGGCCCGGCGCACACTCGAACGAGCCTTTCGACATTTCAAAGAACGCGCTGCGCTGCCCCAGCCGCCCCAGTAATGTGGGCAGCCCCTCGTACGGTTCGTCCACCAGTAACGCCTCGGCGAAATCCGAGTACACGTCCGGCGTGGTCCCTGACAGGACCGTCCAAAACGCCTTTCCCGTCTGCGAGACGGGCACGCGAGTATTCGTGAACTCCACCCCTTCCGCCGTCAGACCGCCCAATACCGGCATCGCCGCGAACTCCGGCGTGCCCGCCTCGCGCGCCTTGTACGAGACGCTTTCAAGCAGAACGAGCACCACGTTCGGCGGCGCTCCCCCGGCTACCTCCGGCAACCGCACGCGACGTTCGCCCCTGTGCGGCATTACCCGCGCCGCGCTGTCCAGACCGTCGCCCTCGAAACTCACGCCCAGCGCCGCCACCAGCGCCTCCCAGTGGCTACTGTACGTCAGCGCCTCCCCAACCGAGGGGATCATCCCCAGGTGGCTGACCGCGCGCTGCCCGAGCCCGCAGACCGCGGCGAGGACACCTGCTGCCGCCGCCCGCCAAAGACGCCGGCGTAGTCGGCTCACAATCCCTCGCGGCCGCGCGATTTGCCACCCCGCCCCGACGAAACCGGCCAATCCGCCGAGGCCGACGAGCGCCACCAGGAGCGGCCGGCCGACGACATGTTGCCGCACCGTCGGCCAGAACTCGCTGGGGTATTGCAGGACCACGCACAGTGCCCCGAGCTGCAACTGCACGCCGGTAATCAGCAGCCACGCGGCGTTCAACACCGACCAGATCGCGAGTGTTCCCGCGATCAGCGTCGTGGTAAGCGCGGACCAATGCCGGCCCGCGCCGCGCGGCAGCAGCATGACCACTGCCGCCACGCCCAAAAAGAAGCACACGTCCGATAGAATCACTGCCCCCAGCGCGGTGCCGCGCAACGTCACTGCGTAGTTCCGCGCCGCGAGCACCTTTGCCCCCACCGTCAGGGCGAACGCGCCCGCCAGCAGCAACGCGTCTAGGCGTGGCACCCACCCATGCCACGCCCGGCCGGCCGGCGGCGCGACGCCTCGCTGGGGCACTGTCTGTCGCTCTGCGGACGGCACCGTTTGGACTCCGCGCTCCGAAGTTGGCCCCGCACGTATGTTCACCGGCAAATCGTGTGACGTCCGCGTGGGAACGTGAGCACGGGGGAACGGGTCGCCGTGAGCTGCCTGCTCACGTTCCCACGCTCCCACCTTCTCACGTGTACACGCCACAAACGGACGTGGGCACTCAGAAAAGACCTAAGGTGGGTTAAGGCTCGAACCGACCTCTCGGTTCCGAAGTTTGAAGAAAAGGCCGCCACAGTGTTTCACAAATGTGGTCAAGCCTTCGACCGTTAGTACCGGTAAGCTGAGGGCCTCTCAGCCCTTACACATCCGGCCTATCAACCTGGTGGTCTACCAGGGGTCTTCAGCTCACCCGAAGGGAGCACCGAGTCCTCATCTCAGGGACGGCTTCACGCTTAGATGCATTCAGCGTTTATCCAATCCGTGCTTAGCTACCCAGCCGTGCCGCTAGCGCGACAACTGGTACACCAGAGGCACGTACCACCCAATCCTCTCGTACTAGAGTGATGGCTCCGCAAGACTCGTACGCCCACAGCAGATAGGGACCGACCTGGCTCACGCCGGTCTGAACCCAGCTCGCGTACCACTTTAATCGGCGAACAGCCGAACCCTTGGGACCGCCTACAGCCCCAGGATGTGATGGGCCGACATCGAGGTGCCAAACGACCACGCCGCTATGGACGCTCGGTGGTCATCAGCCTGTTATCCCCGGAGTACCTTTTATCAGTTGAGCGATAACCCTTCCACACGGGATTACCGGATCACTAGGGCCTGCTTTCGCATCTGCTCGATCTTTCGGTCTTGCAGTTAAGCCGGCTTGTGCCCTTGCACTCGACGCACGATTGCCAACCGTGCTGAGCCGACCTTTGCACTCCTCCGTTACTCTTTGG
>CAYMXT010000167.1:0-1406 GCA_964394415.1 uncultured Planctomycetales bacterium
GCTCGGGATTCCGCCGCTAAATTCGCCCTCAGGGATTGCCCGGACGCGCCGTTTGCGATATTGTTATATGGGAGTGTCGGCGCGCTGCGCGCCTGACCCGCCCAGCTCTTATCTCATGTTTTGAGGCAGGTGCCACGATGCGTTTGAACTCAGGTGTGCCGTGCGGCTGTAGTTGGCGGAGGCGGGCTTTCACGCTGATCGAGCTGTTGGTGGTCGTCGCCATCATCGCGCTGCTGATCGGCATTCTCCTGCCCTCGCTCGGCAAGGCCCGTGAATCCGCCAAGAAGGTCAAGAGCCAGGCCATGATGAAGGAGATCGGCAACGGGCTCGAAGTGTTCCGGACCGAGAACGACGCGGACATGAAGGGTCTGAACTACCCACCATCCGCGTGCGGCGATGATCCGACCGAGGAGGGGGGCGGCTTCCAGATGTTCGGCGCACAGTGGCTGGTCCGCTACCTGATGGGTAAAGACCTGAAGGGCTACGTCAGCCCGCGCTCGGTGGGACGCGACTACTGGAACGGAGACCCCGGCGATCCGAACACGAGCGAATGGTGGCAGAAGGGCTGGTACTCCAAGCCGGGGGACCCGGACTTTCCAACCGGACCGGATGAGCCCTTTGCCCGCAGCGGTCCGTACATCACCCCCGACGCGGTCAAGGTGAAAGCGCCGAAGGACATGCCTGCGATGCAGCGGCTCAATATCACGAGCGGCGCGGTGGCCGAGAACATGATCATGGTCGACACCTTCGAGATGCCGATCCTGTACTACGCGGCCAATTCGCGCTACGGCGACCGCGCTGACGCTAACATCGCGACCGCGCAGACACCCGTCTTGGGTGCCGGTTACTACGCGATTTACAACGCCGGCGACAACGCCTTTTTTTCCGGTGGCTGCACCTGCGCCGGCTCGCTCTGCAATTGCTTCGGGACCCCCGATTGGGGTGACAACGGCATCGAGCCAACCGACCCGAACTCCTACTTCTTCCCCAGCGAATGGAAGGACTCCCCGCCCGCATGGGAGACGATCATCGTCACCAAGTCCAACAAGTTCCCTTACGCGATCATGAACAAGAGCGCCTACGAGTCCAGTCCGGCCACGAAGCGCGTCGTCACGCCGAACCGCAAGGACTCATTCATCCTCTACAGCCCCGGCAAGGACGGGCGCTTCGGCACGGCCGACGACATCACGAATTTCTAGGCGACACTCGCCATCCGCTTTCAGCTTGCCGCGGCCGGTCCGGGAGGTCCGGCCGCGGCGCTTTTTGGGGGTTCTGCACGGGTTTCCGGGGAAGGAGACATGGTGCGGCTCCCGCGGACCGGCTTCAGCCGGTCGGGGTCTGCCGCCACCCGTGCGGCCCACGCGCTGCGCGAATCGCTCCCTTGCGGTCGCGGCTCGGAACCCGCT
>CAYMXT010000167.1:1506-8906 GCA_964394415.1 uncultured Planctomycetales bacterium
CGCTGGCGCTCGGAACCCGCTCGCTGGCGCTCGGAACCCGCTCGCTGGCGCTCGGAACCCGCTCGCTGGCGCTCGGGGCTCGTTCCGCAGGCGCGCCATGGATCGGCGTCCGCCCAAACGCGTGGTCACACCCCACAACACACCGGTGGCGGATGGCCGATGCGCGAGCCCCGTGTTACCTTGGACGCCCGCATGAGCCCCTACGCGCGCTTCGAAGTGACGCTCATCGCCCTCATCGGTGGCCTGCTCACCGCCGGCGCGGCGTGGTTCTTCACGGCGTGGGCCTGCCTGCCGGCGGGACTGACGCTCGCCCTGCTCGCGTTCTACCGCGACCCGCGCCGCACACCGCCGCGGGCCGCGAACCTGGTGTTGGCCCCGGCGGACGGGAAGGTGGTGGAAGTCGCGCGCGACGTGACGTTGCCCGACGGCCGCCGCGGCGTGCGGATCATGATCTTCCTGAGCGTGTTCAACGTCCACCTGAATCGCAGCCCGTGCGCGGGGCAGGTCGCGGCGGTCGAGTACCGGCCGGGCCAGTTTCGCAACGCGCTCTCTCCGGACGCCGATCAGGTCAACGAGTGCAACACGCTCACGCTTTCGCCGGCGGAGCCGTTGCCGGGGCCGATTCGCGTGCGGCAGATCGCGGGGGTGCTGGCGCGGCGCATTGTTTGCGCGGTGCGGCCGGGGGAGCATCTGACGGCCGGGCAGCGTTACGGTATGATCAAGCTCGGGTCGCGTACCGAGGTGTGTCTGCCCGCGCATCCCGACTGGGAACTGCTGGTCAACGTGGGCGACCACACGCGCGGCGGCCTGACGGTGCTGGCCCGCCTGCGCACGCCGGAGAAGGCATGATCGTCCGCCCGGAACAACGCCTGCCGGTCGAGGTCGAACTCGCGCCGCGCCGCCGGCTGATCGGCATCAGCCTGCTGCCGGCGGCGGCGACGCTGGGGAACCTCTTGTGCGGGTTTCTGGCGATCTTCTGCTGCCTGCTGGCGATGCGGGCGGAATACGCGAACTTCTACTCAATTCAGCCGCGCGTCTTTCACCCGCGGCTGGAGCAGCTTTTCCCGACGCACCTGGCGGCGGGGGCGTACCTGATCCTGGCGGCGATGATCTTCGATGCGCTGGACGGGCGGCTGGCCCGCCTGACCCGCCGCGTCAGCGAGTTCGGGGCGCAACTGGACTCGATCTCGGACATCGTGAGCTTCGGGGTGGCCCCGGTCGCGCTGTTCATCACGCTCCTGCTGCGCCCCGTGCTCGGGGCGGAGAGCGAGGAGGCCGACGCGACGCGCCTCCAGTTCCGCATCGGGATGGCGGGGGCGCTGGTGTATCTCAGTTGCGCAGCGATTCGGCTGGCGCGGTTCAACGCGGAGAACGTCAAGAGCGAGGAGACCCACCGGGCCTTCAGCGGGCTGCCGAGCCCCGGGGCGGCGGCGGCGGTGATCGCGCTGCTCGCCTTGCACGAGCACGTGCGCACCTCGGGCTACGAGGCGTGGGGGGTCAACTGGGCATACGTTTCGCGCTGGGCAATCACATTGACGACGTTTGCGGCGGGGCTGCTGATGGTGAGTCGGCTGGACTACGTACACGTGTTCAACGTCTACGTGCGTCGCAAGCACCCGCCGACGCACCTGGTGTGGCTGGTGGGGATCCTGGCGTTGGGCTGGTACTCGTTCGAGCTGCTGCTGGTGGTGCTGGCGCTCGGCTACGTGCTGAGCGGGGTGGTGCTGAGCCGGTTACGTCGGCCTCCGGCCGCTTCGCCGGTTGTTGATCCTGCCGGCCCGTGAGCGTGTGGGGAGCCTGGGCCGCCGGGCGGTCGTGGGCGGGCGGTCAGTACTTCGCGATCGCATCGAAGTCGATCAAGACTTGCAGATCGTGCGTTGCTGCGCTGGGTTCGAACTTGAGGAAGCCCAGTTGCGCCAGCCGTTTCAGCTCGCGGACCATCGTGCGCGGCGTGCGGTCTCCGTAATACTGGTCGATGACGCGCTCCAGATCGCCGCGCAGGCTCACGATGCGGGCCGGCTCACTCGAGAAGGGGTCGGGCGGGCGGCTCAAATCGAGGATACGGTGTAACACCGCGGCTTCCCGCTGATTGAGCAAGCGCCGCTTCGCGCCGACGCGCTGCTGCTCACAACGCCGGATTAGTTCCCGGTAGTGGAGGCGATGCGTGCGGTGGCGCACGTAGGCGTTGATCCGCTCCAGCTCTTCGCGAAAGCCGCGTAGTCCAAAGGCGAGGAACTCCGTTAGGTCGTAGCGGCAGCGGGTGCGCGCGTCCTGGAGCGCTCGAAAATACGTGTCGCGGTGGCGATAGAAGTAGTTCGAGAGCGAATAGAACCCGTAGGTGTTGTAGCCGGCGGCGTAGAGGATCGCCGCTTCGATACAGCGCGTCGCGCGGCCGTTGCCGTTCCCGAAGGGGTGCAGCGTGACGAAGTAGAAGTGCGCGAGCAACGCCTGCACCACGGGGTTCTCACTTCGTACGTGCTTCGAATTGACGAAGCCGATGAACGCGGCCACAAGGCGTTTCAACTCCCGTCCCCCGGGCGGCGGGCGATGGACCCCGCCCAGCGTCGGGCTGCCGACGGTCACGTGATGGCCCTCACGCCGCAGTTGCCCCGGCGTGTTGTCGCCCTCGTCGCTTCCGGTCGTCAGTAGCTCGTGAATATGCAGAATGTCGCGCAGGCTGATGTCGCGGTGCGCCCGGCAGTGCGCTTCGACCCAGCGAAAGGCCGCCGCCGCGTTTTCCACTTGCCGCCGAACCTGGTCGGCCATGCGCTGGCGCTTCGCCTCCAGTTCATGCGAAACTTCCGCCTCCGTCAGCGGGTTTCCCTCGATGGCGGTGGTGCCGTGTACCGACCGCACAATGTGGAGCTTCTGAAGCTCCGCTTGCCAATGTTGCGGCAAGATGAGTTGGTTGAGCGATAGACGGAAGGCCTCGATGTTGATGATCTCGGCGCGCAACCGATCGTGGTCAAAACGCAGCTCGAACCGAAATGACTGCCAATCTGACGGCATTCCTGGCGCCCAACTTGGCCACGTAGTGCTATACGCCCAAAGCACTTACGTCCTGTAAGCTCTCCAACGTGGCGAGCTGGATGGTAACCCGCTTGGCTTCGCTTGTCATCGCGGTCCGCGAACTCGTACGGCTTGGAGTAGAACCCGAGAAGACGAGCGCGAACGGGCAACAACGACTTCGGAGCGCGCCAATTCCAGAGGTGAAGCCGGGCTGGTTGACACCCGTGAGCGGAGTAACCGCCGGTCTGCCGTCCCTCACGCAACCCCTCCCCGAGAGGGAGGGGCGACGAGAGAGTCCTTACTCCTCTTCTTCCTCCTTCGGCTTGTGGGCTGCCACGATCTGCTGTTGGACCAGCGGCGGCACCACGTCATAGTGGCTGAGCTCCATCATGTAGCTGCCCTGGCCGCCGGTCACGCTCTTGAGCTGCGAGGCGTACGCCGCGACTTCCGCCAGCGGCACCGTGGCCCGCACGCAGACCTGGTTGCCCGGCAGGATGTCCTGCCCGAGCACCTGCCCGCGCTTGCCGGCGATGTCGCGCGTGATGTCGCCCATGTGCTCGGTCGGGACGGTCACCTCCAGGTTCACGACCGGCTCCAGCAGGATCGGCTTCGCCTTGGTGAACGCCTCTTTGAACGCCTGCCGGCCCGCCACCTGAAACGCGATGTCTTTGCTGTCCACCGGGTGCGTCTTGCCGTCCACCAGCCGCACCTTCACGTCCACGACCGGGTAGCCCGCGATGACGCCCTTCTTGAGCTGCGCCCGGATGCCCTTGTCCACGCTCGGGCGAAACGCCAGGTCGATCGCCCCGCCGAAAATCTCGTCGATGAACTCGTAGCCCTCGCCGCGGGCCGCGGGCTCGATGTTGATGACCACCTCGGCAAACTGCCCGGCCCCGCCGGTCTGCTTCTTGTGGCGGTACTTGATGTCCTTGGCGGACCCGGCGATGGTCTCGCGATAAGGGATCTTGGGCGGCTTGATCTCGACCTCCAGCTTGAAATACCGCTTCATCTTGCTGCGGATGACCGTGAGGTGTTGGTCGCCTAAGCCGCGCATTACTAGCTGCGCGGTGTCGGCGTCGCGCACGTAGTCGAAGCACGGGTCTTCCTCGGCGAAACGGTGCAGCGCCCCGCTGAGCTTCTCGACGTCGCCGCGGGCCTTCGGTTCGAGCGCCAGCGCGAACATCGGCGTCGGCAGCTTCGGCAACGGGATGCGGCCGTCGCCCGCCTTGGCGAGCAGCACGTCCCCGATTTTGAAGTCGAGCTTGGCGAACGCGACGATGTCGCCGGCTTGACCGCTCGGGATTTCGGCGTGGTCGGCCCCGTGCAGCTTGAGCAGGTGCCCCGGCCGCTGACCCTTGCGGTCGCTCGCGACGAAGACCTGCCCCTCGCCCGTCAATGATCCGCGATGCACGCGCGCCACGCAGTACTTGATGTTGCTCTTCGGATCGGACGTGATCTTGAAGACCTGCGCGACAAAATCGCCGCTGGCGGTCGGCTCGATCGGGGTCTCCTGGGCGGCGTCGCCTTCGCCGATGACGAGCGACCGTTTCTTGCCGACCGCCGGCGACGGGGCGTACCTCACAAACGCGTCGAGCAGCTCGGCGACGCCGACGTCGTGCTTCGCACTCACGAACAGCATCGGCACGATGTGCCCAGACGCGACCGCCTTGCCAATCGCCGGGCCGAGCTTGTCTGGCGGCACGGACCCCGTCTCCATGAACTGTTCCATCAGCGTGTCGTCGGTCTCGACGATGGCGTCGATCAGGGCGGTATGGCACGCCGCGACGTCCAGCACGTCCGCCACCCCGGATTCCTGCGCCAGGCAATCGAGCACGCCCTGGCCACCCCCGGTCGGCAGGTTGATCGGGCGGCACTCGTTGCCAAACGTCTCGCGCAGGCCGCTGAGCAGGTCCGGCAGGTTGGCGTTTTCCGCGTCCAGCCGCGTGACGATGATCATGCGCGCCAAGCCGTACGTCTTGGCCAGGTTGAACATGCGGCGCGTGTTGACGCCGATGCCGGCGGCGGCGGAGACGACCACGGCGGCGGTGTCCACGCCCGCCAGGGCTGCGATGGCGGTCCCGCAATAGTCCGGCATCCCCGGCGTGTCGAGGAAATTGAGCAGGTGGCCGTGATGTTCGAGGTGGAAGATGGTCGAATCGACGCTCTGCTTGCGTTCCTTCGATTCGTCGTCGTAGTCGAGGACGCTGCTGCCGTCGTCGACGCTGCCCAGGCGGGTGGTCCGCCCGGCCTTGAGCAGCAGGGCTTCGCCCAGGGTCGTTTTGCCGGCCCCGGCGTGTCCGACGAGGGCGATGTTGCGGATACGGTCCACTTCGAACGTGCTCATGCACGAGCCTCCATTCCCAACAGTGAGGCGACCGCCGCGGGGAGCGGCGAAACCCGCAGTATACCGCCGGGGGGGCGCGTGCCAAGCGTGGCATGTGCGTCGCGCGAGACTGGGTGATGTGCTGGGCGGGCGCGGCCCGGCGCGGCCCCCCGTGGGCGGCGTTCGCGATGGTCCCGCGGCCGGTTCTCAGGCGGGTACAATGGCCGCCGGCGTTGGCACGGGAGACCTGGGCTTGCTGGGTCGCAACAACTATGAAGCCGCGTTCGAGCACTATCTCCAAGCGCGCCAGACGCCGTATGTGGCCGTGGATGAGCACAAGCGCGCGGCGTTTCGCGACGCGAAGCTGAAGAGCTTCGACTTCATCGTCTACTCGACCGGACACACGAACTGGCTGGTGGACGTGAAGGGCCGGCGCTGGGCCGCGCGCACCGGTCAGGCGCGACCCGCCTGGGAGAACTGGGTCACGCAAGCGGACCTGGACGGCCTCCGGCAGTGGCAGGAGGTCTTCGGTCCCGGCTTCGCGGCGCTCTTGGTGTTCGGCTACCGCCTCGATGCCGACGGGGAGCCGCCCCACGAGATTGTCCACGAGTTCCGCGGGGCGCGCTACGTGTTCACCGGCGTGCCGCTCGACGAGTATGTGCTTGGCGCCCGGACACGCAGTCCGAAGTGGGGCACCGTGAACCTGCCCGTGGGCGAGTTTGCCCGCTGTGCCCGCCCGATCGCCGATTGGCTGTGAACGAACGAAAAAATGGAAAAAAGGATGATGGAAAAAAGGGGACAGAAAAAAGGGGACACTACGAATGGCACTTAGATAGTCTATAAGTGCTTGATATGCAAGCACTTATAGACTATCTAAATGCCATTCGTGCCTGTCCCTATTTTGCCCCTATCGAACGCCTCCGACGCAGGAGGACGCCGAGTCCCAGTAGCGAGCCAAAAGAAGCTGACTCCGGGACCTGATACACGCCGAACCGAACATAGTCGTATTTCACCACCGAGCGCGCCCCGCCGCCCTGCGCGCTGTCACCGAAGTACGCGTGCCCGAAGTACGGCAGCCCTTGCCAAAACAGCCCGCTGTGGGCTTCCTGGCCGTCCAGCCACAGCGTATAGTGGTACATATCAGAGGACTCAAAGCGATACGTGTGGAACACGCCCGGCTCGATCGGCATCGACCACTGATCTACCCCGCAGTAGATGCTGTCGTAGCCGTAGACGAACGACACCAGGTGATCGTTGTCGGAGATGAACCCAACACCTTGCTCCTCGAAACCGTAGTGCTCGGCGACCAAGATTCTCCATTCGGCCCGGAAGACCTCGTCCGCCCCGTCCGGGTCCATCTGCCGGCCGTACTGCGCCCAGTCGCAGATCATCGGGTCGGCCAGGGTGTTGATGACCAGGAACTTGTTGTTGGGATCGTCGGGGTCGGTTTCGATCGTGCGCATCGCCCCGCCGCCGCCCATCGGGTCGTCGTACCAGACGCGGTACCACCCCGGCTCCTGCTCGGGCAGGACGTTACCCTCGTACTCCACCGTGTAGATGTTGCTAGCCCACGCCGGCGTGGCCGCCAGCACCGCCAAGCCGGCCAGAATGAAACTCGTCGCCGCCGCTACCTTCCTCATCACCCTGTCCTCTCACTCGCGCATCACCGTAGCATCCAGCCCGGTGCGGCCCCACGTGTTGTTGGCTCGTGGTCCCACACCGCTTCCGTCATAGTATACGCGATGTTTTCTGCGATGGCAAGCACTTCTTTCGGCCGCCGCCATTCTTTTCTGCGGCGCAACAACCGCGACCACAACGAGTTACGACAACACCCGCCCCCGTCGAACCGTGACGAGCCTCACGCGCCGTTGGTCGAATATTAACCGAACTCGTGACGCCCTTACGCGCTTCCGCGCTGACCCACGTCGCCCTCGCTCACACCCACCATCCGAACCCGCCACGCCAGTGGCGGGCCATCGGCCCCGGACTTGCGTCCGGGGTTCGGATGGGAGACATCCGAACCCGCCACGCCAGTGGCGGGCCATCGGCCCCGGACTTGCGTCCGGGG
>CAYMXT010000167.1:9006-9352 GCA_964394415.1 uncultured Planctomycetales bacterium
TTCGGATGGGAGACATCCGAACCCGCCACGCCAGTGGCGGGCCGCGGCGCACACGGCCTCCGGCCCCGCACTTGCGTGCGGGGTTCTGATCGCGCCCGCGCCGGCTCCTCCACGAAGAAGCTCGGCCCCGACACGGCGTTCGGCAGGCGCGGGCTGGAAACTGCGGCTGAAGCCGCACAACGTTGCTTGAGGTTCGGTGCGTTCATAACGTATGTGCAGTGACGTGCCCCCCCCCGGGTGTTTACCGGTGATTTGTAGAAATGCGCCCGCGTCGGGGGGGCGCTCGGGGCGTTCGGGACAGTCCCGATTTGCCCTATTGACCCGGCGGCCTCGACGGCGACGGCGA
>CAYMXT010000168.1:0-9304 GCA_964394415.1 uncultured Planctomycetales bacterium
GACCCCCGGGGTCCGATGGCCAAACCTGGCATTCCGTGAGGCGACGCCGAAGTACGTCGACAGCCTCTTGCGCTCGCAGCTCGGACAGGCGCCGCCCATTCGCGCACGTTGATTTAGTGTATTGCCTCACAATACACTGGGGCGTTTCCAGCGCGCCGCGCCAACGTAGCGAGTAGAATTCGTGGTTGTGGCGGTGTGACCGTGGAGAAGGCCGCGCGTGCGGACGTTTGTCGCGATCGAACTCGAGCCGGCGCTGCATGGAGCGCTCGCGCGGCTGCTTGCCGAAACCTGTCCCCCAGATCGCGACGTGCGCTGGTGTACGCCGAACCAGCTTCACCTCACGCTCAAGTTCCTGGGCGAGGTCGAGGAAGCGGCGCTGCCGCGCGTCTGCGCAGTCGTGTCGGCGACCAGCGCCGCCGTGCCCGCCTTTCAGATGCGGCTGACCCGCCTCGGGTGCTTTCCGAACCCCCGCGCGCCGCGGGTGCTGTGGTGCGGGCTGGACGACCCGGCGGGCGGCTGTCGTCACTGGGTCGAGACGGCGGACCCACGGTTTGCGGAACTGGGCGTTCCGCGTGAGCAGCGCGCCTTCACGCCGCACATCACGCTCGGCCGAAGCAAGGCCCCCGGCGGCGCACGGGTGCTGCGGCGCGTGTTGGACACGCCAGTGCCGCTGCCGACCACGACGATGGCGGTGCGACAGGTGGTTGTGTTTGAGAGCCGCCTGATGCCGACGGGGGCGCAGTACCGGGCCGTGTACACGGCGGCGCTGGGGGCGTGCGACTGAGCGCAAAGGGGCGGGCGAGTCGAGCATGGGCGGGGGCGGGGGCTCGACTCGCCCTGCATCAAGGGAACGGAGATCTGTAAAAGGGCTCGTAGCGACCCCGCGAGCGGGCCACCCAAGCGGCCCGGCGCGAAAGCACGCCATCCCTGAGCACACTACGAACCCGGCGGCCATCGTGGCCGTGCATTCGCGTCGAGCGGCGGTTCCAGCCGTGGCGCAACTAGCCGCTGCGCTCGCGCGGGTCAGGACTCCTCTTTACGTGGTGACACCGGGATGGGGGCCGGATCGGCGGGCCGCTGCACGTGCAACACCCGCTCATCCGCCAGCCCCCAAGCCAGCACTTCGTTGCGAATCAACTCCCACAAGAAAGCCTTGGACACCAGCCGGTAGTCGAGGGCGAACACCTGTCGCTCGACGCGCCCGGCGAGAAACCGCGCCACCGCGCCGCCGACGCCGAAATGCTGTTGCAACGCCGCGATCACCGGGGCCTTCCGCCACGGTTCGCCGTCCACCTTGCGGCTGGCGTGGTCGACGACCCGCACGCGTGCCCGCCGCAGCCGCCGTTCGCGCCGATGGGCGGCGAGCAGGTCGGCCACGTCTCCCAGGCCGGTTTGCTGCAACACCGACCGCACGCAACGGTAGACGTAGTTGGTCGTCGGCGGGGCGACGTCGCGCCATTCCTGCAAGTGCATCGCGACCGCCTTGCTCAGCGGCCCGGCGAGCCGGGGATCGTTCGCACATTGCCCCATCACGGTCGCCAGACAGTTGCCGAGCTTGGCCAAACTGAAACGCTCGAGTGTCCCATCGCTTTTCGTGACCACGATCTGCTTCAGACTTCTCACGGCTCCGGGTTCCCCTCGAAGAGGTTTATCTGTCCGGGAATGTCGTGCGCCGAGCGCTCGAGCACGTCCCGCGCCTCCTCGATGAAATCGCCCACGTCCTCGAACTGCCGGTACACGCTGGCGAAGCGCACATAGGCCACCTTATCCACTCGCCGCAGCACGTCCGCGATGCGCTCGCCGATGCTCTGGCTCGACACCTCCTTTTCAAAGCTGGTGACGAGATACTCCTCGACCTCGTCGACGACCTGTTCCAGCCGCTCCGCCGGAATGGGGCGCTTGTACGCGGCCCGCTCGATCCCGGCCCGCATGTTCTCGCGGTTGTAGGGCACGCGCGAGCCGTCGCGTTTGATGACCTGGAGCTTGATCGTCTCCTCGACGCGCTCGTAGGTCGTGTAACGCCGCCCGCACTTCAGACACCGCCGCCGACGACGGATGCACGCCCCGCCCTCGCTCGCGCGGGAGTCGATCACCTTGTCGTCGTCGGCCTTGCAGAACGGACACCGCATCGGGCCCTGGTTCCATTTTCCGCTGGCCTCGGCTTCGGCGACCGCGCCATACGCCGCCGCGTCTCCGCCGAGGTGCCGATGCTCTTTCCCCAAGCCGCTCAGCACAACTTGTTGTGATACAGCATAGTGTAAACCACAATATCCAGCGTGTCAAACAAAAATCTTGCCCCGCCGGGACTTTTCCGGACGACCCCGGTATAACTCGCGCCCCATGGCCCATCCGATCGCCGAGTTCACCCACGGGGGCGTCCACCTCGTCGGCTCGTCGCTGGCGGGCGAGGAATCGTACGTCGTCGCGCCGGAGCTGAACCTCGCCTTTGACGTCGGCCGGGCGCAGCGCGACCTGCTCGCCGTGGACCACGTCTTTCTGACGCACGGGCACATGGACCACGCCGCGGGCATCGCCTACTACTTCTCGCAGCGGATGTTCCTCGACAACGCGCCGGGGCATCTGTATGTCCCCGAAATCCTGGTCGATCCCGTCCGCCGGCTGCTCCGCCTCTGGGCCGACATCGACGGGAACGAGCCCCCCGCGAACATCCACCCCGTCCGGGCCGGCGAGGATGTCGTCCTGCGGCGTGATCTCGTCGTGCGGCCGTTCGAGGTCAACCACCCCTGCCGCAAGCGGGGGCGGATCACCATTCCCGCGCTTGGGTTCGCCGCCGTCGAAGTCCGCCAGAAACTGCACGCGGAGTACCAGAACCTGACCGGTCCGCAGCTTGTCGAGCTGAAGAAACGCGGCGTGGAAATCACGCGCCGGGTGGAGCTGCCGCTGGTCACCTACTGCGGCGATTCGGCGGCCGGGGACTACCTGGAACTCGACTTCGTCCGCAACAGCAAGGTGCTGCTGCTCGAATGCACGTTCGTCGAGCCGGATCACCTGGATCGCGCGCGGGCCGGTGGGCATCTGCACGTGAGTGATCTGCCCACCGTGCTGCCGCGGCTGAACAACGAGCGGATTCTGCTCATTCACCTGACGCGTCGGACGCCGCTGGGGACGGCCCGGGCGCTGGTGCGCGCGGCCGTCGGCCCCGCCTACGACGAGCGGGTGTCGTTTTTCATGGAGCACCGCGCGAAACGGCGGCGCGCCGCGGATGACGAGAACGGCGTCTCCAAACCTCCGCTGGCTTGAAGTGACGCGTTGTCAGCGTGCCGCCCGCGTCCAAGCCGAACCGCGCCTGTAAGAAAGCGGCAGGTCGTCCAAGTCGCGCCCGTCCGGCGGCACCTTCATACGTCACGTCGCCGACCTATCTGATTCGCTTGCCACAAAGCGTGTTCACACCCCCGCGTGGAACGCGAATCCCGGCGCGTTGCCGCGATTCGTCGTTTCGGGTACAAAACACCGTTTCAGAAGAGGAAGCAGCGACGCCATGCTGGGTATCCGCCGCGAAGATAAGAGCCGTTGGGAAGCTCGTGCCCCCCTGTCGCCGCAGGATATGCGGCAACTGACCGACGCCGGGCTACAGTTTCAGGTGCAAGCGGCACCGCTGCGCCGGTTCAGCGACCACGAATACCGCACCGCCGGGGCGGAGATCGTCGAGGATCTGCGGGCCTGCCCGATCATTCTGGGCGTGAAGGAGATCCCGCCGGCGCTGCTTGAACGCGGCAAGACCTACCTGTTCTTCTCGCACACGATCAAGGGCCAACCGGCGAACATGCCGATGCTTCGGCGGCTGCTGGAGCTGGGCTGCACACTGATCGACTACGAGCGGATCGTGGACGACGCCGGACGCCGGCTGGTGTTTTTCGGACGTTATGCCGGGCTGGCGGGGATGATCGACACGCTCTGGGCGCTCGGCCGGCGGTTGGAGCACGAGGGCCTGGCGAACCCGTTCACGCAGGTCCGCCGAGCGTATGAATACGACGATCTGGCGCACGCCAGGCGCGAGTTGGCGGAACTGGGCGAGCACATCCGTCGCGACGGACTGCCGGCGCGGTTCCTGCCGCTGATCGTCGGGTTCGCCGGGTACGGCAACGTATCGGGCGGCGCGCAGGAGATTTATGACCTGCTGCCGACATGCACGCTGCGACCGGACGAGTTAGCGACCGCCGCCCCCGACCCGCGCGTGTGCTACAAGGTGGTCTTTCGCGAAGAGGACATGGTCGAACCGACCGCGCCGGGCGCGGCGTTCGGCCTGCACGACTACTACCAATACCCGGAGAAGTACCGGGCGAAGTTCTACCCGCATGTACGGCATCTGACGGCTTTGGTGAACTGCATTTACTGGGAACCGAAATACCCGCGGCTGCTGACGCTCCCGCAACTGCGCGAGCTATGGAGCAGCCGTCCGCGGCTGCGCGTCATCGGCGACATCACCTGCGACATCGACGGATCGGTGGAATGCACCGTCAAGGCGACCGAGCCGGGCGACCCGGTTTACGTCTATGAGCCGCAAACCGGGCAGGTGCGCGACGGTCTGATCGGCGCTGGCCCGGTCGTCCTCGCCGTGGACATCCTCCCGTGCGAGTTGCCGATTGACGCCACGAAGTACTTCGGGCAGTCATTAAGCCCGTTCTTGCCCGCGCTCGCACAAGCTGATCTGAGCAAGCCGCTCGCGGAGAGCGGCCTGCCGCCGACGCTCCAGCGGGCGACAATCGTGTACAAAGGCGAGCTGACTGAGCCGTACCGCTACTTGGAACCAAGAGTCCGATGAAATGAGTTGCGAATAGCGAGTAGCGAATAGCGAAAACCCACGCTCGGAGTTGCGCTCCCGGCGGCTCCCCCTTTGTCCGGAATAGGAGTTTGCACAATGAAGAAAGTCCTCGTCCTCGGTGCCGGCCTCGTGGCCCGGCCCCTCGTGCGGTATCTGTTGAACGTGCCCGATTTCCAGGTGACCGTCGCCTCGCGCACGGTCGCCAAGGCCGAAGCCCTGGTCGGGGGCCATGCCCGCGGCCGGGCCGCCGGCGTCGTCAGCGAGAACGTCGCCGCGCTCGAGCTGCTCGTGCGCGAACATGACCTCGCCATCAGCCTCCTGCCCGCCCCGCAGCACCCGGTCGTTGCCGACCTCTGCATCCGCTACCGCAAACACATGGTTACCACCTCCTACATCAGCCCGAAGATGAAGGAGTTTGACTCCGCCGCCCGCTCCGCCGGCGTCATGCTGCTCAACGAGATCGGCGTCGACCCCGGCATCGACCACATGTCCGCCATGCGTATCATCCACGACGTCCAGAAGCGCGGTGGGCACGTGGTGAGCTTCAAGTCGTACTGCGGCGGGCTGCCGGCACCCGAGGCCAACGACAACCCGTGGGGCTACAAGTTCTCCTGGAGCCCCGCGGGCGTCTGCCGGGCGGGCAAGAACGCGGCGAAGTGGCTGGAGAACGGCAAGCACGTTGAGATTCCGTCCGCTGACCTGTTCCTCAACCACCATCCGGTGCCCGTCGAGGGCGTGCCGGGACACAAGGAGCTGGAGGGCTACCCGAACCGCGACTCGCTGTCCTACATCGACGTGTACGGCCTGACGAACATGCAGACCATGTTCCGCGGCACGCTCCGCTACCCCGGCTGGTGCGCGTGCCTGAAGAAGATCGTGGACTTTGGGTTCCTCAACGAAGACCCGGTCACCTACCCCGCCGGCACGACCTTCGCCCAATGGACCGCGAGCTTCCTCAAATCGAGCGCGACGACCGACGTTCGCGGGCAGGTGGCAAGGCACTTCAAGGCGGACACGAAAGCGAACTTCCTCGACCGCTGGGAATGGCTCGGCCTGTTCGGCAACGACCCCCTGCCGGTGACCGGCAAGCCCACGACCGCGCTGGAAACGCTCGCCGCGCGGATGGAACAGAAAATGGCCTACCGGCCCAGCGAGCGCGACATGCTCGTGCTGCTGCACAAGTTCGTCGCGCACTTCCCCAAGCCGGGCAGCGCCGGTGCCCCGCCCGTTGAAGAACGGATCTCGTCAACCATGATCGACTTCGGCATCCCCGACGGCGACAGCTCGATGGCCCGCACCGTCAGCCTCCCCGCGGCGATCGCCACGCGGCTGATCCTGACCGGCCAGCTTTGCGACGCCGGGGTCCATGCCCCCGTGCAGCCGCACGTTTACAACCCGGTGCTCGACGAACTCGCCGCGATGAACATCCGCTGCATCGAGAAGACCGAAAAGTAGCGGCCCGCGCCCCGCGCCGCCGCCATCGCCGCACGCACAGACTGATAGTCTGTGCTCCACCGTGGCGGCCGTCGCCGTCTCACAACGCCCACCCCGCGCCGTCGCAGTGCGATAGCCGATTCAGAGCCGCGAAGCGTTAGCGAGCGTGGCCGTGGCACGCACGCCGCCGGTCAACTCCGCGGCAGGACGTGAATCGCGGCGGCTTTGACGGCGGCGGTGAGGGCGTCGCCGGGGCGCAGGGCGAGACTTTCCTGGGCGCGCGCGGTGATGACAGCGGTCAGCACGAAGCCGCAGTCCACGACGACGCGCACAAGCGGACCTTCGCGATAAATGCCCTGCACGCGGCCGGGCAGGTGATTCTGCACGCTCGCGCTTGCCGGCGCGGTGCGTTCCAGCGCCACGTCCTGCGCCCGGATACACACGTCGACTTCGCCCCGCAGCTCCCCGCTGGCGACGGCCGCCAGGCGCACGTCACCGACGGCGATCGTCAGGAGCCCATCCGCGGCACGCTCGACGCGGCCGCGCACGACCGTCTCGACGCCGACGATCCGCGCGACGACCGGGTCGGCGGGACGGCTGAAGACCTCCTCGATCGACCCGGACTGGCGGACCTGCCCCTGGTCCATGACGACGACCTGGTCGGCGAGGGTGATCGCCTCCAACAGATCATGTGTAACGAGCACGACCGGAACGCCCGCGGCGGACAGGAGGCTACGGAGTTCGAGCCGCAGTTCGTCCCGGGTCGGACCATCCAGCGCGGCGAGCGGTTCATCGAGCAGCAGGAGACGCGGACGGCGCGCAATGGCGCGCGCCAGCGCGACCCGTTGCTGTTGGCCGCCGGAAAGCTGCCGCGGCGTGCGGTGTTCGAGCCCGGCAAGCTGGAAGCGCGCCAGCAACCCGGCCACGCGCGCGCGGCGGTCCACGCGGCCAAGATCGGCCAGGCCGTAGGCCACATTCTCGGCGACGGTGAGATGGGGGAAGAGCGCGTAGTCCTGCGACATCAGGCCCACGTCCCGCGTCTGCGGCGGAAGACAGAGCCTGGACGTGGCGTCGAACCAAACCGCGCCGGCGAACTCGATTCGCCCGGCTTCCGGGCGCTCCAGGCCCGCCAGACAGCGCAGGACGGTGGTCTTGCCGCAGCCGGAGGGGCCGAAGAGGGCGGTGACCGCGAAACCGACGGCCGGGCGGCAGAGGGTAGCGCGGATGACAGGCCCGCCGGGGAAGCGCTTCTCGAAGTCGGCGCGCAGCTCCGGCGTCATAGCGGCAGCACCCGGCGCTGGAGCCCGAACGTGACGGAGAGCACGGCGAAGGCGAACAGCAGCAAGGCGCCGGCGGTTTGATGGGCCGCGGCGTAGTCGAGGGCCTGGACGCGGTCGTAGATCACGATGGAGATGGTCTGGGTGACGCCGGGGATGTTGCCGCCGACCATCAAGACGACGCCGAACTCGCCGATCGTATGGGCAAACGCAAGCACCAGCCCCGTGAGCAGGCCGGGCCAGGCGAGCGGCAGCGCGACGCGGCGAAACGTGTGCCAGCGCGACACGCCGAGGCACCAAGAGGCTTCGAGCAGCCGCCGGTCAACCGCCGCGAACGCCGACGTGAACGGCCGCAACGCGAACGGCAGGTTGAAGAGCACCGACGCGATGAGGATGCCGGCGAACGTGAAGGGCAGCGACTGGCCGGTGAGCGTGGTCGCCGCCTGCCCGAGCGGGCTGCGCGGCCCGAGGCCGACCAGGACGTAGAAACCAACGACCGTGGGCGGCAGCAGAATGGGCAGTGCGGCGAGCGCCTCGATCAAAAAGCGGCCGCGCCAGCGCGTGGTCGCCAGCCACCACGCCAGCGGCAGGCCGAGCACAAAGAGCACCGTCGCGGTGGCCAGCGCGAGGCGCAGCGTCAGTCCAATAGCCGTCCAATCCAAGGTCTATCCCGGGTGATTCACCACAGAGGCACAGAGGCACAGAGAAGAGGAGAACAAGAGATCGAGAGATCAAGAGAACCAGTGGCCTCCGCGACGCGCTCTTGATCTCCCGATCTCTCGTTCTCTTGATCTCTTCTTCTGTGGTTCATGAAATACTCGGACTATTCACTCGGCGGGTCAAAGCCGTGGCGCTGGAGAATGGTACGGGCGTCGGCGCTGAGAATGAACTCCCGAAAGTGGGCCGCCGCCGTCGGATGCCGCGCGCGTTTCGGGACCACGCCGGTTTGCACAAGCGGCGGGTGCGCGTCGGCCGGAACGTCCCAATATCGGCCCTTGGCTTGCATCGCCGGAGCGACCGCCAGGGAACGGGCGATGAGGCCGATGTCCGCCGCGCCGGACTCGACGAACTGCGCGGCCTGGGCGACGTTCTCGCCGAACACGAGCCGGTCGCGGACGCGCTCGTAAACGCCGAGGTGTTTCAAAACGCTCTCGGCGGCGCGGCCATAGGGAGCGTGGGCGGGGTTGGCCAGCGCGATGCTCCCTACGCGGGGGTCGCGCAGCACAGCCTCTGCGTTGGCGGCCGATTCGCGTCGAGCTGGCGTGGGCGCCCAGACGACGAGTCGGCCGACGGCATAGACGAACTCACTCCCCGGTTCCACCAGGCCCGCGGCGACGAGACGTGTCGGGTAGTCGGCGTCTGCCGAGAGAAACACGTCGAACGGAGCGTCGTTCACGAGCTGCGCGAAGAAGCTCCCGGACGAACCGAAGGTGACGCGCAGGCCGAGGCCCGGCTCTCGCCGCTGGAACGCGCTGGCAAGTTCACCGAATGCGAACGCGAGGTCTGCGGCCGCAGCGACGGCCAGCATCTCGCGCGGGTGCGACTCGTTGGAGGCCGGACCGTGCGTGCCGTGCCGCTCACAGCCCGGCGTGCAGAGCCAGACGGCGAGGCAAACGCGGGCTGCCCGCACGCGCAGATGCATTCTGGCAGGGTACGGCGCCGCGGCCAGCGCGGACAGAGGCATGCGGCACGTGGCGGGTGGACGGCCCCCGGCTGGCGTCCGGGGTTCGGACACGGATGCGGACGCGGCCCCCCCAAACGAACCCACCACGAGCCTGGGGGGCCGGCAGCGTGGCGGCGGCACGCCGAC
>CAYMXT010000169.1:0-9296 GCA_964394415.1 uncultured Planctomycetales bacterium
CGGTGACACCGGCGGCGCGGCCCCGGCATCATCCGCGACGAAGCGCGACGGCTGAGGCGGTGAGCTGGGTCGCTCGGTCGATTCCGGCGGGGCCGGCGCGGGGCGCTCCGCCGGCGGTGAGGTCGGCGGCCGACCATTGCCGCGCCGGGGGCCGCGCGAACGCCGATCGGCCTCCGGTCCGCCCGCGCGCGGCGGTGACTCCGCACCCCCGGCGGCGGGGCGCTCCTGCGGCGGCGGCAGATTGAACTCGCGGATTTCCTCCAGCGGGATGGCCGTGCTCCGATTGGCGTCATCGAGCTGGACCACCACGAGCTGCGTCAGAATCTGCCGGTCCGTCACGGTGCCCGGCCCGAATTCGGTGAGCACGCGCGTACCGCCGCGCGGCAACCGTCCCGCCAGCTCCTCGTAGCCCAGGTGCTCGTAGCGCAGGCAGCAGCGCAGCCGGCCGCAGCGGCCGGAGACCTTGCTCGGATCGAGCGTCGATTTCTGGAGCTTGGCCATGCGCATGTTGACCGGCCGGAGCTTCTTCAGGAAGTTCTTGCAGCAGCACTCGCGCCCGCAGACCTCGTAGTCGGCGACCAGCCGCGCTTCGTCGCGGGCGCCCACCTGCCGCATTTCGATCCGCGTGCGATGCCGCTGGGCCAGCTCCTTCACCAGCGCGCGGAAGTCGATCCGCCCCGGCGACGCGAAGTAGAACACGATGCGTTCCCCCCCGAGCAGGTGCTCCGCCGTGATGATCTTCATGTCGAGTCGGAGCTGGCCGGCCATCTCAACGCAGAAGCGGATCTCCTCCGTGATGTGGGCGTTCAGGTGGCTTTGCTCGTTCAGATCCTGCTGCGTCGCGGCCCGCAGAATGCGGCCGGCCCGCGGGCGGCAGAACTCCGGCCCGCAATTGCGCACATACGTCTGGAGCTGCGGCTGCGGCACGAGCACGTCGCAGCCGCACCCGGCGCACGACGTGCCGACGGGTTCGCCCAGTTCGATGCCGCGGTCGGTCTGAATGACCACCTTCGTGCCGGGGCTGAAGAACGCGCCCGCCTTCTGCGAAAACTCGCCCACCCAGCGGAGCGCACCGTAGCGGACGACGCGCACATGGCGCGGCCGTTCCTTGCTCTCCGCGGGTCGGCCGTCGGCCCCGCCGCCGGCAAAGTCAAAGTCTGGGTTGATCGGCAGTGATACCATGTCGAGGCGCTTGATCCCGTTCGCCGCTCGCCGCGGTCGCGGGTTCTAACTCCTTGCACTCGCGCCGGTTAGGCCGACGGTCCCGCGTGCGGAACACGACCAGCGCGGCATGTTCATTCTCACCCTTCCGGGCCGCGGGGGCAAGTTGCGATGTCCGGTTCGCGTGCCGGTAGAATCCTCTGGCGGCCGATTCAGTGACGCCCGCTACGCTGCCGGCAGCAACTTTGGCGACGATGGACTGGAGCAAGGCACAAGCGCGCCGCGTTCGCGCCTGCCGCCGCTGCCCGCGGCTGCGGACGCATTGCGAAACGGTCGCCCGGCTGAAACGGGCGGCGTTCCAAGACCAGGTCTACTGGGGTCGCCCGGTCCCCGATTTCGGCGCCGCACACGCGCGGCTCTTGATCGTCGGTCTCGCGCCCGCGGCGCACGGCGCCAACCGCACGGGGCGCATGTTCACCGGCGATCGCAGCGGCGAATGGCTCTATCGCGCTTTGCACAAGGCCGGCTTCGCGAATCAACCGACGTCCACGGATTGCCAGGACGGCTTGGTCCTGCGTGACGCCCGCATCACCGCGGTCGCCTGCTGCGCCCCGCCGGGCAACAAGCTGCGTCCGGATGAGGTCTGCAACTGCCGGCCGTTCCTGTCCGAGACGCTCGCGCGGACGCCGTGGCGGGTGCTGGTGGCGCTCGGCCAGGTCGCGTGGCGCGAGGTAGGCGTCGTGCTAGGCATTCGCAGCGGCCGCTTTGGTCACGGCGCGGAGCACCGCTTGCCCGACGGGCGCGTGCTGCTCGCGAGCTACCACCCCAGTCAGCAGAACACGTTTACGAAGCGGCTCACCGAACCGATGCTGGATGCGGTCTTCGCCCGCGCGCGCCAGTCGGTGCGGAGCCGCAGGTAGGCCGTAGCGGCTCCGCACCGGCCGGCGCGGATATGCCATAGAAGCTGATGGCTGACGGCTACCGCGACAGCAGTGCCACAAATGCGTTGATGTCGTCGAAGTCGACGTCGCCGTCGGCGTCGCAGTCGCCGGCGAGGATGTCGCAATCCGGGTACATCGCCGCGTACGCCGCCGGATCGCTCAAGGCCAGGACGAAGGGGTTAATGTCGTTGAAATCGACTGCGCCGTCGCAATCCAGGTCGCCGGTCTCGACGTACGCATCCAGAAAGAAGTCGTCGAAATAGGCCGTCCAGGCCGGGCGCCAGGAGGGCCCAGACATCCCGAGGCGCACGCGATTGAAAGGCATGCCCTGCGAGCTTTCATAGACAATCTGCCCGTCGATGGCGATCGAGAACAGATCCGGCGCGGTTTCGATCTCCCACAGGTGCCACGCCTGGGTACGATCGATCGAAGACCGAATGGGCTGCGCGTTGGTATTCCACGGGCGATAGTAGTAGACGTCGCCGCCCTGGCCCGGCCCCAGGTCGTAGTCAAAGGTAAGCACATCCGCAATCATGCCCTCCGCGGTGTTGTAGAGAGTCAGCCAGAGGTAGTTGCTCGACGACACGTCGGCGCCCGTGTCGTACATCCACACGGACACGCGCCCGTACTGCGGCTCGTCGAAATCGTGCGTCATGTAGATCCACTTGTCCTGGCCGGTATTGGTGGAAACGAACTCCGCTGAGCGACTACCCTCATGCGGACGTTTCGTCGATTCTCTGACAGCGCCGGACTGCTCGGTGAGAGTCCAGAACGGGGCCTCGAAGCCGTCGAAGTAGCTCTCGTCGACGGTGTCGATGGCGAAGTCGTCGAAATAGGCCGTCCAGGCCGGGCGCCAGGAGGGACCCGACATCCCCAGGCGCACGCGATCGAAGGGCAGGCCCTGCGAGTTCTCGTAGATAGTCTGCCCGTCGATGGCGATCCAGGACAGATCCGGAGCGGTTCCGATCTCCCACAAGTGCCACGCCTGCGTGCGGTCGATCGGCGAGCGGATCGGTTCGGTGCCATTCCACGGGGTGTAGTAGTAAACGTCGCCGCCTTGGCCAGGCCCCAGGTCATAGTCGAACGCCGTCACGCTGGCACCGACGCCCGCGGTGGTATCTTGAATGGTCAGCCAGATGTAGTTGCTCGATGACACGTCGGCGCCCGTGTCGTACACCCACACAGACACGTGCCCGTACTGCGGCTCGTCGAAATCGTGCGTCATGTAGATCCACTTGTCCTGGCCGGTATTGGTGGAAACGAACTCCGCTGAGCGACTGTCGGTGTGCGGGCGTTTCGTCGATTCTCTGACAGCGCCGGACTGCTCGGTGAAAGTCCAGAACGGGGCCTCGAAGCCGTCGAAGTAGCTTTGGCCGACGGCGGTCGTGGTCGCGACTGCTGCGAGGGCGACACACATCACAGTAGAACAGGCGAATACGGGTTTCATGATACGACTCTCCTTCCAGCTTGCCGCCGCCGGCTCGAGGCCGACGCCGCGGCTGAACGACCGCGCTGTGGGTCCGCACGCGCGCACCCCAGGCGCGGAGTTATCACACGCTTCTCAACTCAGGCGAAAGAACCCCCGTGAGGCCACGCGCCTCACGGGTTTGCGGTCAGTTCGTCCAATTTCACGCGCCAGGCGGCGGCCTGTTCGGCGAAGCCCTGCCGCGGCGCTGCTGTATCCCAGGTCTCATAGGCCCGCACGATTGCTGCGAGGGCCTCGGTTTTCGACGGTCGCAGGTAGCGGCGTTCCCAGACCAGTGACTCGATGGCCGCGTAGCTGGCGAGCAGCGGCTCGGCCTCCGCGAAACACCCCTGTTGAAGCAGGGCTATTCCAAGCCAGATTTCGGAGAACCGCCGCAAGTACGGATGGAACTCCTCGTCGTCAGCCGCGCGGCGACGGATTTCAACCGCCTCGCGCAACAGGTCCTCCGCCTCGCTGCTGCGGCCCATGTCGCATAGCAGCACCCCGTAACTGTGCAGGTGATGTGCCAGCGGCACCTCGTCCTCAACCTGCCGCATTGCTGCCAGTGCCTCGCGTTGCCACTGCTCAGCCTCGGCGTAGCGCTGCGAGCCTTGGCGGCGCAGCCACTCAGCCAGGCCCCGGCGGGTCTCCCGGGTGTCGATGCCCGCCCGCAACTGAAGTTCTAGCATTTGCCGCGCGATGGCCTCGGCTCGCGCCAGGTCGCCCAGGGCCTCGGCCACGTTCGCCTCGTAACTGACGAGCGCGATGTAGTACGGGTCGCGCGGGCCACCCACCGCGTGCATGACGGACACCGCTTCCCGGAGGTACGCTTCGGCCCCTTGGAGGTCACCCGCCCAGCGCCGCGAACTGGAGCAGAGCTCCAAGGCTGCGGCGACCTGCCGGTGACAGGGGCCGTAGGCTTCCCGCGCCGCTTCCAGAACGGCGGTGGCCTGTGCCACGGCCGATGTGGGTCGGTCAAGCGCCAGATAGAGATGGCGGAAGGCGGTGCGGACGCGAATCGCCATTGCTGGTTCGCTCCGCAACGTTGGCTCCAGGGCCGCGCTGCGCTCGTCCAACAACTGCCCGACCGCGGCGGCCTGGGCGGCATCCAGCCTCAGGATCCGCAGGCTCATGAGCAGGCCCGTCAGTTCCTGCTCAACCGCCGCGGTGGTCCGGGCATTGGTTTCCGCGCGGTCACGCTCCGCCGCCGCTTGCCGCCACAGGGCCAGCGACGTCAGGCCACCCGCGAGCGCCACTGCCAGTACCGCGACCCCGGCGAGCACGCGCCAGCGATGCCGCCGCACCAGTTTCCACAACACGTAGCTGAGCGAATCGCGCTTGGCCGCGATGGGTTCGCCCGCCAGGTACCGCCGGAGGTCGCGGCCAAGTTCCCCCGCGGACTGATAGCGGCGCTCGCGCTCCTTGGCGAGGCACTTGAGCACGATCGTCTCGACCTCGTCGTCGCGGCGCCAGCGCGCGGCGCCGGCCGAGCGCGTCTGCTCCGACGGCGACAGCGGCCGGGGGTCGTCGTTTTGAATCCGCGCGAGCACGGCCCGCCAGCCGCCGCTCGAATCGTAGGGAAACACCTTCGTCAGCAGATGATACAGGAGCACGCCGAGCGAGTAGACGTCCGTGCGCATGTCCACGTCGGCGTTGCGGCCGGCGGCCTGCTCCGGGCTGGCCCAGGGCACCGACCCGATGAACTGGCCGTCGGAGGTCAGCGTGTCCGGACGCGCTTCGTCCGCCAGGAACTTGCCAAGCCCGAAATCGAGCACGTGCGGGACGCCCTGCGCATCCACGAGGATGTTGCCGGGTTTGAGGTCGCGGTGGATCACGCCGCGCAAGTGTGCGGCGTTCACGGCGTCGCACACCGCGGCGAAGAGCCGCA
Organism: uncultured Planctomycetales bacterium; assembly: GCA_964394415.1. GTDB lineage: Bacteria > Planctomycetota > Phycisphaerae > UBA1845 > Fen-1342 > JAGVEP01. The sequence goes on from CAYMXT010000169.1 coordinate 5,456, forward strand.
ACGTGTCGCGTGCGGCCCAGTCGGATTGGGCGGCGACAAAGGCGTCGAGCGGCGCGCCGTCCACGTAGTCCATGACCAGATAGCGCAGACCGTCGGCCACGCCGGTGTCGCGGATCCCGACGATTTGCGGGTGGTTGAGTTCGGCCAGGATCTCGGCCTCGCGCTCCAGCCGCCGCCAGTGCGAGGGCTGATCCAGCACGCCGCCGCGCAAGAACTTCACGGCGACGCATTTCCTGGTCGCGAGGTGCGTGGCCCGGTAGACAAAGCCCTGACCGCCCAGGCGCGGCTCCCCTTCCAGGCGCAGGCCGGGCACCAGGTCGGGCGGAAGCGCGCGGGCCGCGGAATCGACCGCTACGGCGCCCGTGCCCAGGGTACACGTCGAAGACGAACTGCGGAGTTGCTCGGCCTCGCGTTCGGCCGCGCGGAGCAGCCGCTCGACCGCCGTTTCCGAGATTCGTGCCGAGTCCGCGTTCACACGCCACCTGCCGCGGCGGAGCGCCGCCCTTCTGAACATACAGGCGTAAAGCAAGCCGTCGAATTACGCGCGGCTGCGAAAATCGGCGCGCGACCCGGCCAGCAGCTCACGCAAACGCCCGTGGGCCCGCAGCCGCAGCAAGTGAACAGCGCCCGGCGACTTCTTCAGGTGCGCGGCCACTTCCTCGATGCTCAGCTCCTGGAGGTCGTACAGCTCAACCGCCTGGCGGTAGTGCTCCGGCAACTGTGCGAGGGCGTTGCGCAGCGCAACGACGGCCTCGCTGCGCATGGCGGCGCGCGACGGCGTCCGGCTGTCTGTGCCAAACAACGCTTCGAGCAACGAGTCCGTGGAGTCCCCTTGGACCGCCGCGGAGGTAACGCGGCGGCGCTCGCCCCCGCGTTTGTCCGCCTCCAACGCCCGGATGGCATCGCGCAGGTTGTGTAGCGCAATCCGCCGCAGCCAGGCTGCAAACGCCGCGGCGTCGTCCGCCAGGCATTGTGTCCGGGCGCAGTACGCCTCGGTGAAGGTCGCTTGCAACACATCTTCCACCGCGAGCACCGCCTGCCAGCGGGCCGGCAGCTCCCGCGCGATGGTGCGGCTGAGGTCGGCCGCCTGCTGCTTGAGCAATTGTCCAAACGCCTCGGCATCGCCCGCCCGCGCATGTTGCATCAGCTCGTCCCACATGGCGCTTGGCCACCAGGCTCCAAAGGGCGCCTCACCCAATACCAGCACTATACTCCAAATCCGCCCCCGACCGCACCGTCCGGGCGAATGGCGGCAACGACACCGCGGCCCAGGAGCCAGGCGGGAGCGAAACACAGCCCCGGCCCGCTTGCCTTGCCGCGCGGCGCTCCTATAGTCGAAGCACGGGCCGAGTGCGTTCATCGAGAGGAATGGCAGCATGGCTGGCAAGGTCAATCCAATTCCCGAGGGCTATCACACCGTAACGCCGCACCTGGTGATCAAGAACGCCGGCGAAGCCGTAGAGTTCTACAAGCGTGCGTTCGGGGCCGAAGAGTTATGCCGGATGCCGGGGCCGGACGGGCGCACGATCATGCACGCAGAGCTGCGGATCGGCGATTCGCCCGTGATGATCTGCGAGGAATTCCCTGACATGGGCTGCCGCTCGCCGGCGTCGCTGGGCGGCTGTCCGGTGACCCTCACGTTGTACGTAGAGGATGCGGACAAGGCGTATCAGCGGGCGGTCAACGCCGGCGCCACGGCGACGATGGCGCTCAAGAACCAGTTCTGGGGCGATCGCTACGGCAAGCTGCGCGATCCGTATGGCTACGAGTGGGCCATCGCGACGCACATCGAGGACGTGGCGCCCGAAGAGATGGAAAAGCGCATGGCGGCCATGTTCGCGGGCGGCGGGTGCGGCGGCCAATAGCGCGGCAGTGTTCGTTCACCACAACGGGTAGAAACGGGTAGCCACGGGTAGGCTGGGCGCAGCAGGGTAGGCTGGGCGCAGCAGGGTAGGCTGGGCGCAGCGAAGCGGAGCCCAGCCCGCCGGCTCGCTGGGCTGCGCACGCTGTGCGTGCTCCGCCCAGCCTACCCGCTACTGCGCACGCTGTGCGTGCTCCGCCCAGCCTACCCGCTCCGCCCAGCCTACCCGCTACCCGCTGCCTGCCGTCCGCGCGATTGACGCCCGTGGTATGCTGCCGCTCCGGAAAGGACGTGCGATGACGGCAGCAGCACACACGGCGGCGGGGCGGTTCGGCCCGTTCGGGGGACAGTACGTCCCCGAAGTGCTCATGGCAGCGCTGCGGCAGCTCGAAACGGAGTATGCACACGCCCGGCAGGACGCCGCGTTCTGGGCCGAGCTCGACGACTACCTGCGAAACTACGCCGGCCGCCCAAGCCCGCTGTATTTCGCCCGGCGGCTGACGGAGCGGCTCGGGGGCGCGCAGGTGTACCTCAAGCGCGAAGACCTCAATCACACGGGGGCGCACAAGATCAACAACACGCTGGGGCAAGTGCTGCTCGCCCGGCGGATGGGCAAACGCCGGGTGATCGCGGAAACCGGCGCGGGGCAGCACGGCGTCGCGACGGCGACCGCGTGCGCGGTCTTCGGGCTGGAGTGCGTCGTCTACATGGGCGCGGAGGACGTGCGGCGGCAAGCGCTCAACGTGTACCGGATGCGACTGCTGGGCGCGGAGTGCGTCCCGGTCGAGAGCGGCCAGCGCACGCTGAAGGACGCGATCAACGAGGCGCTGCGCGACTGGATGGCGAGCGTCGAGCACACGCACTACTGCATCGGCAGCGTGATGGGGCCGCATCCGTTTCCGACCATCGTGCGCGATTTTCAGGCCGTGATCGGGCGCGAGCTGAAGGACCAGATGCGGGCGGTCGCGGGGCGGCTGCCGGACGTGGTGCTCGCGTGTGTTGGCGGAGGAAGTAACGCAGCCGGGGCGTTTTACCCGCTGATCGAGGACCGCCCGGTGCGGCTGATCGGGGTCGAGGCGGCGGGCGAAGGGCTCGCCCGGCGGCACGCCGCGACGCTGGCGATGGGTCGCCCCGGCATCCTGCACGGGATGCACACGGTCGTGCTCCAGGACGACGACGGGCAGACGGCGCAGGTCCACTCGGTTTCGGCCGGGCTTGACTACCCTGGCGTCGGACCGGAGCACGCGCATTGGCACGCCACGGGGCGCGTCGAATACGTGTCTGCAACGGACGACGAGGCCCTGGCGGCGTTCGAGTTGCTTTCACAGTCGGAGGGGATCATCCCGGCGCTCGAATCGGCCCACGCGGTGGCTCACGCCGCGAAGCTAGCGCCTGAGTTGGCCCGAGAGTGCCTCGTGGTCATCAATCTGAGCGGCCGGGGCGACAAAGACTGCGTCGAGGTGGCGCGGTTACGGGGCCAGACTATCGCGTAAGGTGCTGGTCGCCCGCAGAACGACGGCAGTGTTTATGGGCTGGCGGGGGGCGACGCGAGATTTCTTTGCAAGCGCGGCGCGCGTTTCGCACTTTGTAGGTAGGCGCATTGCGCCGCCGGACGACCGCACGCAGCGGTTGTTCCGATAAGCAAGCGCGATCTTTGGAGCGCCCGGCAAGACGTTTTGTGGCACCGGCATCTTGCCGGTGAGGACACCGGCTGGAAGCCTGTGCCACAAGCTCTGTTGGGTGCTGTTAGGCGAGGTGCGAACGATGCACCGTGACTGGACACGACCGACACGGCTGGCGACCGTTCTGGTCGGCATCTGGGCGTCCGCGGTCAGCGTGGACGCGGAGACCCCGGGCGATATCGCCGGGCTTGCCGCGGGGCGACCACACGCGAGTAACGTGCCGTCGTCAAGTGGCGAGGTGTGGCAACTGGTGTGTGAGACCAACAGCGACCTGTTGGCGATTCGACGTGGGGGGCTG
>CAYMXT010000170.1:0-9181 GCA_964394415.1 uncultured Planctomycetales bacterium
GGTGAACCAACAACACCTGGTCTGACCGGACGTCCGCCATGCCGGTCGAAGGCGCCGGGCTTAGTGGATGCGGCGCGAGTTCGTGGGCGCCGTCGGACTCCAGCAGCGCGGCGATCTGCCGTTCGCCCTCCGGCGAGAACACATATGCGGCTTCGTCTCGGAGGGCCGAGGCGGTGTTTTCGGTGCTCGAAACCGCTGCCGCCCAACGACTCGCGTAGGCGCCCAGTGTCGGCCTTGCGAGTTGCACAACCGCGGTGGGCGCCGGTTCGTCGCAGGCGAGCCCCGCGTCGACCCACACCGAGATCACGCCTGACGCGGGGAATCCCCCGGCGTCGGCCGGAGCCACGACCAGGGCCGCCGCGGCGAAGAGGCACAGCCCAGCGCGCATCACTCACCGGCCTTTCTCGTGTACGGAGCCCCCGTCGGGCCCCGCTGGGCCCCGCTGGGCCCATACGTCATTGTTCGGTTTAACGCTCGCTTCAACGCAGTCAAGCCCCTCTTGCGAAGAAAACCCGGGGGCGTGACACTTCAGGCGGCTCTGGCGTGACCTCGCCTGCACCCCGTAGGGGTGTCTGAGCGTAGCCACGGGTGTCGTCCCGGCGCGCCGGGACGACACCCGTGGAACCCGACGTCTCACGGCGGTTCCACCCCGGATGGGGTGGCGGAGGGCGGTCCGCCGGCTTCCGCCACCCCTGCGGGGTGGACCGCCGTTGTGCGGGCGTGTCCGGGGGTGCCGCCCCGCGGCACCCCCGGCTACGTTCCTACGCCCCTACCGGGGCGAAATGCGACCCGCCTAGAGTGTCACGCACCCCCGGCTACGTTCCTACGCCCCTACCGGGGCAAAATGCGACCCGCCTAGAGTGTCACGCACCCCAGGCCGCATTTGCTGGCCCACGGGGGCTTGCCGCCGCAGATGTATCGGTTATAGTGGCGGGTCTCCCGGCTCGCGGGGCCGGACAGTGGCATTGTGCAAACGTGGAAACCGTATGCCGACCATTAACCAACTCGTTCGCCGACCACGCCGCGATGTCGTGGCGAAATCAAAGGTCCGCGACCTGGAGCGGAGCCCGTCGCGGCGCGGCGTGTGCCTGCTGGTCAAGACGCAGACCCCCAAGAAACCAAACTCGGCCCTCCGCAAGGTGGCCCGTGTCCGGCTGACCAACGGCAAGGAAGTGACCGCCTATATCCCCGGCGTCGATCACAACCTTCAGGAACACTCGATCGTGCTCGTGCGCGGCGGCCGTGTCCGTGATCTGCCCGGCGTGCGCTACCACATCATCCGCGGCAAGCTCGACTGCGCCGGCGTCGCCAACGACAAGGAAGGCAAGGCCCGCAACCGCAGCCGCAGCAAGTACGGCGTCAAACGAAAGAAGTAGGCCCTGGTGCAGCATGGCATATAAGAGTTTCACGAATTCCGTCCGGCAGCTTCGCGGCGACCCGCGGTTCAACAACCGCACCGCCTCCAAGTTCATCAACTGCATGATGTGGGAGGGCAAGAAGGGCGTCGCGCAGCGCGTCTTCTACGATGCGATGGACGCGATTGCCGACAAGATCAAGGACACGCCGCCCATCGACGTATTCCTCCAAGCGCTTGAGAACATCAAGCCGGACGTGGAGGTGCGGTCGCGGCGCGTCGGCGGGGCGAACTACCAGGTGCCGATGCAGGTGAACACCAAGCGCCGGCAGTCGCTGGCGATGCGCTGGCTGCTCGCCGCCGCACGCGGCAAGCGCGGCCGGCCGATGTCGCAGCGGCTGGCCGACGAGTTGCTGGCCGCCTACAAGCGCGAGGGCGACGCGATGAACCAGCGCGAAATGGTCCACCGCATGGCCGACGCGAACAAGGCCTTCTCGCACTTCGGCTGGTCGAGGTGAATTGCGATTAGCGAGTAGCGAGTAGCGAGTAGCGAATCGGCTGGCGACCTCGTGGCGCCTGGGCAATTCGCTACTCGCTACTCGCTACTCGCTATTCGCTACTCGCTATTCGCTACTTCCGACTTCACCAGCCGGCTGGCTGGGCTTCGCTTCGCTGCGCCCAGCCTACGCATTTCACCAGCCGGCTGGCTGGGCTTCGCTTCGCTGCGCCCAGCCTACGCATTTCACCAGGGGTCTTCCGCATCATCCGCCCGCTTCTGCGGCACTGGGGCGGTGGTTGGCTGCGCCGCCGCGGCCCGCGCGGCGCAATGGGGACAAGCGGGCGTGCCCGCGTACCAGTGGCGGCAGGTCGGGCAGAGCGCGGCGCGCGCGACCGTCGTGCCGCCGCAACGCTCGCACGTGAGCGGCCATTCCCTGAAATCGCGCGGCCGCTGGACCGTGTATTCGGCCCGACAGCCGGCGTCCGTACACGCGACGAACAGCGTCGCCGTCGGCGTGGCCTCCTCGGTGGCTGCCCGGCTGCCGGGCTGGGCGAGCGCCCTCAGCCAGCGCACCGCGACGACGAGCACGAGAATCACGAGCAACGGTACGCCGACGCGGACGATCACGCTGCGAACCCACTCCGGCGTGGGTCGCAGATCCACGCGCGACTCGCGCCAGCGGTCCTGCCAGGCGGCCAGCGTCGCGCGCACCCAGTGCGGTAAGTCAGCCAGGCGCGGTCGTTCGCGGTCCTTCATGCCGGCGTTCCGTGGCCCACGGCGCACCGCAGCGTGCGTGGCGGGCGGAGCGTCCGTGATTATCCGCGCCGCGCGGGCCGTTGAATAGCCGCAGGCCCGGCCGCGTCCACGTCGCAATTGTCCCGACGGGCTTGCCGCCGCGTGCGTCGTGTTTACAATCCCGCGCTTTTGCCGGGTGCCGAAGGACCATCGCATCGTGCCGCTACGCTCCGCCAACGTCCAGCCCTCACGCGCACGCAGCGCTACCCCCGCACTCGCCACCGCCATCCGCCGGGCCCTGCGCAACGGCTACGGATTCCGCGCGTTCTACGACGACCTCCTCGCCGGCATCGTGGTCGGCGTGGTCGCACTGCCGCTGGCCATGGCGCTGGCGGTCGCCTCCGGCGTACCCCCGCAGCACGGCCTGTACACGGCGATTGTCGCCGGGGCGCTGATTGCCCTGCTGGGCGGTTCGAAGGTGCAGGTCTCCGGGCCGACCGCGGCGTTCGTGGTCATTCTCACGCCCATCTCCGCCAAGTTCGGTTTGGGCGGGTTGCTGGTCGCGACGGTGATCGCCGGCACGATCCTCGTCCTGCTCGGCCTGGCCCGGATGGGGCGGCTGATCGAGTTCATCCCCTTCCCGGTCACGACGGGTTTCACCGCCGGCGTCGCGTGCGTGATCGCGACCCTGCAACTGAAGGATTTCCTCGGCTTGCAGATCGACCGCCTGCCGGTCCACTTCCTGGAGAAACTGGTTGTCTTGCTGCGGGCACTGCCGACCGTGCGAATGCCGGACCTTGCGATTGGGGTGCTCACGCTCACGCTGCTCATCATTCTGCCGAGGCTGACGACGCGCCTGCCGGCCCCGCTCATCGCCCTGCCCCTGGCCGCGGGACTGGCGGCGCTGCTGCCGGCCCTGGGTTTCGATCTCCACGTCGAGACGATCCGCAGCCGGTTTCCCGAAACCGGCGGCATCCCGCAACTCGCCCCCCACTGGATCTGGCCCTGGCTTCAACCGGATCCGATCGGCGAACCGATCGGCTATGCCCTCGCCGACCTGAATGTGCTGCGCGCGCTGCTGGGGGCCGGCTTCGCGATTGCCATGCTCGGCGCGATCGAATCGCTGCTCTCCGCCGTGGTCGCGGACGGCATGACTGGCAAGCAGCACGATCCAGACGCGGAATTGATCGCGCAGGGCGTGGGCAACGTCGTGGCGCCTTTCTTCGGCGGCTTCGCGGCGACCGGCGCCATTGCCCGCACGGCGACGAACATCCGCGCGGGCGCCCGCTCGCCGATCGCCGCGCTGGTTCACGCGCTCTTCATTCTGCTGGCGATTGTGGTCGCCGCCCCAGGACTGGGATACATCCCGATGGCATCGATGGCAGCCCTGCTGCTGGTCGTCGCCCGCAACATGAGTGAAATCAAGCATTTCACGCACGTCCTGCGGGTCGGGCCGCGCAGCGACATCCTCGTCATGCTGACGTGCTTTGGCCTGACCATTGTCTTTGACATGGTCCTGGCCGTCGCGGTGGGCGTCGTCCTCGCCGCGCTGCTCTTTATCGGGCGCATGGCGGAGACCGCCCAGACCAGGCTCGTCGGCGAGGAGCATCCCGAGTTGTCGCAGCCCTTGCCGCGCGGGGTTCTCCTGTACCAGGTCGGTGGACCGCTGTTCTTCGGCGCGGCACAACGTGCGGTGAGCGCGTTGCGGGCGATCGGCGACGACGCCCGGATTGTGATTCTCGACCTGCGGCAGGTTCCCACGATGGATGCCACCGGCCTCGTGACGCTCGAGTCCGTCCTCGACAAGCTGCACGAGCAGCGCGTCTTCGTGGTCATCGCCGGCGTGGCGGACCAGCCGCTGCACCTCATGGCGCGGGCCGGCTGGAAGCACCGGCCCTGGCTGGTCGTGTCGCGGCGGTTCGACGACGCGCTCGCGCTTGCGGCGACGCTGTCCGAGTCGGACTTGGCGCCCTCCGCGGCCGTCGGCGTCGTCACCGGCCCCAGCACGCCGTCCCCGCGGGTATAAGTCCGCGCTACCGCCGGCCCCTCCGGCGTGCGTGTCTGGCACTCGGCCGCCGAGAAGTCCAGCTCCTATTGCCCATTCTCCGAGGCGGCCAGCACGGCCTGGCCTTCCGCTTCCACGACCTGCCGGAGTTGAACACCTTCCCGTCCGGCGCGTCGTTCACCGCGTCCGCGACCTGTCGCAGGATCCGCGCTCCCCCTCCGGACGCATCTGTTGCAGATACTCGTCCCGCGCCATACGCAACAGTCGATTCATGGCTCACCGCCAACACCCGGCGTCTCCACACCGGAATCAGACCCTTGGATCGCCGCCCGGAAGAACGGGCGCACCTTCAAGCCGCCCGCGTTTGTCGGTGCGCTGATGTTTGACACCCCCCCGCTCCGCGCTATACTAACCGCCTGTTTGCAGTACCCCGCAACCCTGCAACCCTTACCAGCGGTTGCGCCACTGGAGGTGGCTATGTGCAGTGCCGCCGGGCTCCTGCGTCGCGCGGGTTCCCTGTTCGTTTTGTTGACCGTCGTCGCCGTCGCGGGGGCCGGCCAGCCGCCCGCTTCGACCGGGGGCTTCATCACCGGCGAGGCCGCGCGGGCGTTTGACCAGTGGCAGACCGCAATGCAGGCGCTGCTCGAACGCAACGCCGAGAAGGCGGAGGACGCCTTCGAGGCTCTGCTCGCCGCGGACCCCGCGCCCCTGCGAATCGCCCTGCTCGCCGACCATACGATCAACCGCACCCCCGCCGGCGGGGCCTTGCTCATGTTCGAACAGGACGAGCAGGCCGGCGCCCTCGGCCCCAGCGGCAGCGAAGTCGCCAAACGGCTCGCCACCGGCCGCGAACAGATGGCCGAGGCCGACGACGGCTGGTATTTCTGCCAGATCGGCCGCTTCGACGTGGCGGACGCCAACTTCAGGGCCCTCCTGGCCGCTGACCCCGACTCCGTCGCCCTGCTCGAATTCGCCGACCGCACCCCCAAACGGCGCGACATCCTTATCCAACTGCTGGCCCACCCGACCATCGGCGAATCGGCCCGCGCCCTGCTCCGCGTCCTCGAACACGGCGAACTCGAGGTCAAGGCCGACCCGACCCGCATCAAGGAAAACGTCGAACGCCTCGGCGGCCCGCCGCGGGCCTTTGAGAACGCCCTCCAGGCCCTCAAGGACTCCGGCGAATTCGCCGTGCCGTACCTGCTCCAACACCTGCGCGACCCCGCGCAGAAAGAGCTGCTGCGGCCGATTCTGCGGTGCCTGCCCGAGATCGACCGCCCGGCCATCAACCCACTGGTGCTGGCGTTGCGGATGAAGGACGAGGCCACGAAGAAATACCTCATCGAGGCGCTCGGCAAGATCGGCTACGCGCAAGCCGCGCCCTACCTGCTGCAACTAAGCGAAGACCAGCAAACGCCGGCCGACACACGCCAGGCCGCCAACGCCGCGCTGGCGACTCTGCGGGCACGCGGCACCGACGTGCCGGGCAGCGCCGCCGAAGCGTTCTTTGCCCTCGCTGAGAACTACTACGTTGACCAGGAGTCGCTCGCCGCCGACCCGAGGCTGGACGTGGCGAACGTGTGGTACTGGCGCGACGAAACGCTTCAGAACATCGAGGCCCCGACGCCGATCTTCAACGAGATCATGTGCCTGCGGTGCTGCGAAGAGGCGCTGCGGCTCGACCCGGGACACAAGGGCGCCCTCGCGCTCTGGCTGGCGGCGAATTTCCGCCGCGAGGCCCAGCTTCCGGCGAACCAACCTGACCCCACGCGCCCGGCCGGCTATCCGACCGGTGCGTTCTTCGCCCAGTCGGCGGGGGCTGATTACTGCCTCGCCACTCTGGCCCGCGCGCTCGATCGCAACGAGCCTGCGGTAGCGCTCGGGGCGCTTGAGGCCCTGCGGCAGACCGCCGGCCCAGCCAGCCTTGTCGCCGACAGCGGCGGCCGGCTGCCGCTGGCCGAGGCCCTGTCGTTCCCCGACCGCATGGTCCGCGTCCGCGCGGCGTTGACGCTGGCCGCCGGCCGGCCGACGCAGCAGTTCCTCAATCACCAGAACCTGATGCCGGTGCTCAGCGAAGCGCTCATGCTCCACCGCGGAGGCCGCAATGCCCTGGTCATCGAACCGCATGCGTCCGCAAGCAACGTCGTCGCCGCAGCCGTGCGCGGGCTGGGCTACGACGTCATCACGGACAGCAGTTTGTTTGGCGGGCTGACCAAGGTGCGCGAGCATGTGCCCGGGCTCGATGTGATCTTCCTGGCCGCGAACATCCAGAACCCGGCGCTGCGCGAGGGTCTGGCCGCGTTGCGGGCCGAGTTCCGCTTCGCCGCCACGCCGGTCGTGCTGCTGACCACGTCTGGCGACGCCGCCGTCGTCCGCGAGCTGACGCAGGCCGACTCGCGGCTGGCAGCTTTGCCGCAGGAACCGACCGCAGCCGAGGTGACGAAGGTGCTGAGCGCGGTCTCGGCCGCCGCCGGGGTCCGGCCGATCACGCCGGAGTTGGGCCGCAGTCTGGCCGCCGAAGCGACGGAGGTGCTCCGGCTGCTGGCGCTGACGAACAACCCGTTGTTCGACATCGCCGCCGCGGAAACAGCGTTGCTGGCCGCGTTTGAGACGGAGGACAAGGAACTGCGGCTGGCCATCGCCGAGGTGCTCGGCTATCTCGGCTCATCGAAGTCGCAGGAGACGATCGCCAAGGTCGCGTTGGACGAGAAGACCGACGAGGCCATGCGTGTGAAGATGTTCGTGGCCTTGGCCGATGCGGCGAAGCGGCGGGGCAACCTGCTCGGCCCCGCGGCGGTGAGCCAGCTCGTCGCCCTGGTCGAGCGTGAAGGCAACATGGTGATTCGCGAGGCGGCTTCGCGGGCGCTGGGCGCATTGAACGTCCCCGGCACGCCCGCCAGCCAGATCATCCGTAACCAACACCAGGGCTAGGTACGACCGATGCTTAAGTTGTTTGTGGCACTCGGTTTGCTGTTGCCGCTCTTCCCGCAGGCCGCGGAAATCGGGCGTGGCCCGCAGCCGTCCGCGACCAGCCGTTCGTGGGAGCTGGAGTTGAAGTTCCTCGACCCCCGCCGGATCGAGGTGCAGCTTCCTGGGGCCGCGCAGCCGGAAGTGTATTGGTACATGGTCTACACGGTGACCAACCCGAGCCCACGGAGCCAACGGTTCTTCCCGATCTTCCAGATCGTGACCGAAGACCTGAAGGTTCACGACACCGACACCGGGATCAACCCGCTCGTGTTCGACGCGATCCGCGCCCGGCACAACCTCACGCACAAATACCTGGTCGAGCCGTCCAAGGCGATCGGGGCTTTGCTCACCGGCGACGACAACGCCCGCGAGTCGGTGGCGATCTGGCGGCAGATTGACCTAAGTTCAAACAGCTTCACAATTTACGTCGCCGGGCTCAGTGGCGAAACACAGATCGTTCACAACCCCACTCACGATCCGGGTCGGCCCGAAGCCGGGCCGTCCGACCGCTCTGGGGAGCATGGGCCTCCGGCTCGTGCGACCGCCCGGGACCCGCGAACGGAATCGTCCGGCAACCCCAAGGAATTCACCCTTCGCAAGACGCTCGGAATCCGGTACAATCTGCCGGGTTCGCCCCAGGCGACGCCCGTGGTCCAACCCGAACGGGCCGGCGTACGTTGGATTATGCGATGACTTGCCCGCGGTCCCCGGCGACGGGCCGCCGTCAGCAGAAACGGTAGCAGACATGGCACACAAGAAAGGTCAAGGCTCCACCCGCAACGGTCGCGATAGCAACCCGCAGTACCGCGGCATCAAGCTCAGCGGCGGACAACGCGCCCAGGTCGGCAGTATCATCGTGCGCCAGTGCGGCACCCCGTTCAAACCGGGCCGGAACGTCGGCCGCGGTCGCGACGACACCCTGTTCGCCCTCGCGGACGGGCAGGTCGAGTTTCGCGGGCGCGTGGTGTCGGTGCTGCCCGTCGCCGCGAACTGAGGGCTCAACACGCGCGCTCCTGGCACCCCCGTCGGATGACTTCGGTTCGTCGCCGCGCCGCGGACCCGGCCAAGCACCCCGCGCGGGGCGGCGGCGGGCATGGTGGGCGGAGAGACCCCAACTGACTGCGGCCCTGCTCCCGCGCCGCGCCGCATCCTGGCTGCACGGGGTGGCGGTCTAAACAACAGAGAACTCGTTCGCCTGCCCCGCACCCGGCCCGCGAACCGCCGCGGCTGTGGGGAACGCCCGCCGCCCACATCTGCAAACCACGGAAAGACCATCCGTCGCCGGACCGGACAACCGCCTCCCAATGACACCGGAGCCCTGTCGGTCTTGCGGCCAGTTGGTACCCTGTTCACAAGAGCGAGGTGCGCGATGCGCTGGTGGTGTGCGTTTCATGGCTGGCGTTGGTGGGCGCGTTGGCCGGTCCAGGTGGGCGTCTTCGTCGCCATAGTTACACTTGTGCTTTACCCGCGGCCGGAGCTGCTCGCACGTCACCTGGCCCGCAGCCGAGACGTCAACTCGGCGATTGACCCAACTGTGCCGGCACTGGCCGAGTTGGAGCAGACCGTACGTGCCAGTGTCGGTGCGGACCCCCGCCCGGCGGAACTGCTCGCGGCGACC
>CAYMXT010000171.1:0-9123 GCA_964394415.1 uncultured Planctomycetales bacterium
GCGCCACGGACGTGCTCGCGCTGGCAAGGCTCGCGGGCGAGGCGGGGGCGAAAGATGCCGCGCGCCGCGCGCTGGCCCGCCTGCGCGGCGACGGCGTGGACGCGGCGTTGATCGCCGGCCTGAGCGACGCGCCGCCCGCCATTAGCGCGGAGTTGAGCCGCGCGCTGGGCGCGCGGCACTGCCGGGCGGCGGTGGAACCACTGCGTCGTCAAACGCGGCATGACGCCGAAGATGTGCGTGTCGCCGCGTTCGAGGCCCTGGGCCAGCTTTGCGGACCGGACGAGGTCACCCTGCTGCTGACCGAGTTGCCCCGCACGGCCGACGCGACGCGGACAGCGGCGGAGGACACGCTGGCGGCGGTTTGTTTGCGCAGTGAAACCGAAGCCGAGCGGGCCGCGCCGCTGCTGGCCGCGTGGGATGATGCGGAGCCGGCCGACCGCGCCTCGCTCGTGCGCATCCTCGGGCGCGTGGGTGGCCCGGCGGCGCTCGCGCAGGTTCGCGCGGCGGCGAAGTCGGCTGACGAGGCGCTCGTCGACGCCGCGGTGCGGGCGCTGGCGGCGTGGGCGACCGCCGAGCCGCTCGACGACGTGCTGGCCGTCGCCGGGACGAGTGCGAGCAAGGCCCAGCGCGTGCTGGCGTTGCAGGGGTATCTCCGCATGCTCGGACTGCCGCACGAGCGCGAGCCGCAGGCGAACTTCGAGCTTTACCGCGTAGCGATGCCGCTGGCCGAGCGGCCGGAGGAACGCAAGGCGGTGCTCGGCGGGCTGGGCAAGGCCGCGTGCCTGGAGGCGCTGGAGCTGGCGCAGCGGTATCTAGCGGACGCCGAGTTGCAGGCCGAGGCGGAAACGGCGACGGCGACGGTCGCGTTCTACGTGGCTGCGTTTCACCCCGTCGCGGCGCGGGCCGCCGCGGAGCGCGTCCTGGCACAGACCGAGAACTCCGCGACACGGCAGATCGCGGAGCGCGTGTTCACGCAGATTCGCACCGCGCAGAGCACGATTCTGACGTGGGTTTACAGCGGGCCGTATTTCGAGGAGGGGTTGGACGCCCGCGGTGTGTATCAGACGGCCTTCGCCCCGGAATCGCCCGGCCGCGAGCTGCTGGAATGGAAGCGGCTCAAAGTCACCAGCGAGCGTGAGCCGTGGGCGTTTGACCTGACGAAGCTGGACCAGGGTGAGAACCGCTGCGTCTATCTGCATGCGGCGATCTGGTCCGAGCGCGAACAGCCCGCCCACCTGGCGGTCGGCAGCGACGACATGGTGAAGGTCTGGCTGAACGGGACGCTGGTCCACGAGTTCAAGGAAATCCGCGGGCACGAGCCGCTCAAGGACAAAGTACTCGTCACGCTCCAGCCTGGCTGGAACCCCCTGCTTCTGAAAGTCGTACAGTGCGCCGGCTGGTGGGGCGCGTCCTGCGGTGTGCTAACCGCGGACGGTGACCCGCTGCCGGGGCTGAAGTTCGAGGCCCGCGCGCCGTAAACCGCTTGCTCTCACGGCCGGCACCGCCGTGGCACGCGGCGCCCTGCGTGGGCGTCCGAACCGCGACCGGGGGGGTGGGCTTTCGGGTTCGGAACCGGGCCCGTGGTGCTGCGACCTCTGCGCCGGGATGGGTTCGCGAGGGTTGGCGAGGGGCGATGCGCGCGTGCTCGCTAACGCTTCGCGGCTCCGAATCGGCGCGGCCACGCGCATGTTCGCGGGTGGGTCGCGTCGCACGCGCGGGGCGCAAGAGTTGGGGAGGACTCGCGTTTCCGCGAGACCTCCCCAACGAATGTTCAATCAAATCGACTTCGGATGCAGGGCCCGAAGTTGGCTTAGCGCCGACGGAGCAGACCCGTCAGAGCGAGCAGCACGAAGCTGGCCGGCTCAGGGACGCAGAAGTCCGCGCCGGTGAGCGCGATGCCGTAGGCGCCAGTCGTGCTGGTAGTGTTAACCCACGAGGCCAGCGGGCCCGGTGCGCCGGGGCCGTCGGGAGCCCGTTCAACGTTGAACGGCGAACTGTTCCAAATCAGCGCGCCGGCCGGGTTCAGTGCGTCACGGTTGTACTGCGAGATGCCGATGTAGTACAGCCCGTTGTACGTGACGAACGTCGACGAGAGCGCCGACTGCAACCCGCCGGCCGGGTTGTCGTCGTTGAACGTGACGCCGTTGCCGTTCTCGTCGAACAGCCAGAGCTGCGTGTCGAGCGTCGAGTAGCCCGTCGTGGTGGCGCTGAAGAGGGCCTCATCGACGATGCGGATGCAGTACAGATCAGTGTCGCTCGCGCCCAGCACGCCCGTGATCATGTCGAGCGGTGCGCTACCGACGGTCTGCTGCCCGGGCAGCAGTTCCGGGGCGTCGCCCTGCTCAACCCATGTGTTGGCGGTCGCCACGGCCGCCACTGCAAGTAGAACTGAAACAGCCAGAACTTTCTTCATCAGACTCCTCCTCGCTCCCATCGCGGGAGCCAATTCCTCAACGGTCCAACGCATGCACGTGCGCGCCGCCAGCGGCGCTGCCGATGCCTAAGCGACAACGCTCAGGCGTTCCTCACAAACTTAGTGATAAAGCTACGCGGCCCGAACAGAGCCAATGCGGCTTCGGAGCGAGAAGGGAGCTTCTGACTCCTCACTCCGCTTCATTCCACAAGTGTGATCTTGACCGATTCCGAGCGGGCGTGTCAGCAGGGTTTTCCCCAGGAACTCAAAAAGCCACACGTCCGATAACGTGTGGGGTGCTCGACGGTGGGCGGCTGCAACGACTTGGCAGTAAATGAAAAAGCGGAGGCCCTTCGGAGTGAAGGGCCTCCGCTCGGTGATCAGTTCACCCTGGCGGTCCGAGTCGCCTAGCGACGACGCAGAACCAGACCCAGCGCCAACAGCACGAAGCTGATCGGCTCCGGGATGTTGGTGTTGAAGTTGACGTAGTAGTCGCCAACGTTGGTCGACGACGAAGTAACGCCGAAGAAGTTGCCGAACGTGCTGTTGTAGCCCGCCAGCGCGAGATAGTACGTCCCGGCGGTCAGGCTGCCATCGCGGCCGTTGTACGGCTGGCCGTTGCCCGGCGGCGGGTTGCCGCTGCCGCTGCCGTACGTGAGCTGCGTCAGGAAGTCGGTGCCGTCGTCATCGTCGGTGGTGACGAAGGTGCCGTCCGCCTTGTACAGCCCAAGTTCCGTGTCATTCGACGGGGCGAGCAGGCTGCCCTCGGTGTCGATGTCCAGGAACGTACCCGGGGCGAGGATGTCCTCGTCGATGGTGAACTTGTACCACTTGATCTCGCCCGCGGCGAGCGTTCCGCCGACCTGGAGGGGGCCGTTCAGCGAGCCCAGGTCGGTCGCGGTGGGGGTCACCAGCGTCTTCAGGGTGACGATGATGTCGTTCCACTGGGCGATCGAGGTCGAGTAGGTCTGCCGGGCGCGGAACATGAACGGCGCAGCGCCGCCAGGGTAAACCTGGCTGAAGCCGCCCGCGAAGTTCAGCGCGATCGGGTTGCCGTTCGACTGCCCGTTCGTGGGAGTAGCGTCATTGACGTACGTAATGGTGGGGCTGGGGTAGACGTCGTAGAACCCAACCCGCGCCTCACTCGAGTACGGGTTGCCGGACACGGCGCTCCAGTTGGTCGACACGGTGTAGCCGACGTAGTTGTCGGCCGGGGCGCCCGCCAGCGCCTGGGTGATGCCGTTCGGGGCCGGCACCGTCAGGGCGAACGGTGCGAAGCTGTAGTCCGCCAGCGCGACGACGGTCAGGCTGAGGACCAGTACCAATGCGGTCTTTTTCATACTCTCCTCCAATTGGGATTGGGGTGCTCAGCGCTCCTCAACGGCGAGCACCAATGCGCAAATACGAACCAGTTTCACCTAAATGCATGCGGTTTGGTCTTGGTCGGGCTTGCTCCTCCTTCCACTCCACCGCGCGCCGGACAAGTCAACCGGGCTGCGCTGCTACTCAACCTTTCGGAGCTTCTGCTCCGTTACTACGCCTTAGTGTAATGGGTCGTGCCGCTCGGCTCAAGTGGAAGTCAGTGTTTTCACCAATCTTCTTCTTGCCAGAGCATTTCGTCCCATAATAGCGTGCCTGGCGCCGGTCAGTCAGGATGGCCTGGGCGCGCCGGGCCGCGCGCGGGCGTCGCCCCGGTCGTCGAAACGCGCGCCTGCACAAACGTCGCGATCGCTGGCAGGAGCGAGATGATGATGATTGCGAGAATGACGAGCGAGAAGTTGTCTTTCACAACCTGAAGCCCGCCGAAGAAGTAGCCCGCGAATGTGCAGCTCCCGACCCACAGCAAACCACCCGCGATGTCGTAGGGCAGAAACCGGCGGTAGGTCATGCGGCCCAGGCCGGCGACGAAGGGCGTGAAGGTCCGAACGATCGGCACGAACCGGGCGATGATGATCGTTTTGGTCCCATAACGTTCGAAGAACGTGTGCGTCCGCTCTATGTGCTCCTTCTTGATGAGCCGGGCTGTTCGAGCGTTGAGAATCCGATCGCCAAGGTAGCGCCCGATCCAATAATTGCAATTGTCGCCGAGGATGGCGGCGGCGGTCAGCAACGCGAACAGCAGCCCCTGGCTCAGCGTGCCAGCTCCCGCCAACGCACCGGCGGCGAAGAGCAGCGAGTCGCCGGGGAGGAACGGCGTGAAGACCAGGCCCGTCTCGCAGAAGATGATGAGAACCAGCAGCCCGTAGGTCCACGTGCCGTAGTCGCGGACGATCTCCGCGAGGTGGCGGTCGAGGTGCAGGACGAAATCGATCGCAAGCTGCACGAACTCCATCGCGACATCCTAGTCAGCGGCATTCGTCGGTACAATCCGCCGCCGCCTGGTGAGCGGTCGTAGCGGCCCGCGCCCCCGCGCGGCCGCGCGTTCGGAAGCGCTCCGGCCGCACAGACGAATCGTCTGTGCTCCACCGTCGCGAGGACAAGGCGAGGATTAGAAACGATGGAGCAATCCTGGGCCTGGTGGATCGGGTTCAATGTCTTCGTGGTGGTCATGCTCGCCATCGACCTGGGGCTGTTCCAGCGCAAGGCCCACGAGGTGAAGTTCAAGGAGGCGCTGTTCTGGAGCATCGTCTGGACGGTGATGGCGTTCCTGTTCAACCTCGGCATCTGGTGGGGTTGGTTTGGCGACTTCCCGGTCGAAGAGCGCGGCCGCGTGGCCCTGGAATTCCTGACCGGCTATCTGATCGAACGCTCGCTCAGCTTCGACAACCTCTTCGTTTTCGCGGTCATCTTCAGCTACTTCGCGGTCAAACCGATCTACCACCACCGCGTGCTGTTCTACGGCATCCTGGGGGCATTGATCTTCCGTGCGATCTTCATCTTCGGCGGCCTGTGGCTCATCAACCAGTTTCACTGGATGATCTACGTGTTCGGCGCGTTCCTCGTCTACACCGGCGTCAAGCTGGGCCTGTCGAAGGGCGAGGAAATCCACCCGGAGAAGAACCCAATCCTGCGGCTCCTGCGGCGCGTGTTGCCGATCAGCCCGGATTACGACGCGGGCAAGTTCCTCACCCGCCTGAACGGGCGGCGCGTGGCAACGCCCTTGCTCCTCGTGCTCGTCTTCGTCGAATTCACCGACGTCATCTTTGCGCTGGACTCGATCCCGGCGATCATTGGAATCACCCGCGACAAGTTCATCATCTACACGTCCAACGTGTTTGCCATCCTCGGCCTGCGGGCCCTCTACTTCGTGCTGGCCCTGTTTCTACGCATGTTCCACTATCTCTCGTACGGGCTGGCCGTCCTGCTGGTCTTCATCGGCTGCAAGATGCTGGTCGAGCCGCTCTTCGGCTGGCACATGCCGATCGGGCTGTCATTGGGGATCGTGGGTCTGATTCTGGCGGTCGCGATCGGTGCGTCGCTGGCCTGGCCGCCGCGCGCGGGGACGAATGATGGGCACTGACGATCCCACCGGCGGGAAGCCGGTGCCACACACTGACGCACGGCTGCGCCTGAAACGCGTCTTTCTGCGTGCGCTGGTCTTTTCGCTCACCGCGTGCGCCCTGCTCGCCGTGGTGGCACTGCTCATCGGGGAGTTCAGCGAGCTGACCGCGAGAATCCTGGTCACGCTGGGCGCCCTGGCGCTGCACAGCGGGCTTGCGATGGCGTGCGCGGATTCGCTGGAGAAACGCCGGTGGCCGAAACTCAGCGGGGCGGGCCTGGTCCTGTTCGGCCTCAGCTTCGGCCTCCTGATGGCGTGCCTGTGGCTGCGCGGCCTGGACACGTCGGCGATGGGGCGCGCGGCGCTCACGACGGGTGCCCTACTGGGTTACTACCTCCTGGCGATTCCCGCCGCGGCCCTGCACGAGGAGCGGCGGCAGCCCGCCCTGGCGGTGTTCAACCTGGCGGTCTGCGTGCTCGCTTTCGCCATGCTGCTCATTTGCATCTGGGCGGAACCGACCGACGACCCGACGTTTCCGAAGGCGACCGGCATTGCGGCGATCATCGCCTTTGCGCTGGCGCACACGTGCCTGCTCGTCCGCGTCCCCATCGGCATTGGGCTTGGGGGGCTGCTGATCGGGACGTGCGCGAGCATGTGGGCGCTCGCGGCGGTGGGCAGCGGCATGATCGTTGTCGAACCGGAGCACGAGTTCTGGGCGCGGCTGTTGGGCGCGCTCGGGGTGATCGCGGCGACCGGGTCGCTCGCCCTGCTGATCCTCGTGAAGCTCCGGCGTGTCGGAAAAGAAGAGCGGCTCGCATCGACGCCGGCGCAGGTCGAGTTGCGTTGTCCGCGCTGTACGACGCTGCAAACCGTGACCGCCGGGACGCCGCGGTGCGCCGCGTGCGGCCTCAAGTTCCGCCTCGAAATCGAAGAGCCGCGCTGCCCGAAGTGCGACTATCTGCTCTGGCGGCTTCCCGAGCGGCGTTGCCCGGAGTGCGGGACGGCGTTCTAAATCACCGTGCGCGAATGGGCGGCGCCTGTCGGAGCCGCGAGCGCCAGCTCGCGGACATACTTGCGACCGCTCGCGCGGTCGGCTCGGACCTGCGCTGCCGAATCGCGCACGTTGATTCAGGGACGCTCCGCGGACGACCGCCTGGCGAGGGGAGCCGGGGCCTGCGGCGCGTGGGGTTCGGGGCGGTGTATCTCTGCCTGGTGAGCCGTGCGCGAGCCGGTTAGCCTCCAACACTGCTCGCAGCGCAGCGGCACACTGGAACCCATCGCCGCCGGAGCAGCTCGCGCTGCGACGCGGTTTTTCGTAACAGTGGCACACGGCCCATGCTCCCCACCGGTTGCGACGTGCTACTCGACGCTGACGAACTTGCGGAGGTTGGCTTCCAGCTCCTCGGTCGTGTAACGCCGACTCAGGTCGATCGGGAGAAACACCCCGTGATTGTGGTCGCTGGCGATGATCAACAGCCGGCCGAGACGGTCGAAGCCCTCTTCCTGGGGCGTGTGCCCGACGATAAACGCCTCGACGCCCAGGCGTTGGGCCAGCACGTCAATCAGCAGCGGGCTGTGAAAACGGCCCCACACCAGCGCATACGCCGAGCCGCCGGGGCACAGGTCGAGCAGCGTCGGCTCGCGGTCGAAGACCGAGGCGTCGAAACGCAGGATACTCAGGGCGTCGGGCAGGCTGTGCGACAGAAAGATGCCGTTGGCGAGCCGGGCCGCCAGCGGCAGCGACGCGATGTAGCTCTTCACGGCGGCGAGTACGTCGCTCGCCGCGGTGCCGTAGCGCAGTTCGATGCCGCGTTCGAATTCCGCCAGGACGTAGCGGCCGCCCTTCGTGATTTCGTGCTGAAGCAGTTGCGAAAGCTCGTGGTTGGACTGGAGGAAGAAGACGTTGTCGGGGAATTGGCATTTCCAGTGTGCCGCGCGGACGAGCAAATCGATCGAGGTGTCCGGGGCCCCCAGCGACTCCGGCTCCATGTGAATCAGCTCGTGCAGGACGACGACGCGGCCGGGACTACGCTCCAGCGCACAAAAACGCTGGAGTTTCTCGAAGTTTCGCAGGTTGCCATGCATGTCCCCGGTCATGACGAGCTGCCCCGCGGAGCCAAATGTCAGCAGCGCAGCCTGGCGATTGGGATCCTCGTGGTTCAGGCGGGCCGCTTCCAGCAACCACTCA
Source organism: uncultured Planctomycetales bacterium (assembly GCA_964394415.1). Lineage (GTDB taxonomy): Bacteria > Planctomycetota > Phycisphaerae > UBA1845 > Fen-1342 > JAGVEP01. Next base: position 8,041 of record CAYMXT010000171.1, read on the forward strand.
CACGCTTGCTTGGCCTCATCGGCTTTTGACACGGGCTCCTCGCCTGAGTTGTCCTGCGTATCGAACAGCGTCCGCTCCCAGAACTTCGCCGGACGTGCTCCTGAATCACCGTGCGCGCTTCGGCAGCGCAGGTCCGAGCCGACCGCGCGCGCGGTCGCAAGTCTGTCCGCGAGCTGGCGCGCGCGGCTCGGACCGGCGCCGCCCAGGCGCGCACGTTGATTCAGTCCGACGCCGTGGAGTTCCGCGTCACCATGTGCTGCACAATCTCCAACCGCGTCAACACCTCGCGCATGTCGCGCGGCCGCTGCTCCTTCTCCGTCTCACAGCAATCCAGAATCAGCCGCGACAGCGGCAGCGGCACCTGCGGGTTCAACACGTGCGGCGGCTCATTGCCGCGCTGCGACTCCAACGCGATCCGCGTCGCCCCGGGCTGCGCCACGTTGAGCAACGTCCGAAAATGCTTCCCGGTCAGCACGTCGTACATCGTCGCACCCAGATTGTACACGTCGGTCCGCTGATCGAGCGCGCGGCGCAGCACCTGCTCCGGAGCGATGTACTCCGGCGTGCCCTGCACACGCTCTTTGATATGGCCGAGCGGGCAGCTCTGCCCGAAATCAATGATCTTCACGCCGCCCGTTTTCGTCAGCAAGACGTTGTGCGGCTTGATGTCCGCGTGAACGAAACCGTGCTGGTGCAGAGTGTGCAGCGCATCCGCGATCCGGGCGAAAATCGCCAGAATGGCGGACAGCTCCGGCGGGCATTCGTCTTCCAAGCGCTCGCCGTCAACGTATTCCATCACGAGCAGCAGCTCGCGTGTTTTGAGCCATTTTCGGACGCGGATGAGGTCGAAGCAGCGCCGCAGACACTCGTGCTCCACCCCGCGCGTCACCTCATATTCGTTCTCGGCCTGCGCGATGAACTTGTCGTCGTCCGGACCGTGCCGCACGATGTGTTTGAGCGCCACCAGCCGTCCGTCCCCATCGCGCGCCAGGCTGATGATCGCGCCGGCCCCACGCCCGATGCGGCTGACGACCTCATAACCCGGCAACAGTGGTAACGCACGTGTCGGCATGGCTCATACAA
>CAYMXT010000172.1:0-9083 GCA_964394415.1 uncultured Planctomycetales bacterium
CGGACGCATTCCGCGCGGCGTGCTGCTCGTCGGCGAACCCGGCTGCGGCAAGACCCTGCTCGCCAAGGCCATCGCCGGTGAAGCTGAGGTGCCCTTCTTTTCGATCAGCGGCTCGGACTTCGTCGAGATGTTCGTCGGCGTCGGGGCCTCGCGCGTCCGCGACCTGTTCCGCCAGGCCAAGGAAAACGCCCCCTGCATCGTCTTTCTCGACGAGATCGACGCGGTCGGCCGGCGGCGCGGCATGGGCTACAACGGCGGCGGACACGACGAACGCGAGCAGACCCTCAACGCGATCCTGGTCGAGATGGACGGCTTCGAGACCAACGACCAGGTCATCGTCATCGCCGCCACGAATCGGTCCGACGTGCTTGACCCGGCCCTCATTCGCCCGGGTCGTTTCGACCGGCAGGTGTACGTCCCACTGCCGGACGTGAAGGGGCGGTACGAGATTCTGAAAGTCCACGCCCAGAAAGTGAAGATTCAGCCGCCACTTGACCCCAAGCTGCACCGCGTCGCTCGCGGGACTCCGCTGTTCAGCGGGGCCGACCTGGCCGCGATCATCAACGAGTCCGCGCTGCTCGCGACGCTGGCCGGCAAGGACGCGGTCGAGCTGGAAGACCTCGAGGAGGCCCGCGACAAGGTCCGCTGGGGGCGCGCCAAGCGCAGCCGCGTCGTCGATGACAAGGACCGCCTGCTGACCGCGTACCACGAGGCCGGACACGCCATCGTCCAATCGCTGCTGAAAGACGCCGACCCGGTCCACAAAGTGAGCATCATCCCGCGCGGCCCCTACGGCGGCGCGACGTTTTCGCTGCCCGAGAAAGACCGGATGACCTACAACCGGTCGTACGCCGACGCGACCCTGCGCGTGCTGTGTGCCGGGCGGATCGCCGAGGAAGTGCTCGGGCACGACATGAACTCCGGCGCGGCGGGCGACATCCGGCAAGCCACGGCGATGGCCCGCATGATGATTACCGAATGGGGCATGAGCGACCAGCTCGGCTTCGTCTATTACGGCGACGAGGCCCTGCGCCAAACGCCGCGCATGGACTTCGGCCTCTCGAAGGACTTCTCCGACCGCACGTCGGAGACGATCGACGCCGAGGTGAAGCGGCTGATCGACGCGGCGTATGTCGACACGCGGCGGATGATCGAAGAAAGCCGCGAGAAGCTGGAGGCGGTCGCCCAGGCGCTGTTGAAATACGAGACCCTGAGCGGCGAAGAAGTCCGCCAGATCATGGCGGGCGAGACGCTCGACAAGCCGACGGTCGCCGACCTGATCGCGGCGGAGCAAGGCCGCCGGCCCGCGAGCCCCCCGGTCGCACGCCCCGTGCAAAAGCCGGCCAGCGACGGCGACATCGGTCCGGTGCCGAGCCCGGCGTAGGGCTGGCGGGTGGCACGCCCGGCGGGCATTTCACAGGCAGGCGATGTGTTGGCCCCGTCCGCAAACGTGGCACGGCACACTTGTACCCGTATGATCCGCGCGACTACGTGCCGCGGTATTCGCAGCCGCTCGTACACGTCTCATGCACCACGACCGCCGCGAGCAGCGGCAGCGTCGGCTTGAGCCGCTCCCAGATCCACCGCGCCAGGTTCTCCGCGGTCGGATTCTCCAGCCCTGCGATTTCGTTCAGGTAGTAGTGATCGAGCGACTGGCGGACCGGCTCGCACGCGGCCTGGATGTCGTTGTAGTCGATCAGATACCCGCGCTGCGGGTCCACCGCGCCCGCGACACGTACCTCGACGCGGAAGCTGTGGCCGTGCAGCCGGCGGCACTTGTGCCCCTCCGGAAACGTTGGCAGACGGTGGGCCGCCTCGAACGTAAACGACTTGGAGAGGGTCACACGCATCGCAAGTCACACTAGCGGTCGCGGCGGGCGGGACGCCCACCCCACTATACGCCACGCGTCTCCGGCGGCCAGATCAGCTTGTGCAGTTGCAGGCCGATTCGCACGTCCAGCCGGTCCGCGAGCACCCAGCGGACCAGCGCGACCGGGGGTAACTGACCGTGGACCGGCGAAAACAGCACCACACAACGCCGGGGCAGATCATAGCGTCGCACGATTTCCCGCGCCCAGTCGTAGTCGGCCCGGTCCAGAAGCACGAACTTGACCTCGTCGCGCGGCGTGAGCAGGTCGAGGTTGGGCCAGTGGTTGTGGTCGGACTCGCCGCTGCCGGGGCATTTCACGTCCATGATCCGAACCACGCGCGGGTCGACGGCGGCGAGCGAGACGGCCCCGCTGGTTTCGAGGAGCACGATGGGGTACTCGTCCGCCAGCCGCGCCAGCAGCGGGAACACCGCGGGTTGCAGCAGCGGCTCGCCGCCGGTGACCTCGACGGTGGGACACGCGAACTCGCGCACGCGCGCCAGGATTTCGTCGAGCGTGAGCCATTCCCCCGCGGTGAAGGCGTACGTGGTGTCGCACCAGGCGCAGCGCAGGTGACAGCCGGTCAGACGGACGAACACGCAGCGCACCCCCGCGCGCGTCCCTTCGCCCTGCACCGAGTGGAAGATCTCGTTGACGCGCAAACGCGACGGTTCGGCCATCCGCGGCCCTCACACCCGGCGTCCCGCCGCCTCAAGCTGAGTTCATCCCGATCGTCTGCATCACCGCTCCGATCAGCGGCTTCATCGTCTCCGTCGAGAAATCAAACCGGCAGCCCGCCGCCTCGAACAGCTCCGGCAACGGCCGCGAACCGCCGAGCGCGAGCCCCTGGCGATACAGCGCCACCGCCTGGGCGTAGTCGTTCAACGAATTCTTCCACACCTGGAGCGCCCCAAGCTGCGCGATGCCGTACTCGACGTAGTAGAACGGCACCTCGTACACGTGCTGCTTCCGCTGCCAGCTCCGCCGGTCGTAGCGTTCCAGGCCGCTCAGATCGATCTCCGGCCCGAACCGGCGTGTGAGCGTCTGCCAATGGTCCTTCCATTTCTCCAGGCCGTCGGCGACGTGCGTGTACACATGGTGCTGATGCGCATCAATCGACGCCATGAACGGGAAGAACGCGACGATCTTCTCGAAGAACCGCCGCGTCGCCCGGGCCGTCTCGTCGCGGAAGAATTCGCGGTTGAATGGCAGGGCCAGGCATTCCATGCCCATCGACGCGACCTCGGCGAATTCGATGGGGGCGCTGCGGTACGCGAGCCACGGTTCGTGCCGGCACGCCCAACTGTGGAACGCGTGTCCGCCCTCGTGCAGCAGCGTCCGCACGTCCAGCTCCGTCCCCACCGCGTTCATGAAGATGAACGGCAACCGGCGTTCGTGGTACATCACCTGGTAACCGCCGGGGGCCTTGCCCTTGCGGCTGCCCAGGTCAAACGACCCGCGCTCGTGCAGCCCGTCAAAGATGCGCCCCAGCTCGGTATCCACTTGATGGAAAATCCGGCTGCACCCCCCGGCAAGCTGCTCGTCGGTCTCGAACGGCCGCAATGGCGGCCGGCCGTCCGGGTCCACCGCCATGTCCCACGGCCGCAGCGATGGCAACCCCAGCTTGCGTTTCCGCTCCGCGGCGAGGCGTCCGACGGCGGGCACGCACACCTGCTCGATCGCATCGTGAAACGCGAGACAGTCGGCCGGCGTGTAGTCGAACCGTTCCATCGCGCGGAACATGTACGCGCGGTAATCGGAGCAGCCGGCGTTCGTCGCGATGCGGTGTCGCAGCGCGACCATCTTCTCATACAGCCCGTCAAGCTGTTCGCCGTCCGCGAGAAAGCGGTCCGCGGCCAGCCGCCAAGCCGTCTCCCGCACCTTGCGATCGGGCTCCTCGAGGTACTTCGCCATCTGCTGAAGCGTCTGCTCACGGCCGTCGTACGAACACATCATCGCCGCGGTGAGCGCCTGATACTCCGTCCGCAGCTTCTGGTCCTCGACCAGCAGCGGGATGTTCTCCTCACGATACAGCTCAATTCCGGTCCGTGTGCTGCGCAGGAGCACCTCGTACCGCGTCGGCGGCAACACGAGCGCGTCCGCCGCCGCGACCAGCTTGCGCCGCAGGATGTCCCGCCACGGCTCGGCGTGCGGCTGCACGTTTTCAATGAAGTCCAGGTAGCGCTGCTGCCGTTCCGCGTCGTCGGTCTGGCAGGTCATGGCGGTGTACCGCCGCATGCTCTCTTCGTCGAAGCAGGCCTCCAGCTCGCTCAGTTCGGACAGCCACCGCTCCAGCTCCTCCCGGCTGCCCAGCCGCCGCTCGGCCAGCTCACGGAAGTACGGCTCCGCAGTCGCCCACGTGCCAAAATCGGCACCGGCGGCCACGAATTGACGCGGGAATTCAGCCTGCACGGCGGTGGCGGGGGCCTGGCGCATAGCGACCTCACGTGGCCACTGGACAGCCTCCGGCGGGTCGGCTACACCACTGCCCGCCCGGCCAACCGGGCCGCCGGTAAACCGGCGCAGGAGACGGTACCGTGGCCAAAACCAAGCGTAAACCCGCCGCGCGCGGGGTGGAGAAGCTCGCGGACGGCTGGTCGCACCGCTTTCGGCCGCTCGAGCCCATCGACGTCCGAAAAACCAGCTCGTGTTCTGACCTGCTCGCGGCGATGTCGAAGACCGCGTTCAGCGGGCGGAGCCTGGGCGAGGCCGCCGACATCCTCTGCGAGATGGCCCGCGACAAGAAGTGTCTCATCGTTGGCACATTCTCCGGGGCGATGACGATTGCCAAGCAGGGCCTGCTCATCACGGAGATGATTGACCAGGGTTTGCTGCACGCCGTCGTCGCGACCGGCGCCCTGATGTGCCACGGCCTCATCGAGCAGTCCGGCAGCACGCATTTCCGCCATGACCCGCACTGGAGCGACGAGAAGCTGTATGACGAGGGCTACTGCCGGGTCTATGACACGCTCGAGCTCGAAGCGAACCTTGAAAAGGCGGCCGAGCTGTTGGAGCACGTGCTCACCACGTTGCCGACGGACCAGGCGCTGGGCAGCCACGAGCTGAACTGGCGCATCGGCGAGATCGTGCGCAAACGCCACAAAGGCCGCGGCATCCTCCAGTCCGCCGCGGCGAAGAAGATCCCGGTGTACGTCCCGGCGATGACCGACAGCGAGCTGGGGCTCGATGTGTTCGTCCACAATCTGCTCGCCGCGGAGCGCAAGCGTCCGCCGGTGCGGATCGACCTCTGGCGTGACATCGCGGACTACTACGAGCGCGTCGCCGGCGCCGAGCGGCTGGGCATCTTCACGATCGGCGGCGGCGTGCCGCGGAACTGGGCGCAGCAGGTCGGCCCGCTCGGCGAGATCCTCGACCGCCGGACGAGGGGTCGTCACGGCCGGCACATCCGGTTTCACTATGCGATTCGGGTTTGTCCCGAGCCGGTCCACTGGGGCGGCCTCTCCGGCTGCACGTATTCGGAAGGCGTGTCGTGGGGCAAGTTCGTGTCGGAAAAGGAAGGCGGCCGGCACGCGGAGGTCTACGCCGACGCCACCGTGGCCTGGCCGCTGCTGCTGCGTGGCGTGCTGGAGCGGCTGAAGCGGGTGTAGCGGCCGACCCCCGTGTCGGCCGTAGGGTGCCAACTGACCCTTGACAGCCGGTGGCAGCACCGGCGCAACCGACACCTCACGGGGTCGATGCTCTTGGGGGACGAGACGGGGTGTTCTCGTGCAAGGCCTCTGCCGCGGCCGGCAGGACATACGCTGCTTGCACGAGGTTTTCAACAATGTCCATTACGCGATTGACGTCCTTGTCATCCGGGCGATGCCCCCGATGTGCTGCGGCGCTGCCAGCTTCGATCGCCGACTGCAAGTACCTGCGATTCGTCCCACTGATGTGGCCGGCCCTCTCCATCGCCGCGAGTTTCTCGGGGAAAGAGCCTTGGTCGCCGACCTTGTCGACCATCACCAGGTCGATCAGCGCGCGGGCTCCCATCATCGCAAGACAATTGCTGCCCGCGTGCAGCGCTGCGTATACCTCGTTGAACAGCGAGGTCAATCTTGCCTGGTGAATTAAGTTTAGAGACAGTGGAAACCACTTGGGTCTGGGCCGGGTGACCGCGGGCGGGTAGTAGGTAACGACCGTGTCCGGGTCGCCAATCCATCGGTACGTGGAACGAAGTGTGATACTCTCGCAACCGCAGCATTCCAGCATTTCGTAGAGAGTGGTTTCCCAATACCCGCAGCTTCCGTCGGGTAATTCCTCGTTGTAATCTTGCTTCTTGGAGGCGACGACGAAGTGGTGCGTTTCGCCGAGGCACCGGTTGCAGTGGGCTTTGATGGTTGTTGTTGGGTCGGTCATAGTCACTCCAGCGAAGGATGGAGAACCTGAGCTTGTAACCCGCCACGACAATATACGCTACTGATCCGCGCATGCACCCGGGCCAGTGCGACCCGGCACATCCGCAGGTACTGGTTGCATGCCGCCGCGGGGGCGCGGCGGCCGTCGAAGCAGTCGTTGCCGAGCCGGCCGACCGAGAAGCGACGCGCCACTTCACGACCACGCTTGGTCCTGTGCCTACGTGGCGCGCACGTGCGCTCGGAGCAGCGCTTTGACATAGAGTGGTAGTGCCGCGCCGCTCCTCGCCGCGCGGATTCGCAACGCCTCAAAGTCGGGAATCTCCTGGTCAGACCAACTCAGGTCGAGGCGGCGCAGTTGGACCAGCGCCACGTGCTGGTACGATTCCGGCGAGGCCCAATAGCATGTGTGGCACGTGCCCGACTTCTTCGGTAGGCGCCAGTTGTCGCAGTGCTCGCACGACCATGATTTAGCGCGGTTGCACGAGCCGCAGAGCAACATGAACTCGTTTGCGTCCAGCGTCGTCGCCTGGGAATCCCCCGCAACCTCGTAGGGGACGCGGTGGTCGATTTGCAGCGCGCGACCGGGGAACGACGCGTCGCAGAGACCGCAACGCTCGCTGTGGCGCTCCAGCAACTGCTGCTTGAATGCCTTGGGAAACGCACGCCGTCCTCCGACGCGGCCTGCGAGGATTTGCGCTGGATCGCCGAAGCGGTACTCGGCAATGCGGCGTCCGTTCGTGTCTGCCACGGTCCGCCGCGCAATCGGGACACCCTGGTCCGTGACGTCCTTGATGGCGCGGGGCGGATGATCGTAGCCGTACTTCTCCTGGAGTTCGCGGGTCGTAATCGCCCCGTGCTTGCGGATGTGTTCGACGACGATCCGGGCGCGCTTCCCCTGGACCTGTTTCAGTAGCCGATCCAGCAGCGCGGGCAGTCTGGGCTTACGCAAGCTCGGTTCCGAAGAGACTGTGTTGGCGCGGTCGGGTCGCCCGTTGTGTGAAGTGCTCGCGCGCGACTCGTTCGACAAGAGACCTGGACAGGTACAACGACTCGTACGTGTGTGCCGCTCTACCGAGCAGGGTCTCGGTGGTTGAGCGACCGGCCGGCACCTCAAGATGCACCAACTCCAGGGCAGCAGGAAGTCGGTGGCCGTGGACCTTGTCGCCGGTTCGCCCATCGTAGCTGACGATAAGGGGAACCGCGCGCGCCGCGAGCGCCGCGAGCGAAGCTACGAACTCCTGAAAGTCAACGCCCTTCAGGTACCTGTGATTGTGCGTGCCGCAGACGCCTTGATACGGTGGATCGAGATACACAACGTCCGTCGGTCGGGCGCCCGCCAGCACGTCGCGATAGTCACACGTTGAAAGCACGGTGCGGCAACGCAGCAGTTGCGAAGCGCGCTGAATGTGCCAAGCCATCGTGTCGGGATGGGCGCCCTTGCGACGGTTGTCGGGGCTGTTGTTGAACTGGCCGCGGGAGTTGTAGCGGATCGCCGCCTTCACGCAGCGGGCAAGCAGGTAGAGGAAGTGGTCGGGACGCTGGTGACGATTGAACCGGGCGCGAACGCGGTCGTAGAACTCGCGCTCGTCGCCATGTTGCTGCTGCCACAGGCGTCGGTAGCCCGCAATCAACTCATCGGGAGCGTCCAGGATGGCCCGCCATAGGTCCATGAGCGGCGCGTTAACGTCGTTCAACACGAATCGTGACGCCCGGCGCAGGTGCGCGGCCGCCAGTGACACCGCGGAGGAACCGCAGAATGGCTCGACCAGGCGCTCCACGCTCTCCGGAAGATAGCCTACGATCAACCGGGCGAGCTGGCGCTTGCTCCCCTGGTAGGGAATCGGGTGTGGAACGCCGGGAACTGCCTTCGGCCTTTCGGAGATACTGGCTTTGAAAGCGCGGACCACGCTGGTCATGTCAACGCCTCACAGCAGAAGCACTACGGCCCATCTTAGCGGGGTCGGAACTGGGCGCGAAGCCGCCGCGATGCGGTTGTGCCGGCTCGATCGTGGACGCGCCGCTATACCGTCCCCCGCGGCCCCGCGCAGCGCACCTCCGCGACGCCCGGCAGGCGGCGGGCGGCTTCGAGGAACTCCAGACAGGGATTGACGGCCGTGGCTTCGCCGGTGCGGACGAAGGCGCTGCGGCCGTCGGGCAGGCCGATGTCGAGATACAAGGGACACCCGCCGCTGTATGTGCGGCACAGCTCCCGCAAAGCCGGCAGCACCGGACCGACGTCGCTCCGCTCGCGGACCCGCACCACCACCTCGCGGGCGTACACCCGCCGGGCGTTTTCGACCGGCACGACGCGGGCGGTGCGCAGGCTCGGCTCCTCGCGACGACGATCGACGGCGCCCTCGATAAACACAATCGCATCGGGACGCAGGGCCGCGGCGACGGCGGCCTGCTGATCGGGGAAGACGACGGCCTCGACGGCCCCCGCGAAATCCTCCAGCTTCGCGATCACGAGCTTCTTGCCCGCCGACCGCCCCGCCTTGATCGGCACCGCCCGCACGTGCGCGATCAGCCCGCCGAGCACGACCTGCGTGCCGTCGGCCAGGCGAGCCAGTCCGGCGGTGTCCGTCGTGCTGAAGCGCGTGACCAGCTCTTCGTACTGCGTGAGCGGGTGCTTCGTGATGTAGAATCCGAGCGTCGCCTTCTCGTACGCGAGCATCTCGGAGTCGGACCACTCCTCGGTCCCGATCGGCGGCGGCTTCGGCGGCGCGACCGCCTCGAACTCGCCAAACATGTTGAGCTGTCCGGCCCGCTGGTCGCGCTGCGCCTCCTGGCCCAGCTCAAGCGCCTTTTCGAGCACGAGCATCAGGGCCCGCCGCATCGCGCCGGTGCTGTCGAAGGC